>JACIXQ010000001.1 GCA_014360465.1 bacterium
TGAATTATATTGAAAAAATTGACAAAAGGCAATATGTTAGTTAATATATAATAAACTGTATACAAGGAGGTGTCCATAGTTTGGAAGTAATTAAGACAGAAGGTTTAACGAAGCATTTCTATGACCCACTGCGAAGGCAGGCGATAACCGCTGTTGATAACCTTGACCTTATTGTTGAGAGAGGGGAGATATTCGGTTTTCTTGGTCCAAATGGGGCTGGAAAGACCACGACGATAAAGATGCTTTTGGGCTTGATTTTCCCCACGAGTGGACAGGCATGGGTGCTGGGTAACCCAATAGGTGATAAAAAAACACGGGAGAAAATAAGCTATATGCCCGAGAATCCCTATTTCTATGATTATATGACGGGGGAAGACCTCCTATATTTTTATGGTGGTTTATTCGGTTTGAAGGGAGAGGCTTTAAGGAAGAAGGTTGACGAGTTGTTAGGAATAGTTGGGTTAAGCGAACATAGAAAGAAGGAGCTCAGGGGCTATTCACGGGGTATGCTACAGAGGATAGGCATTGCCCAGGCGCTGATAAATGACCCCGAGTTGCTCATTTTGGATGAACCTACTTCCGGTCTTGATCCAATAGCTCACCGTGAAGTAAGAGAATTATTAATAAGGTTGAAGGAGCAGGGCAAGACTATATTCCTCTGTTCGCATCAGCTCTCCGATGTGGAAATGGTATGTGATAGGGTAGGGATAATGAACAGAGGTAAATTAGTTAGAACTGGGAGATTGGAAGACCTTTTGAAAGTTGGAGAGATGGAGATAGCCGTGGAGGGATTAGAACCCTCGAAGATCGATGCGGCGGAAAAAATTGCATCCCGAGTTTACAAAAAAAATGGAGATGTTTTGCTTTATGCAGATGGTGAGGATAAGGCACAGGAGATAATTGATTTCGTCAGGCAAAATGGGGGAAAAATTTTATCAATGGTGCCATTACGCCGCTCCTTGGAAGAGCTATTTGTGGAAATCGTGAAGGAGGTAAGTTAAATGAGCGTAGTGTGGAATATCGCAAGGGCTACCTTCAAGGAATGTGTTCAGAAAAAGGTGATGTGGATACTATTTGGCGTTGCCCTCGTTATCATAGGACTATCTTTCATCTTTTCCTTCTTCGCTCCCTCGGAGAAATTGGTGCTTATCAAGTCAATGGGATTGGGTGTAATTTACTTATTTGGCATAGTGATAGCATTAATAGTAACTGCAGGGCTCATCCCGACCGAGATAGAAAGAAGGACATTGCATACGGTCCTTTCCAAGCCCGTGGAAAGATGGCAGTTCGTTCTTGGAAAGTTTTTTGGTGTCGCTCTGGTGCTTTTTATGAATATGATGATTATGGGCTTGGCGCTTCTCATAGTGGTTATGGCACAGGGAAGCGTAAGGGCGGAAGGATTTTTTAAGGCTCTTTTAACTAACTCCCGCATACTTGAAGCTACCCTTCTCCTCTTCTTCTACCTGTTAATCCTCGTCGCTTTTGCTATCCTTTTCTCTATACTCACAACTACCAATATAAGCATCACTCTTTCCGCTTTCATTTTAGTAGTAGGTTCTCTTTCAGATTATGTTAATGCCTTGATCAATGCAAGCCAGAACCCCGTCACCCAGTTCTTGTTGAAAGCTATACATCTGATAGTTCCGAACTTCGGCAATGCCAATATATATAATCCAGTAATCCACGGCTACATTCCGGCGGGAGAGTTTCAATATGTCCTGCTGGCGATAGCTTATACGGTCGCCTACACAACCATAATAACGGTGCTTTCTTGCTGGTCATTCGCTGGGAAAGAGGTATAGCTTATGAAGAAGCTCGTCTGGGTCATCATAATTTGCTTCATCCTCGTTGTATTCCTTCAGCTAAGAATTGATACTTTTAGGGAGCACTACAAGCCAGGCGGAACGGCTTCCTTTGGTTATATCTCAAGGGAAGTCCTTGCCACAGCATTGATGGGGCTTAGAGAGGTAGCTGCAAGTCTACTTTGGCTCAAGATAGAGGATTACTTTCACAGTGGGGAGCACGAGAAAATCGCTCCACTGATAAGGATAATCACTTGGCTTGACCCTCATTTTATCGAGGCATATAGCTCCGGCGCGTGGCAGCTCGCTTGGAACTCGGAAGATTGGCGTCTTATCCCCTCGGCAGAGGAGTTTCTACAGGAAGGAATTAAAAACAACCCGGACAAATACGAGCTTTACGCTGATATGGGATGGCTATATTACGATAAGGTCAAGGATTACGATAAAGCTGTTGAGTGGTATAAGAGGGCTACTGCTCTTCCTTCACCTCCCACTGTTAAGAGAATGCTTGCCCACTCTTATGAAAGGGCAGGTAAAATTGATGAGGCGATTAAAGTATGGAAGAAGCTCGTAGAAGAGGGGCAAAAAGTTGTGGAAAAGAATCCGAAGAATTTTGAAGCGATTTTTGACAGGGATGTGGCGATCCACAACTATAATCTTTGTATCATAAGGAAAGTTGATAGGGCAGCACTGGCTCGTAATCCTAAACATTATTACCTCACCTACCAGGTTTATCGTATTTCTCCCCGCATTCTCCAGATAAGAGGTAAGACGAATCTTCCTGAGCTTTCCAGAATCCATGTTTCCCTCGTGGATGCCGATATTGAGGCGAGGAAGACGAAATCCCTCGGTTGGCAACTTATGAATTTGACGGAGTATAGAGATGTTTGGCCCCAGGTAAGAAATGGTGAAATAAAGACCGAGATAGACCTCTCCGATACCCTCAAATATCCTCTTAAAGGTGATACTTTCATCTTGAAGCTTTCTTTCATCCCCCAAACCCAGCCGATCGTCGTTCAGGATTATGTAGGATGGTTGGGTGAAGGAATGACCGGGAATGATCTTACCGTTGTCCATGCTTCCCCACCTAAGAAGAAACTGTAAAAACAAACGACGCTAACCCTGGCGGATATTGTCGGTCAGCAAACAGCTCTTCTTAAAGAAGTGAAGTAAGGTAATTCTACTAAGATTCAAGGGCGAGGCGAAGCTCTTCTTTCTCTTTGGCGTACTCCTCCAAAGGTACGCCGAGGCGGAAAGCCTCAGCTGCTTGTCTCATAGCCCTTACTCCTGCTTTTGTGCCAAGGGGATGGGAGAGTATTCCGACTCCTGCAATAGCCAGCACATCTATGCCGAATATTGTGAGATTATCCACCAGGTTTGCTGGTTTTAAACCACCAGCAAGGGCAGGAGCGCAGTCCTTTATGCCAGGAATAGGTTCTCGGAGGGCTTCTGTCATTTGCTTCGCTGTTTCAAGGTCGGGACGCAGGTATCCGCCTACCACCCCTGTCTGAAGGGCATCGCCTCCTAATAATCTTACGAGCTTTGCGAAAGCGGAACTGGATAAGCCCCAATTTGGCAATCTATCATAGATTGAGCGACCGCCGCTTTCAACATATATTGGCACATTAATGTTTGGGTCTCTGGCGAGAATAGAAAGGGAATGGAAGCCCGATGCCAGTATATGAATCATAAGGGCATCGGCACCAGCTTCTATAGCCCTGTAAGCGTTTTCCTTTATTCTATCGGGAGATGTGGTTATATGAGCGCAATACAAAACCTTTCTTTCTGCTTTTTTAATTGCTTCTTTCACAGCTTTGACTCTTTCTTCCAAGGGGCAATAAGCAGGGTTTGCCATCTTTTCGTCATCAGAAACGATATCAACGCCTGCCAAAGCCGCTTCCTCGCATCTCTGAACAACTTCTTCAACTGTCAAACCGGCGCAAGGCTTAACGAACATTCCCAAGAGAAGCTCTTCTTCCTTTAACCCAACAAGCTTCTTAATCCCTTTCAAACCAAATTTCGGTCCGGGGAAAAGGGAAAGCATTTTCGGTGGGAGAGAGAAATCAACAATTTTAACCCATTCAATATCACGGAATTCAAAGGCTGGACCGCCAGTGGCAAAGAGCCAGAACGCTGTAAATGGGTCTTCATCTTCCTGAAAGTTTATCAGGGGGTAGGCGCATTTCGCTATACCCTTGCCTTTATCTAATTCTTTAATTTCAAGGACAGTGCCCTGGCACTTCTTGAACAACTCGCTTGGTTCACCCTTACCAACCCACTTCCCGGTTGTTTCTTCTCTTGCAATCCTTTCACTTGCCTCTTTTAGGTCTCCGCTTGTTTCAATGAGATAGTCAACAGTAAAGTAATCAGAAAGCTCGCTCATTTTTATTCACCTCTTTTTAGAGTGGGAAACTCAAAGGGAATGAAGCCGAGTTTTAAAGCTGGGGAATTCTTTTTCAGATGGAAATCGTATTTAGAGGCATCTTTAAACAGGGGGTCGGCAATGAGGGAATTTTTGTCCATACCCTTTTCCTTCCATTGCTCAAATGTTAGTCCGGCAAACGATATTTCTCCTCCACCCTCTTTCCAGTAGATATTCTTGTCAAAGAAGAAGTGGAAATCGCCCAAGTTTCCCGCAAATAACGCCCCTTCTTTCCAGTATACGATGTTGTTCTGGAAGAAAAAGCTCGTGTGTTCCTCGGGTCGGCTACGCTGTATCTGGGCATCACGTCCAAAAGCGAAGATGTTATTGCGGACGATGTTCTCTTTTCCATAGTGTTGGTGGAATCCACCGTGAGTAGTATTGTAAACGAGGTTCTTCTCAACGAGGATATGCGTGCTTCCCTCGTCTAAGTATATGCCCCAACCACCGTAGTGTAGACCCGCGATGTCATGGAATATGTTCAATCTTATCACAGTGCCCGGTTGCACTCCTAATGTATAGATTCCACCCATATCGCTGAGAATCGGTCCATCCCCATTGGAAAGTTTACCAATATGATGGACTATGTTACCCTCTATGAGATTATCCCTGGCAAGGGTGTCACCATAGCCCCAAGTCCAACCAATGGAGAAGCCTGAATAATAGAAGTCATGGATATGGTTTCGGGAAAGTATATTGCCATAACTTTGTCCCACCCATATTCCCACTGCACTATGAAAGATTTTTCCACCATTGTGTATATGGCAACCTATCACCTTGTTTCTGCCTGTTTGTTCGTTCTCATTCTGTCTTATTCCGGTTTCCCCAATCTTAACTCCACCTGCTCCAAGATCAGTGAGCTCACAGGCGATGATGCTGTTATCCTTACATCCCTTTGAGAGTTCAATGGCATAGGTTCCGATATTCTTTATCGTGCAATTTTCTATTCTACATTTATGTGCACCTTCGGCATAAATCGCCCCAGGCACTCCCCAGGCGGCTTGTGCGAAGCCTCCTACTTCCTCTTCCGAGGTTGACCACCAAGTCGGTTTGCTCTCTGGTGAGAACCACCATTCGCAATGGCTGAAGGTTAAGCCTTTGAAAATTATATTTTCCACAAATTTCCCTTCTTCTGGTTTACCTTCCAAACGCACAAGTTGGGAAAGAGCCGGAGCGAAAATCTTCACCTTGTCGGGTTCCAGCTTGGAAGCTGGTAGATAATAAAGTTTGCCTGTTTCTTTGACAAGGCACCATTCTCCTGGGGCATCAAGATAAACGAGGGCGTTCTCTACATAGTATGGGTCACCCACCTGAGGGGGAAATACAATTTTTTTGCCGAAAATGATTTGGTTCTTCTCTTTATCAATTTTTGCGATTGGCAGATGGGATTCCGCCCATAGAGCCATCACGATTACCTCTGCATCCTTCAAGGAGGGGTCATCTATTAAATCTCCTTCTTTGAAGAGAAAGTCATTAGCCTGCATCCAATTAGGATTAGAAGGAGCTCCCGCAACCGCCAAGTATCCTTCATTCGGATGGCGCGCTCGTTTTAACCTTACATCTCCAGCCCAAAGCTCCCTGAAGAACCATTTGCCTTCTTTTGCCTGGGGAATCTCAGTCACCCATAGCTCCCTTCCTTTTACCGTTTCTTTTTTCCATTTTGATAGAACTACTGCTCCGCTGATCAGGGGTTTTTCGTTCTTATATGCGGCGTATGTAACTGGGCACTTCTCCGTTCCGGAATCCTCGGGAGTTAGAACAAAGGGCTTATCTAATAAGTAAAGCCCTCCCCTGATATAGATTGTTACCGGGGTTTTCAGAGTCCCACCCTCCTTTTTCTTGAGCTCCCGGACAGCATCCCTGGCTCGTTCAAGCGTTGCGAAGGGACCATCGGTTTTTCCTTTATTTGGTGCGGCTAATTTGCCCGACCAGGAATCGTTCCCTTTTGGTGAAACATAGAAGACTGTTTCAGCCTGCAAGCTTAAAGAGAGAAGGAGCATAAGGGGGATAAGAAAATGGCACCAATTCATAATTGCACCTCCAAAGCTTTTATCGTATTTTTAAGGAGCATTGCAATGGTCATAGGACCTACCCCGCCCGGAACGGGGGTAATGTAGCTTGCTTTTTCCTGAGCGGATGGGAAGTGGACATCGCCGACATCTCTATTCGCTCCAGGTGGGCGATTATAGCCACAATCTATAACCACAGCACCCTCTTTAATGTGTTCTCCTCTTACATATTCAGGTTTTCCGATGCCCACCACGAGAATGTCAGCTTGGCTTGTTTTTTCCCAGAGGTTTTGTGTTCGGGAGTGGCATATGGTGACTGTGGCATTTGCCTGTAGTAAAAGAAGAGCAACAGGCTTGCCCACGATGATGCTTCTACCGATGACCACGGCTTCCTTGCCTTCTATAGGTATTTGATAATGTTTTAAAAGCTCAAGGACGCCGAGTGCAGTGCAGGAGACGAGAACTGGGCGACCGAATGCCAATCTCCCCAGGCTCAAGGGGGATAAGCCATCCACATCCTTTTCCAAGGGTATCTGGGAGAAAACAGCCAGTTCATCAATATGAGGAGGGAGAGGATGCTGGACAAGGATACCGGTGATATCTTTTCTTGCACCTAATTCCCTAACCAATTCAACTACTTCTTTCTCAGTAGAGTCAGCGGGGAGCTGGTAAAGGTGGGATGAAATGCCAACTTCCTCACAGGCTTTTCGCTTCATATTGACATAAACCACCGAGGAGGGATTATCTCCTACAAGGACAACTGCGAGTGAGGGGATTATTCCCCTTTCCTTTATTTTTTGCACTTCAAGTTTTAGCTCTTCTCTTATCTTTTTCGCCAAACTTCTACCGTCAAGTATCTTGGCCATTCTGTCTCACCCTCCTTGCAATGGAAGAGAGAACTCCATTGACGAATCTTGCGGAATTTTCCGTGCCGTAAAGCTCTGCCAGCTTGACAGCTTCAGCCATAACAACCCCTGTTGGGATATCATCTTCGTATAGCAATTCATAAACGCCGAGGCGAAGTATATTCTTATCTATAGTGGTGAGCCTCTCAAGGTCTCCCCAATTTTTTACATATTCCCTTATCAAAGAATCTATCTCCGAAAGATTCTCCCAAATCCCCCTTACTTTTTCTTCTGCAAGGTCCCAAACGATTTCCGGAGCTTTTAAATGTTTTCGTCCTATGGAAAAAACTTCATCTAAAGAATGTCCGCCTAAGTCTATTTGAAACAACAATTTAAGTGCTAATTCTCTCGCTTTTGAACGCAAGGCTAATCTTTGCTTTGAGGTGTTTCTTTATCCCAAAGGAGGAAACCAAGGAAATAGCCAATGGCTGCGAAGATGAGAAATAAAAGTGTTTTCCAGCCCACTGATAAGGCTAAAAGTCCTACAACAGCTCCTGCAAGCGAGCCTACTATTCTTCCCTTATAGTGATCCCATATGCCTTTGTTCATCTTCAGACCTCCTTTCTAATAATTCTTTAACGAAACCAACATAGACCTTACCATCTCGAAACTGAGCTGAGGTGAGGATTTCCTTGTGGAAATCTATGTTCGTTTTCACCCCTTCTATTATAAATTCTTCTAAAGCTCTTTGCATTCTCTTTATCGCTTCCTCTCTTGTTTTTGCCCAAACTATCAATTTCGCAAGAAGCGCATCGTAGTTTGGTGAGATTGTATAGCCTTCATAGAGGTGGGTATCCAATCTAACCCAAGGTCCGCCGGGCAATACTAATCGTTGGATAGTGCCAACACTGGGGGCAAAATTTCTATACGGGTCCTCAGCGGTTATCCTACATTCAATGCTATGTCCCCTGAACTTGATGTCTTCTTGAACGAAGGGAAGCTTTTCTCCTGCAGCGGTGAGTATCTGCCATTTAACGATATCAATATCGGTTATCATCTCCGTAACAGGATGTTCAACCTGAATCCTCGTGTTAATTTCCATAAAATAGAAAGAGAGAGCATCATCAACGAGGAATTCCACTGTTCCAGCTGTTTTGTATCCCACAGCCTGAACCGCTCTGATAGCTGCTTCTCCCATTTTTTGCCTCATTTCTTGGTCGACGATTGGGGAGGGAGCTTCCTCAAGCATCTTCTGATATGAAGGGGTCTGAATGGAGCATTCCCTTTCTCCAAGGTGCACGACATTTCCATAATTATCAGCAAGGATTTGCACCTCTATATGGCGTGGTTTAAGGAGGAATTTCTCGAGATAAAGCCTCCCATCTCCAAAAGCTGCTTCTGCTTCAGCCCTTGCCGATTGAAGATAGAGGTGAAGTTCCTCCTTCCTCCCTATCATTCTCATTCCCTTACCACCACCTCCAGCAGCTGCCTTCAACATAAGGGGGAAACCAATTTCTTCTGCATAACGGAGGGCATCTTCCTCGTTTACAGGTTCTTCTGTTCCCGGCACAACTGGCACGCCAGCTCTTTTCATAATCTTGCGGGCATTCATTTTATCCCCCAGAGCCTCTATAACCTCAGGAGAAGGTCCGATGAATTTTATTCCACATTCTTCGCAAAGGCGGGCAAATGTTGCATTTTCCGCAAGGAAACCATAGCATGGGTGAATAGCCTCTGCCCCTGTAACGATTGCGGCGCTTAAGATATTAGGAATATTAAGATAGGAATCCCTCGGGGGTGGTGGACCCACGCAAATTGCTTCATCGGCGAATTCCTTATGAAGGCTATCCTTATCCGCTTGGGAGTAAATGGCAACTGTTTTTATGCCCAGCTCTTTACAAGCTCTTATCACCCTTATTGCTATTTCCCCGCGGTTAGCGATGAGTATTTTTCTGAACATATTAAAATTTCTCGTGCCCAGGATGGGGACAGGTTACCGTTCCCTCATTGTAAATGTAAGGTTCTCCTCCCACTGGGCAGTGTAGATTTTCCGGTTTAATGCCGTATTGAAACAGGTCTTTCAGTGATGGGGGAAGGGCGTTATTATGGTCCGCCATATAGGCGGCAATCGCGTGTCTCACTTGTCTTAGATTATTCAGGCATTCCAAATCCTTGAGCTGTGATTCTCCTATTTTCGACTCTGTAGAAGGGTTCTCGGCAGGGAGCTGAGCCTTTTGAATAGCAAAATAAAGCCCAACGCCGACGATTATTAGAAGTAGGAACAACAGCAAGTTAGTCGGTCTTTTCTTCAATTTGTTCTACCTCCTGTAATTTTATATAGCAAATTAGCTTGCCATATTCAACAATTTCACCTTCGGAAAGGAGGGAATGCACTATGCCCGAAGCAGGAGAAAGTATCTCGTCCTTTATACCGAGCGTTTCTATAAACCCAATCTTCTCACCTTCCTTGACCATATCACCTTCCTTTACCAAAGGATGAAATATCCCTACGCTCTGGGAAACAACTTCTACCGAGGTAGGGGGAATTTCCACCGTTGGTTGGGTTTCTGTTTTAACCAACCTTTCAGCCGAACGCTTTATGAATAACCTTTTGCCTTCCCAAGTCAGTTCCATCTCTTCTACGGAAGAGTTTTCCAATAGCGAAAGTATTTGTTTTATCAATTCGCTGTCTTTCATAGATCACCAACCCAAAGAAAATAAGAAGTATTCCAGTAGATGAAGTAACAATCCCATCAAAAAAAGGGCAAATATGACCAGGATGGTGGTTTCCAGCCATGGTGTGGAAAGTGTTGTCAATATCTTACCGGAAGTAGTGGGTAAGTATGCAAGATTAGAGAAGAGATTATCAAAGAACCTTGCAATACTTAAGTAATAATTATGAATACCTCCTCTACCTAATATGAATAAAGCTAATATGGATAAGGGAACTAAGAAAGAGAGCCATCTATATTTCTGCCTTTGATGCTCTGTGTAGATTGGACATTTTAAACAATCGTGTTTTTTCTGCATTAATTGGCTTGTTCTTTTTAACAATCTGGCACTTTCAGGTTGCCTAACACTTGTTTGAGAAATCATTTGTTCTACGATCGCCTCATCGCAAAGGCAACCTCCACCTACTTTCCAGCAGCTCCTTTTTCTTGCCCAAGCTGGACAGAATTCTCTGAGGAACTCGCGACAAAAAGGGGTATCCCAGCAGGGTAAAGATATGGAAGAAAGTAAAGAAGTTCGTCGGTAAGGTGTGGAAGGTATCTTTTCTTTTGTTATTATATCCTTTGTGGCGAAATGGCTGCGAAGAAGGTAAAAGATTTCCCCCAAAAAAAGTATTCCGGAAAAAACAAAGGAAATGATTCCCAAGGTATGTGTCGTAAGCAGAATTCTATGCATGGGAGTGGTGGGGAGACCACCAGATAGGAAGAATGTTCCCAAAATGAACGGGATTGCCAAATAAAGAAACAATCCGATCAAAAGCAGGATAAATGCTACTTCAAAGGAGAAAAGATAGCGAAGGAAAATAGCTAATAAAAGCAAGCAATATCCTATGGTTAACAATTGTAAAGAAAGGGAGAATTTATAAAGTATGATTTCTTGAGCAAGAGGCGGGAAACTTGAATAATGGGAAACGAAGCCGGAGACGAAGCCGTAGATTACATAAATTAGGGAACCGGAGAATAGTAATAGTCCACTGATAAGGACACCAATATAAAAGGGACCGAACAGAAAAGCCCACTTTTCTTTCACATAACTTATAGCTATCTCACCCTTTCCACATACTCACCTGTGCGTGTATCAACCTTCACGATATCCCCCTTTTCAATGAAGAAAGGAACTTGTATGACCAAACCAGTTTCAAGAGTTGCTGGTTTGCTACCCCCAGAAGCGGTATCCCCTCTAACGCCTGGCTCAGTGTCAATTACTTCCAGTTCTACGGTTATTGGGAGTTCAATCCCGATTATCTTGCCCTCGTACATAATTGCCTGAACTTCCACGTCTTCTTTCAAGTAGTCTGTTGCTTCCCCAAGTAATGACTTATGAAGTGAGAGTTGTTCATAGGTTTCTGGGTCCATAAAGACATATTCGTCATCGGAACGATAGATGAACTGCATCTGCTTTCTCTCAATGAAAGCGAGGTCGAATCTATCCCCTGGTTTTATCGTTTTATCCACAACTGCATTGGTCTTTATATTCCTTAAACGAGCGCGCACAAAGGCGCCCCCTCTTCCAAGTTTCGCATGCTCCGCGCTTAGCACATAATAGATTTCACCTTCGTATTCGATTGTCAATCCTGGTCTAATATCTCCTAAATCTATCGGCATATCTAACCTCCTTTAATAGTATATTTTCTTTGTGAATTTTTGTCAATGTTCCCAAAAAATATCCACAATTCATCCCAGCTAATCGCCTAAAGTTGATTGTGATAGTTCAAATTAAATTATACACACTGGTATATAAAAGAGCAATAATCTCCAAGGATAACAAGAAATCCCAGGATAACATAGAAAAATTTTGCTGAATTGGGTAAATGCCGAACAAAATGCTTGTCTTAAGCATTAGTAAGATTTATTCTATTAAGAAGAAAGGAGGCAGATAGCGCAATGCAGGTAAAGATAGGTGTATTTGGCGGTTCCGGTTTCTATTCTTTATTCGACGAATTTGAAGAAATAAAAGTTGATACTCCCTACGGTCCACCAAGCGATAAAGTGGCTATCGGTAGAATTGGAAAGTGGGAAGTTGCTTTCTTGCCACGCCATGGAAGGGACCATTCCCTACCACCTCATCGGATAAATTACAGGGCGAATATCTGGGCTTTTCACCACCTTGGAGTTGAACGAATCATCGCACCCTGTGCTGCGGGGTCACTCCAGCCACATATAAAACCGGGTGATTTCGTGATTTGTGACCAGTTTGTTGATAGGACAAGGGGAAGAATTGATACATTCTACGATGGTCCCACAACAATACATATCTCCACAGCTGACCCTTATTGCCCTCAATTGCGTGAGTTAGCAATAGAATGCGCCCAAAAGCTGGGAATTTCCTATCATCCACAGGGAACGGTTGTCGTTATCCAGGGACCGCGTTTTTCCACAAAAGCTGAATCGCAATGGTTCACGAAGATGGGGTGGGAGGTGATAAATATGACGCAGTATCCCGAGGTAACTCTTGCAAGGGAGCTGGCTATTTGTTATGTCAATATTTCGCTTATAACAGATTGGGATGTGGGGTTGGTTGGACAAGTGGAGCCGGTATCCGCCGAGGAGGTTACCAGGGTATTTAGGGAGAATAACGAGAAGGTGAAGAAATTGATTTACACGATGATAGAAAATATGCCAGAGGAAAGGACATGCCATTGCAAGGATGCCCTTAAAGGAGCGGTAGTATGAGCGTGAAATGGGAACTCCCACCCACCCTAAAATGGGAAAACGATAAACTTCTCCTAATAGACCAGACACGCCTGCCTGAGGAGCTTGTTTTTATAGAATGTTCCATTCCCCAAGAGGTGGCAGAATGCATTAAAACTATGAAAGTAAGGGGTGCGCCCGCTATTGGGGTGGCAGCTGCTTTCGGAATGTTTCTTTCAATAAAGGATTTTGAGGGAGATGTTGATTTGCTTTTTGAGAAATTGGAGGAAACTGCCGAGCTCCTGCGGTCAACACGTCCCACCGCCTATAACCTTTTTTGGGCAATTGAAAGAATGCTTCAACGGGCGAGGGATATGCAGGGAGAGGAAACTGGAAAAGCGAAAGAAGCCCTTTTTGAAGAGGCGATGAGGATGTGGGAGGAAGATATAGAGGTCAACAGGGCAATTGGGCGAAATGGTAGTCGGTTCATCAAGGATGGAGCAAATGTTTTGACCATTTGCAACGCTGGGTCGCTTGCAACAGTTTGGTTCGGCACAGCGCTCGGCATAATAAGAAGTGCTATTGAGGAAGGTAAGAAAATCCATGTTTATGCATGCGAAACACGTCCACGCCTCCAGGGAATCCTAACAGTATTTGAGCTTCTTGAAGATAATATACCTGTTACTCTTATCACCGATTTTATGGCTGGATATTTGATGAGCAAAGGAAAAGTAGATGTTGTGGTAACGGGTGCGGATAGGGTAGCTCGGAATGGCGATGTTGCTAACAAAATTGGCACTTATACCCTTGCAGTTCTTGCGAAATCACACGATATCCCTTTTATCGTTGCCGCTCCATTATCTTCAATAGATATCAACATCGCCACGGGAGCGGATATACCGATAGAAGAAAGAGAGAAAGAAGAAGTGCTCTCCATTAAAGGGAAAAGATTGATTACAGAAGATGTTGATGTCATCAACCCCGCTTTTGATGTAACCCCTTCCCGTTTAATAACTGCTATAGTGACGGAGCGGGGAGTATGTTCACCACCCTTTGAGGAAAGTGTGCCCGCAATATTTCATAAACAAGGAGGTAGATAGGATTGTCTCTTGAGGAAAAGATAAAATCCTATATCAGGGATATCCCCGATTTCCCTCAAAAAGGGATAATTTTCCGGGATATTACGCCTCTCCTTAAGCAACCTGCTATAGTCAAGGAGATAATAGACAGGTTTGAGGAATTTGCCAAAGAGAAGGGCGTGGATGTAGTGGCGGCGATAGAATCGCGAGGATTCATTTTCGCTATGCCTTTATGCCTCCGCCTTGAGGTGCCCTTTGTGCCGATAAGAAAAGAAGGTAAACTACCGTGGGAAACGGTGAAGGAAACCTACGAGCTGGAGTATGGCACCGCGACAATAGAGATGCATAAGGATGCTATAGTCTCGGGGCAAAGGGTGCTATTAATAGATGATTTGCTCGCCACGGGAGGAACATCTTTTGCAAGTGCCAAGCTTGTTGAAAAGTTAGGGGGAAAGGTTGTGGGTATTGCCTTCGTTATAGAACTGACCTACCTAAATGGAAGGGAAAAATTGAAGGACTATGATGTCCTGACACTCGTTAAATATTAAGTTGTCTAATACGGATTAAGCCTATAAAATTCATTAGTATGAGGCTATCGTCTTATTACCTTCCCACTTTGAGAGAGGAACCTTCGGAAAGAGAGATACCCTCTCTTCGTCTCTTATTAAAAGCTGGCTATATCCGAAGGATTGCTGCGGGAGTTTATACCTTCTTACCACTCGGTTTTTCTGTCTACAAGAAGATAGAGAACATAGTTAGGGAAGAGATGAACAGGGCAGGTGGCATTGAGATACTTATGCCTGCTCTTAATCCCTCGGAACTTTGGGAGGAGTCAGGACGTTGGACAAATTTTGGTCCGGAGCTTTTCAAATTGAAGGACAGAACTGGTAGGGATTTTTGTCTTGCTCCCACGCATGAGGAAGTTTCCGTTGAAATAGTAAGACGCACGGTCAAATCCTACCGCCAACTCCCCTTGCTTATTTATCATATCCAGACGAAATTCAGGGATGAACCCCGCCCAAGGGGTGGACTTATAAGGGCTAAGGAGTTCGTAATGAAGGACCTCTATTCCTTTGATAGGGACGATAAAGGTCTGGATGAGTCTTTTGAGAAGATAAAAATTGCCTATGAGCGGATACTCCAGCGTTTGAAGCTACCCTATCTCGTGCTTGAGGCGGAGGCAGGTGCGATAGGTGGGAAATATACTCTTGAGTTCACCGTTCCAACGCCCTCGGGGGAGGACGAGGTCATTCTCTGCGAGAACTGTGGATATGCTTCTGCTAAAAGCATAGCGAGGATAGGAGAAAGGGATACCCAAGAGGAAGATATTAGTGAGGATACAAACCTGAAAAAAGTTCATACACCTAACTTGACCACTGTAGCTGAGGTTGCCTCTTTTTTGGGAATTGAGCCGAAAAAATTGGTGAAAACATTGCTTTATTTATTGGATGGGAAACCTATTGCGGCGCTCATAAGAGGAGATCGTGAGCTTTCCGAGAGTAAACTTGCTCTCGCCATTGGAGCAAAGGAGATTCGGATGGCTGACGAGGAGACGATACTACGGTTAACCAACGCCCCAATGGGTTTTTCCGGACCTGTGAATCTAAAAGAAGAGGTCACTATAGTTGCCGATAAAGAAGTTGCGGGAATGAAGGGTTTCGTTACTGGGGCGAATGAGAAGGATTACCATTTTCTCGGTGTTGTGCCAGGTAGGGATTTCAAAATATCTTTGGTTGCCGATATCCGAGTTGCTCAAATGGGTGATCCTTGTCCCCAGTGTGGTGAAGATTTGATGGAGATACGGGGAATTGAAGTGGGACACATCTTCAAGCTTGGCACCGAATATTCGGAAAAGATGCAGGCTTATTTCCAGGACGAGGATGGTTCGCTTAAGCCGTTCGTGATGGGGTGTTATGGATTGGGTGTTTCCCGCCTTGTCTCAGCTATTGCAGAGGTCCATCATGATGAAGATGGGTTGTGTTGGCCACCTTGTGTTGCGCCCTTTGACATTATTCTAATCCTTGTGAACTCACAGGATGAGGAGCAAAGAAGGGTAGCGGAAGATATCTACGCAAGGCTATCTGATAGGATGTCGGTTCTTTATGACGACAGAGAAGAAAGTCCGGGCGTGAAGTTTAAGGACGCGGATTTGATAGGCATCCCGCTTCAAATTGTGGTAGGAAGAAAGGTAAAGGATGGGATAGTTGAGCTTCGCTTGAGGAAAAACCATCAAACAGAAGATGTCCCTATAGAAGAGGTAGAGGAACGGACTTTTGCTGTCTGGGAGAAGATAAAAGCGGAGTAGCAGGATGGTTTTCTCTCCCAGACAGAGAAAGTTAAGAATTATAAGCATTATCCTCTCATTGGTAGTCGTATTGCTTCTCTTTATAGGATGGAGATTTTCTCGCCCCGAGTGGGGAAAATACTATATCCTATTCTGGGGAATCTGCTTCATCTTGGCGCTCATATTGATATTGCTGGCTTTAGAGGAAATGAAGGAAATTTCCCGTTATTACATAGAAAAAAGAAGGGAGATAATTCGCAGGGATTTGAGCAGAGATGATAAAAGAAAAGGATGAAAACTATATGAAACTTTGCCTTAAACTTGCCAAAAAGGGGAAGGGCTTCGTTTCGCCCAACCCTTTGGTAGGTGCAGTAGTTGTGAAGGAAGGTAGGATAATAGGGAGGGGTTATCATCCTCGCTATGGTGCTCCACATGCAGAGGTATATGCACTTGAAGAGGCAGGAGAAGATGCAAGAAATGCTGATCTATATGTCAATCTTGAACCCTGTGCCCATTATGGCAAGACGCCTCCCTGTGTTCAGGCAATCATCAAAGCGGGAATAAAAAGGGTTGTCGTAGGAATGGTAGATCCCAATCCTATGGTAAATGGTAAGGGGATAGAAAAATTAAGAGAGGTTGGGATAGAAGTGGAGGTAGGTGTTTTGGAGGAAGAAGCAAGAAAGTTAAACGAAGCTTATATAAAATTCATAACCGAAGGTGTACCATTTGTTGCCCTAAAAATGGCGCAATCTATAGATGGGAAAATCGCTACGAAGACAGGTGAATCCAAATGGATTACAGGTGAGAGGGCGAGGAGAATGGTACATAAATTGAGGAGCGAATACGACGCTGTTCTTGTAGGATGCGGAACAATATTGGCTGATGACCCTTCTCTCACTTCCCATGGATTAGGAAGGGACCCTGTAAGGATTGTCCTTGATGGAAAAGGAAAAGTTCCCCTCAGTGCACGGGTATTTAGAAACGATGTGAAGCGATTCGTCTTCACCACAACATATGCTTCGCCCTCTTGGATAGAGGGCTTGAGAAATATAGGAGTGGAGGTAATCGTCAGTGAAGGCGAAGAGGTTGATGTAAGGGAGATGCTTAAGGAACTCGGTAAAAGGGGAATAGCCTCCCTATTAGTTGAGGGTGGTGGAGAGACATCTGCTTCCTTCCTTGAGTCGGGTGTGGTGGACAAGATATTTTTCTTTTTTGCTCCGCTTATAATCGGTGGACGAGACGCTAAAACGAGTGTGGAAGGAAAAGGTTGCCAAAATCTTAAGGATGCTATAAGATTAAAAAAATTAAAGATAAGAAAAATTGGAGAAGATTTCCTTGTCGAGGCTTACATAAAGCGATGTTCACGGGAATAGTGGAAGAAATTGGAAAGATTAAGAGAATTACAAGGAGAGGGAAAGGGCTTATTTTGGAGGTTCAAGCAAAGGTCCTTTCCTCCAAAGCGAACACTGGCGATTCCGTCGCTATAAATGGTGTTTGCCTCACTGTGATGGAAAAGGGAAGGGACAGCTTGATATTTTATGCGTCACAGGAAAGTCTGAGCAGGACAAACCTATCCAAAGTGAAAGTGGGGGATAGAGTTAACCTTGAGAGTGCCCTCACTTTGGATAAGCCATTAGGAGGGCACATCGTCCAAGGACATATAGATGGGGTAGGTAGAATTAAAAGGATAACGAGAAAAGGGGAAGAATTGAGGATGGAGATAAGCGTTGATAAAGAATTTATGCCTTATCTCGCTTCTAAGGGTTCGGTGGCGGTTGAGGGGATAAGCCTGACGGTGGCAAGGCTTTTAAGGGATGGTTTTGAAGTGGTAATTATTCCTTATACATACGAGAATACGAACCTTAAGTTCAAAAAGATAGGAGACCTCGTGAACATCGAGCTTGATGTTCTTGCTAAATATGCTTTGCAGGTGATGCGGTATGGTTGAGGAAAAAATTATAATCCCGGTTGAGCAGGCAATAGAGGAAATAAGGCAAGGTAAGATGCTCATCGTGGTGGATGATGAGAACCGGGAGAACGAGGGAGACCTTGTGATTGCTGCTGAGAAGGTAACACCTGAAAAAATCGCTTTTATGGCTGCCTATGGAAGGGGCTTGATATGTGTTCCCATCACAGAAGAAAGAGCTAAGGAACTGGACTTGCCCCTTATGACGACGGAGAACACGGAGGCTCATCGCACCGCCTTCACGATATCGGTTGATGCCAAGAAGGGAACGACAACGGGTATATCAGCCCAGGACAGGGCTACGACGATTAAAGCGCTTATAGACCATTCTACCAAGCCGAGCGACCTTGCACGCCCTGGTCATATATTCCCCATAATAGCGAAAAAGGGAGGCGTCTTAGTGAGGGCGGGGCATACCGAGGCTGCCGTGGACCTTGCCGTTCTTGCTGGGCTATATCCCGCGGGCGTGATATGCGAAATCCTAAATGATGATGGTACCTGTGCTCGCCTCCCTCAATTGATTGAGTTCGCTCGGAAATGGGGTTTGCATATCGTAACGATAAACAGTCTGATAGAATACAGGAGAAAGAAGGAAAAGCTTGTTTTCCGAGCCGCCGAGACAGTTCTGCCAACAAGATTCGGTGTTTTCAAAGCTATCGCATATCAGAGTATCGTTGATGATAAGCCCTATCTCGCGCTTGTGATGGGCGATATAACGCCCGAAGAACCTATATTGGTCAGGGTTCATTCTGCCTGCACGACAGGCGATGTTTTCCATTCCTTCCGCTGCGACTGCGGCGACCAGTTGGAAGCTGCGTTGAAAATGGTCAGCGCGGAGGGAAAGGGAGTGATTCTCTATATCCAGCAGGAGGGTAGAGGTATTGGACTTGTTAATAAGATAAAAGCATACGAATTGCAGGATAAAGGTTTGGATACTGTTGAAGCAAATGAGGCTCTCGGCTTTCCACCTGACCTACGAGATTATGGGATAGGAGCTCAAATTCTCATTGACCTTGGGCTGAAAAAGATTAGGTTGATGACGAATAATCCTAAGAAGATAGTTGGCATATCCGCTTATGGCTTGGAGATAGTGGAAAGAGTGCCTTTGACGGTGCCTGTAAGGGAGGAAAACAGGAATTATATGCTCACGAAACAGAATAAGATGGGGCACTTGCTGGAGGAATAAGCTATGAAGCTTGGTAGATGGAGCGACATCGGTTTGAAATATGCTCGTGCCTTCATCTATATATTGGGTATTGCTACTCTCTATGCTTCTCCTTATCGTTCAAAGTTATTTTATCTAAATGCTCTCTCCCTGAGTTTATTCATAATACTCCTATACATCTTGATTGCCATTTGGCTTGAAGCGAAGGAAGTGCCGAGGAGGGTTAAAAAAGTCAATATCACCCTGTATGTTTTTGATGCCCTTATGATTTCGTGGATTATAAGCCTGACAGATGGTTGGCAAAGCCCTATTTATCCCTATCTTTTTTTACCAGTTATATTCGTTGCCTTTGATTATGGTTTTAGAGACGCTGTGCTTTTCAGCTTTTACGCTTCTGCTGTTGGCAGTATAGCAATTGTCTCAACAGGACCCGAACAGATATATTATGTGGCCCTTACATTATTTATGATGTTTCTGGTAGCCTCGCTAATTGGTTTTCTTAAAAGCGAATGGGAAAGCGTTTTGGAAAAGGAAAGGCTTCGGGGAAGTTTGCGCTCCATTCTTCTTGAGCAAATAACAATAGAGGAGGCTATAAAAAAGGTTCTTGAAACTATAGCGAAAGCAACGGGTGCTGATCGAGCGGTTTATCTTCGCTACGATGAAAATGAGAACAAGCTGAAATTTTCTTCTTTGGGTTATGGTTTATCGGAAGGAGAGATGCAAATCCTTCGAGAACGCGAGATTTCTGTTGAAGAAGGGGGTGTTTCTTGGGAGGTATTATTAAAGAATGAACCATTACTTATTAAATCCGCCGAGAGTCACCCAAACATACTCAAAGATGTGGTGGAGAATTTCCAAGTTATGAGTATACTGAGCTTTCCAATTATTCTTAGGGGGAGAAAGCTGGGAGTATTTCATCTCGTAAGAGTAAAAGGAAGCAAACCATTCGAAGAGAAAGATTTCGAAGAAGCCAAAGGGCTTGTTGAAGAGGTGATAATCATCCTTGAAGCACTGGAACGAGAATTGGAAATTGAAAGAAGAAGAAACTTATTGGAGATTCTCGTAAAACTGATTTCCAACTTATCACGGGCTATTAATATTGAAGAAGTTGGTAGTGAATTATTTAACCTCTTTCGCGATTTTATGCCCACCTTGCAAGATATCGTTTTAGTGAAATGCAGAGGAAGCGAATATTCATTAGTGTTTTATCAAAGTGAAGATGTTATACATCATCCGCTTCTGCAATCCATTTGTCAAAGAATAAGAGAAACGGGGCATATAGCTTTCATAAATGACGAGAATAAAATAGAAAGGGGAGTCATCGGGGTGCCCGTCTTTGAAGGAGAGGATATTACCCATCTACTCGTCTTGTTCCTGGAGCCGTTTTCTCCTCCATCCGAGGATATAAGGGTGCTTTTATCTGCCTGTGCCATAGAGTTGGGAAATATCCTTGCCCGCGTTTACTCCATAGCTGAGCTGGAAAGATACGCTTTCCATGACCATCTAACGGGGCTCCTTAATAGGAGGATGTTCTATCAGAGGATGGGGAGGGAAATGAAGGGAGCAAGGAGATACGGCTATCCCATTTCTCTCGTCATAATGGACATTGACGATTTCAAAGCTTTTAATGACCAATATGGTCATCTTGAGGGGGATAGGATTTTAGCTGAAATGGGTAGATTGATTAGAGAAGAAATAAGGGCGAGCGATTTTGCTGCGAGGATTGGAGGTGAAGAATTTGCCATAGTCCTTCCTCACACCCCGAAGGATTCAGCCATACATATGGTTGAAAGATTGAGAAGAAAGATAAAAGATATGTTGGGGATAAGCGTGAGCATGGGGGTAGGTGAGTTTCCCAGGGATGGAAATACTCTTAGGAGTTTGATGAGGAAAGTAGACGCGGCGCTTTATGAGGCTAAGAAATCGGGTAAAGGAAGAGTATATGTTGTTTCATAAGGTGATTTATAATATTTACAGAAGGAAGGTGAAACAATGAGAACATTTGAAGGAAAGCTTGTTGGGAAAGGTTTAAAGTTTGCCATCGTAGTTTCCCGTTTCAATGAAGTGGTTACAAAGGAGCTATTGGAAGGCGCTTTGGATTGCCTCAGGCGGCACGATGTCCAAAGCGAGGATATAGAAGTCTTCTGGACACCGGGTTCCTTTGAGATACCTGTTACTGCTAAGAAATTAGCTGGATTGGATCGATATGATGCGATTATCTGCCTCGGTTGCCTTATAAGGGGCGATACCCCCCATTTTGATTTCCTTTCCGCCGAAGTGACAAAAGGGGTAGCGCAGGTTTCATTGGAACATTCCCTGCCAGTCATTTTTGGCATCCTTACCGCGGATACGCTTGAGCAAGCAATTGAAAGAAGTGGTGCGAAACAGGGCAATAAAGGGTTTCAGGCTGCCCTTTCCGCAATTGAGATGGCGAATTTATTTAAGGAGATGGAAAATAAATGAAAAAGTATCTGATTACTCTCACTTATCTATTAACCTTTATCGCTGGGTTTGCCCTCTGCTATTACCTTTATAAAAATTTAAGCAATGAACAGGTGGTATCTGTTTCACCCACCTCAATACCTATAAAGATTAAGGGGGAAAGTCCATTCGTCGCAGCGGTCGCTAAAGCGGGACCAGCCGTAGTTAATATAGATACAACATACAGAACTTCTGTTTCTCCTTTCGGTTTTCTCTTTGGGGAAGAGCCCGATATCTTGCCACCTGCTGGTAAGGGCTCTGGAGTATTAATTGCTCCTGATGGTCTAATCCTCACAAACTATCATGTAATAAGCGGTGCAAAGAGCATAAAGGTAACTCTAATAGATGGACGGCACTTTGATGCTTCAATCGTTGGTAGAGACCCCCAAAATGATATAGCGCTCTTGCGGATAAAGGGAAAGAATTTCCCCTACCTGCAAATGGGTAATTCAGGCAAGTTAAGGGTAGGAGATTGGGTAATCGCTATTGGTAATCCCTTTGGTTTATCTAATACTGCTACGGTAGGAATTGTGAGCGCTATCCGCAAGGGACCTTTCACTGTTGAGGGAAAGCTTCTCGCTGCGAGCACGCTTATACAAACCGATGCGGCGATAAACAAAGGCAACAGTGGTGGAGCTCTTATCAACCTCGCAGGTGAATTGGTTGGCATTTGCACTGCCATCCTTACCCCGCCAATGGAAGAAGGAAATGTGGGCATAGGGTTTGCTATTGCTGTAGACGCTATCAAGAATTTAATCCCCGAACTGGAGAAGAAAGGCAGAGTTGCTCACGCATGGTTCGGCATTCTCTATCGGACGCTCGACAGTCAAACGAGGCTCATAATGAACCTTCCTGAAAATCTTAAAGGGGCATTGGTAGAACAAGTGTTCCCTAATAGCCCAGCTCAAAAAGTGGGTGTTAAGCCGGGAGATATTATAGTTAAGATGGATGACAGAGAGGTGAAGACGGCGGATGATGTTATGATAGTTATGTTGGGTAAAAAGGTTGGAGACCCACTTGTCGTGAGGATATGGCGTGAGGGTAAGGAAATAACCTTCAATGTCAAGCTGGGCGAACAGCCGCCCTCCCTTTAAAACTCCACCCCGTACACCTTTTCTGCTGCCTGATTATATCCTTCAATCCTTATTATTTTCCAGCCTTTCTTCTCCTTCTTTAGATAGACCGATAGGGAAAGTGGTATCAAGAGAGGTTGGTTCATATCATCCATCTGGATTAGTAGGGTGCAGTTCAGCTGCACCGAGGCATCAGGTGTTGTTATGTAAGGGGTCATCTCATTTATTGATAAATCTAAAACAACGGCTCGGCTCAGTTCTCTTCTCAAGTTGAGTTTTATATCATTATAAGTTATGCCCATACTATCCTGGTAGTTCTCCGAAAGTAAAGAAAGGAGAAGCGAGGGGTTTCTTTCTCTTATTCCCCTCAATGCATTTTGGAAAAGAAGCTGAATAGCTTCCCTGTCAGATAAGGGCTTTGGCTTGAGAAGCAAGTAAGAAGTGAGCCCCGCTAATACCAAAAAGAGCGCTATAATGAATCTTTTCCGAGTCATAACTTGTTCTATTTAATTTTAACGGGATTTAGCTTTATATTGTAGAATCCAATAACATATTGGACTGTATCTTATCTACTCTATCTGAAAAAATTGTCTCTGTTTGCTATAATAATAAATAGTTAAATAGCGATTTTTTCGGGGCGTGGCTCAGAGGTCAAGAGCGCCTGGTTCGGGACCAGGAGGTCGGAGGTTCAAATCCTCTCGCCCCGACCAAACTATCTTGGTGTAAAAGAGGGAGCTCCTATTGTTCCCGGTTGTGCGGCTACCCGGAACCTCAACAACCTTCCATCTATCACTTTAGGACCGCTTAGAAGTTCACAAAGAGCGGAAAAACTGCCCTCTTTTTCAGGGATAAGATAGAATTGAATTGTAAGTGTTTGACCCGGTAGTACATCGGGTAACCAGAAATAGAAGGAATCGCCTCTTATCTGGCTATTAAGCATCGGTATTGTGCTCTGTATACGAAAATTGTTGAAGAAAGCGTAAGGAAATCGCAGGAAGAGGTTCGTCAATGGTTGGGTTCCTGTATTGTTTATCTGGAAGTTAAGGACGAAATAGGAGCCTTGGATGAGCTGTTGAGGGAAAGTAACATTGAATTCCCAAGCTGCCGGCGTCTTGATTTTCCTGAAGAACAACCCCCAAATCAATAGCAACAAAATTACGACCGAGATAGCGCTAATCCCCAAAGTTCTTGCTACCCTTCTATGCAAGCGCTCTTCCCCCACGATTAGGCGGGAACGGAATAGGTCGCAGGAAGCAGGTATTGTGTCGGGGTCAGTTATAGCCTGAATCTCGAGTTGAAGGGGATGAATACATTCCAGCGTTTTGGCATTGAAGAAACGACAATAGCGACAGCATACCAGGTTGGTGCCGCACTTGGAACAGAGAGGGAAAGGAGGAACCCCCTCCGCATTAAGGGTGCCACAATTGGGACATTTGTACATTCTTGGCATAGGTTCACCCTCCAATGTCTATTATACAACTCTTTTAAAATGTTTGCAATATAAATTTAACTTGTTATAATTCTATATGTAAAGAAGAATGGGCTAAGACCCATTCTTTTTATTTGAATGGAACAGAACATTATGAAAGTAGAAAACCTCATAAGAGCTGTTAGAGAATTAGAGAAGGAGAGAAACCTCCCCCGCGAGGAGCTTTTGGATATTATAAGGCAGGCAATCATTCGTGCCTACCATAAGCACAGCGGGAGGGAGGAGAATCTTCGTGTGGATATTGATTTTGATAATGCCATTGTCAACATTTTCACCCATAAGATAGTGGTAGAAAAAGTTACATCCCCGGCAATTGAAATATCACTTGAAGAGGCGAAGAAGTTAAAGCCAAATGTCAAGCTTGGCGAGGTTATAGAAATTGAAGTTACCCCTCAGGAATTTGGTAGAATAGCTGCTCAGACAGCGAAGCAGGTCGTTTTCCAGAAGATAAGGGAATTAGAGAACCGATTAGCTCGTGAGGAATCTGCTCGTTATATGGGCAAGGTCACAACTGGCGTAGTTTTGAGGAAAGATGGCAGGGTTGTATATATGAAAGTAGGGAGGACCGAGGCAATTCTGCCACCTGCCGAGCAGGTTCCGAGGGAGCATTATCACCCTAATGATAGGTTCAAAGTATATGTTCTACGAGTCGACGAGACGCCCAAAGGACCGAAGGTCATAGTTTCCCGTTCTCATCCTGCCCTTGTTAAGGGATTATTTGAGCTTGAGGTCCCAGAGATAGCTGAGGGTGTGGTTGAGATAAAAGGCATCGCCAGAGAGCCTGGTTTCCGAACGAAAGTGGCGATTTATTCCCATAACCCCAGGGTAGACCCCATCGGCACTTGTATTGGTCCACGCGGTGCTCGTGTCCAAGCTATAGTAAACGAATTAAGAGGGGAGAAAATAGACCTTGTGAAATGGAGCCCCGATATAAGAGAATACATAGCCAACGCTTTAAGCCCTGCAAAAGTCAAAGATGTGCAGGTGGATACGAAGGAGAAGAAAGCTACGGTCATTGTTCCCAGGGACCAACTATCGCTTGCCATAGGTAAAGAAGGGCAGAATGTCAGATTAGCAGTAAAATTAATTGGATGGCATATTGACATCAAGAGCGAGGCTGAAGAGAGAATAGAAGCCAAAGCTGTGGAGGGAGAAGATGGAGCCGATTAGGACTTGCTTAAGTTGTGGGAAAAAATTGCCCAAGGGAAAACTAATACGGCTGGCCAGGCTACAGGATGGAAGGATAGATATGTTGAAAGAGGGCGGGAGAGGTGCTTACTTGTGTGGTGCCGAGGATTGTATCAGAAAGGCATTTAAGGGGAATAGATTGGCAAGAGCGTTAAGAATAAAAGGTAATATAGACCCTTCCATTCTTGAAGAGTTGGCGAATAAACTGAAGGTGATAACTCTATGCGAGAAGCTATAAAGGAATTGGAAAAAGAATTTAATATAGATGAAGAAAGCTTGCTCTGGGCGGCAGAGCAGTTGTCCTTATCTCCCGATTCTATGAACGATGAAGAAATAGAGCTCCTGAGGGAGTTCATAAAAGAAAGACTATTGCCGATACCACAGAATATAACGGTGCGTGATTTAGCTGAAAGAATGTCCATTCAGCCTACCTCGCTTGTCGCTGACCTATTAAAAGTAGGATTGCCACTTAATCTGAACCAAGCAATAGATTTTGAGTTGGCGAGAAAGTTAGCAAGGGAAAGGGGTTTCATCGCTGTATTACAGGAGGAAAAGGAAAAGAAAGAGGTGGGGGTACCACGTCCCCCAGTCGTTACTGTCCTGGGGCATGTTGACCATGGTAAGACAACTTTGTTGGATGCGATAAGGGAGACGAGGGTAGTAGATTCTGAAGCTGGTGGAATAACCCAGAAAATAGGTGCGTATCAAGTAGAAATCAATGGAAAGAAAATTACATTTATAGATACGCCGGGACACGAGGCTTTCACAGCTATGCGGGCGAGGGGGGCACAGGTGACCGATATAGCTGTTTTGGTGGTGGCAGCGGACGATGGAGTGATGCCCCAGACAATAGAAGCAATCAATCACGCCAGAGCGGCTAATGTCCCGATAATCGTAGCAATCAATAAGATAGATAAACCTAATGCTAATGTTGAGATGGTAAAGAGGCAATTGGCTGAGGTTGGCTTGATTCCTGAGGAGTGGGGAGGAGATACGGTATGCGTGCCGATATCTGCTCTCCGGAAGGAAGGTTTGGATGAGCTATTGGAGATGATTCTTCTTGTGGCTGAACTGCTGGATTTGCGAGCTAACCCCAGAGCCAAGGCAAAGGGCACGGTCATAGAATCGCGCCTTGACCCAGCCAGGGGACCGATTGCTACTGTTATCGTTCAGGAAGGAACATTAAGGGTTGGAGAGCCTATAGTGGCTGGGATAGCCTATGGTAAAGTTAGGGCTATGCTCGATGAGTGGGGTAACCAGCTTAAGGAAGCGCCTCCTTCCACACCAGCAGAGATTATGGGGCTCAATGATGTTCCTGAAGCAGGTGATAGGTTTGAAGTAGTCGATTCAGAAAGAGAGGCAAGGGAGATAGCGGAAAGGCGGAAAGAGGAACAAAAGGAAGCTGTAGCCACTCCAGTGAGGAGGCTCACGCTGGACACCCTCTACGAAAGCTTACAAAAGGGCGAGGAGAAAGAATTACGCCTTGTCGTTAAGGCGAACTCACAAGGCGCATTGGAGGCTGTTAAGCAAGCCCTCTCGTCTATTAAGCAGGAGGAAGCGAAAATAAATATCATCCATAGTGGAATCGGCAACATTTCGGAAAGCGATGTCCTGCTCGCCTCGGTAGCAAACGCCATCGTCATCGGTTTTGGCAGTAAGATGGATAGCAGAGCGAGGAAAATGGCAGAAAAAGAGAGGGTTGATGTGCGCGTATATAAAATAATCTACGACCTTATAGACGAAGTTAAAGCTGCTCTCGCTGGGTTGTTGACTCCTATTGAGCAAGAGGTCTCTGTGGGTAAAGCCGAAGTGAGGGCTCTTTTCCGCTTGCCCGACGGCAGGGTAGCTGCAGGTTGTTATGTGACCGAAGGGCGGTTGGTTAGGGGAGAAAAAGTGAGGGTTTGGAGGGGTGAAGCGGTTGTCTATGAGGGAGAACTGGATTCTCTGAGAAGGTTTAAAAACGATGTTCGGGAAGTTGCCCAGGGGTTCGAGTGCGGCGTTATGCTTGAGGGATTCAATGATTTTCAGGAAGGCGATATAATAGAGTGCTTGACTATAGAAAGAGTGCCACAAAATCTATAGCTATGACCGTTGGGCTGATGAGAATAGAATTATTCATAAGTGATGCTAACAATTTGAAAGATAAAAGGGGTGTTATGCGCAGCGTTGTGGATAACTTGAGAAGGAAGTTCAATGTGTCGGTCGTGGAGGAAGGAAATGAAAGGTGGCAAAGAGGGGTTTTGGGGGTCGTAAATATTTCCTCTAATAGAGCGAAATGTAACAGCACTCTTAATAAAGTAATAGAGTTCATCAAAAGCGACCCAAGAGTAGAGGTTATTGATTATTCAATAGAATTACTATAAAATTAGGAGGTCTTCAGAAATGAAACCGCGTAGGCTCGTTCGCCTGAGGGAGCTTTTCATTGAGGAGTTGAGCAACATCATCCATTCAAAGGTCAGGGACCCAAGGCTTGGCTTCATAACGATAACCGATGTAGAGATTTCCCCTGACTTGGAACATGCGAAGGTTTTTGTGAGTGTTCTGGAGGGTGGCGAAGTAGCGCAGAGAACTCTTGAGGGGCTTGAGAACGCTGCCGGATTCATAAGATATGAACTTAAAAAAAATATAAAAAATCTACGCACTTTCCCCGTTTTGAGTTTCCATCTTGATGACTCTTTAAGGCGTGGTTCAGAAGTAATTGAGGCATTAAGGAAGCTCCATAAGGATGAATAAGCTTCGCAAGACAAGACAGCTAATCCTCAGTGCTGAGGATATCGTTCTTGCCTGCCACGAAAATCCTGATGGTGATGCCATCGGGAGCTTAGTAGCGCTTGGTTTGGGACTAAAACAAATGGGGAAAAAAGTTCATCTGATAAGTCCCGATGGTGTGCCAGTTCATCTATCCTTTCTCACAAAGGAAATAGAGATATTGAATTCCTTCCCCAGTGAGGATGTCTCCCTTCTGATAATTGTAGATGGCGAATCACCCCAAAGGTTGGGAAAGATAAAACTCCCCTCAGCAAGGGTAACCCTTATAATAGACCATCACCCTCCCATATCCAATTCTTCTGACCTTGTGAGAATCGTTGATACAACTGCTTCTGCAACGGGTGAGTTAGTATACCGCTTGTTGAAATATCTTAGAGTGGACTTTACTCTCTCCATAGTAGAAGCGTTGCTGGTAGCCATACTTTCGGATACAGGTGGGTTACGATTCCCCAATACGACTCCCCGGACGCTCTGGATAGTATCAGCCCTTATGAGATTGGGAGGGAATCTAAGCGAGATATGGAGGAAGCTTTATGAGGGGAAAAGTGAAGGCTATCTCAAGGTTTTGGGGGAGGTTCTTCTCCGGGTGGAGACCGAGTATGGTGGAAGAATTGTAATGTCCTACATCAGAAAAGATGACCTTGAAAGATATTGCGTTCAAGATAGGGATTTGGAGGGAATAGTTGATTATCTTCGTCTACTTAGCGGCTGGGAAATAATCTTTCTGTTTCGGGAAACCCCAAATGGGGTGAAAGTCAACATCCGTTCACGAACCATTGATGCAGGCAAGCTTGCCCAGCTTTTCGGAGGTGGCGGACATAAGGAAGCAGCGGGATGCACGATAAATCAATCCCTTGATAATGCTCGGAGAATCATCCTGGAGGAGTTAAGAAAATGGATGGTGTGTTGAATGTCTATAAGCACCCGGGACCGACTTCCCATGATATAGTAGAGATGGCGAGAAAAGCTCTCGGGAACAGAAAAATCGGGCATGCGGGCACACTTGACCCTCTTGCTGAAGGTGTTCTACTTCTCTGTATCGGAAAAGGAACACGCTTAAGCGAGTATCTCGCTGATTTGCCGAAGGAATATCTCGCGGAGATTACCTTTGGCATAACTACTTCAACATACGATGCGGAAGGGGAGATAATCTCCCGTAGCGATAAAAAGGTTTCTGAAGAAGATGTAAGAAGCATAATGAAGCAGTTCATCGGAGAAATAGAACAAGTCCCGCCACCATCCTCCGCCATTCGTCATAAAGGTAAAAAGCTCTACGAATGGGCAAGGGAGGGGACTGTTATAGAATTGCCACCCCGTAAAGTAACCATTTACGAGCTTATACTGGAACATTTTGATCCGGAGAAAAATAAGGCTCTTTTCAGGGTCTCTTGCTCAAAGGGAACTTATATAAGGGCATTGGCAAGGGATATGGGGGAAAAGATAGGGATTGGTGCGTATCTTTCCCAGCTCAAAAGGACAAGTGTCGGTCCTTTCAAATCGGAGGAAGCTTATCCAGCTGTTCTATTGAAAAGAGAAAATAAAGAAGAGATAGAGCAACGGATAATTCCGCTAATTGAAGCTTTACCCCACTTCCCTCTTTTCATAGTTGACAATAGACAAGCTTTAAAACTTTCCTCCGGTGTGTTATTACCCTTGCAAAAGTCTGTATTTCCTGTGGGCAAATATATCAGAGTGGCAAGTATGAATAGGCAGCTTATATGCATAGGAAAGGTTATAGTAAAGGATGGGCAGACTTATCTGAAACCTGAGAAGGTATTCGGATATGAATAGTAGAACCATATTACCCGGAACTTTTGATGGTGTGCATCTTGGTCATCGCCACCTTATTCAAAAGGCGAGAGAGATAGCAGATGGAACCATAGTAAGCGTGCTTACATTTAATCCCCATCCTGACATCTTCCTGGGGAGGGACAGCAAAGATTATCTTTTGACCACACCTGATGAAAGGGAGGAACTTCTTTTATCTGCTGGCGCTGATGAGGTTATAACATTGGGATTTGATTCTGAGCTCCAAAGATTATCTCCACAAGATTTTTTCAAAAAGATTCTACTTGAGATGTATAATATGAAAAAAATCGTTGTGGGAGAGGATTTTCGTTTTGGGAATCAGCGAGAAGGCGATGTTGAACTGCTATATAGTTTGAGCCGGGTATTTGATGTTGAAGTGTTCGTTGTTCCTTCTTTGAAGATTGGGCAAGAGATAGTAAAGAGCGAGAGGATTAGAATGCTTTTAAAGATGGGGGAAATAAGGAAAGCGAATGAGATGCTGGGTCGGCTATATTCTTTAAGGGGAAAGGTAATTAAAGGGCAGGGGTTGGGGCATAGATTAGGTTGCCCAACCGCTAATCTTTATGTGCATCCCCAGAAGCTATTGCCCCGAAATGGGGTTTATGCCGTCAAAGTTAAAAGGGTGAATTGTTGGTTTGATGGTATATGCTACATCGGGAGAAGACCGACTATAGCAGAGGGTATGGATATCCATTGCGAGGTTCATCTATTTGATATCGCTGGAGATTTCCTGGGGGAAACACTGGAGGTTTCCTTCGTCCAATCAATAAGAGGCGAGCGAAAATTCGTTTCTCTCGAAGAGCTGTCCAAGCAAATACAGTTGGATATAGAAGAGGCACGCCACATATTATACAATATGAGGGTTTAAAATTTATGTCCAATTGCTTTAGCTTATTTAAATTGATAAAATTGTAGAAGTATACTTAATAAAAATGTATACGAAAGAACTTATTGATGAGGAAACGATTGTCCATTTGTTTGACATTTTGACCTGGTTGTTGCCCTTAATGGGCATCGTTTTGGGATTATCTTTTTCTATTTTTAAGAGAAATCGGAATTTTCTTTTTATAGGGATAAGCATTGGAATGCTTGGACCTTTGAACAAAGCATTGTGGAGCGTATTCAATATTGTTCTTGATAGATTTGGTTTTGATACAGTGAAAAGTTTATTATTAAATATCGTTATTTTCGTTTCCGTAGGGCTGGTTTTAGGTTATCTTGTGGCTTTGATATCAAAACTATTAAAAAAGAAGGAGGTATGAGTCAATGGCAAAGATTTTCCGAGACGAGGATGCTAAATTGGAGGTACTGAAAGGAAAAAAGATTGCCATAGTAGGCTATGGCAACCAGGGTGAAGCCCACGCCCTTAATCTGCGTGATTCTGGACTGGATGTAGTAGTTGCCGAACTCCCCAATTCCCCTGCCTGGAACAGGGCAAAAGAGGCAGGGTTTGAAGTGATGGATGCGAAAGAGGCCTCTAAAATTGGCGATGTTGTTATGCTCCTCACTCCTGACACTCTTCAACCTATGATTTGGAGCAATGAAATTGCCCCAAATATTAGGGACGGTTCAGCCCTTGGTTTTGCTCATGGTTTCAACATCCACTACAACCAGATAAAGCCCCCATCCACAATAGATGTATTTATGGTGGCTCCGAAAGGACCCGGGAGATTGGTCAGGAGAATGTTTGAGGAAGGCAAGGGTGTTCCCAGTCTGGTAGCTGTTGAGCAAAATGCTACCGGTTCAGCCTGGGATATAGCTCTTGCCTATGCCAAGGGTTTGGGCTCGACGAGAGTTGGTGTAATCCAGACGACCTTCAAAGAAGAAACCGAGACCGACCTTTTTGGTGAGCAGGTCGTCCTCTGCGGCGGCGTCACCGCCTTGATCAAAGCTGGTTGGGAAACCCTTGTGGAAGCAGGCTATCAGCCGGAGGTTGCCTACTTTGAATGTCTCCATGAGCTCAAGCTCATCGTAGACCTTATCTACGAAGGTGGAATTGCCTATATGCGACGAAGCATAAGCGATACTGCTGAATACGGAGATATGACCAGGGGTCCTCGCATCGTTGATGAACTCGTCAGGGAGGAGATGAAAGCTATACTTGAGGAGATACAAACGGGCGAGTTTGCTAAAGAGTGGATACTGGAGGGCAAAGCAGGTATGCCCAAATTCAACGCATTGAGAAGGATAGAGGCGGAGCATCCCCTTGAGGAAGTAGGCAAGGAGATGCGTAAACTGATGCCCTGGCTGAAGCAGAAGTGATTGATGTTCGGCATAATAGTTAAAGAGAGCTTCAGCGCCGCCCATTTTCTCAGAGGTTATAAAGGTAAATGTGAGAGCATACATGGGCACAATTATGTAGTTGAGGTTCACATAGAAGGGGAAAAACTGGATTCCATAGGTATTCTGTGGGATTTAGTTGAAGCGAAAAAAATACTGCGGGGAATCCTTGAAGGATTGGACCATTCTTTCCTCAACGAGGGTTCCCCGCTTGCTTCTCTTAACCCGACAGTAGAAAATATAGCGCGATATATCTTCCTGGAATTTAAAAAAGCGATACCACCCGGTCTGATTATAAAGAGGGTCGTCGTTTGGGAAACGGATAAGAGCGCTGGTTATTATGAAGAAAGATAAATTTATTGCACTTCTCTCAGCCGGTTTGGATTCCACGGTCAACTTGAAAGCAGCCACTCTTCAAGGTGATGTTCTGCTTGCCTTGACTTTTGATTATGGGCAGGCGGCAAGGGAACAAGAGGTAAAGCGGAGTGCCCTTATCTGTGAGAAATTATTTGTTCCTCATAAGGTTATCGAGCTTCCTTGGCTAAGGGAAATAGCGAGTAGCGGTTTGCTGAGTGGCGATATACCGCTCGTTTCCGATGGAAAAGAGTTGAGCAAGGAAACGATGGAGAAGGTATGGGTGCCGGCGAGAAACCTGGTTTTTATCGCCATTGGCAGTGCTTTTGCAGAAGCAATGGGGGCTGACTCAGTAGTTTGTGGTTTCAACAAGGAGGAGGGTGAAGTATTTCCGGACAATTCTCCTTCATTCATTATCTCGGCAAATTCTCTTTTAAAACACGCAACTTTGAGAAAAATTCGGTTGATATCCTTTACAAAGGATATGAATAAAGAGGAAATCGCGAGATGGGGCTGGGCAGTAGGAGCTCCTCTCGAGCTATGCTGGCCTTGTTATAGAGGCGGCGATGAAATCTGTGGAAAATGCGAATCCTGCTTCAGATTTATCAACGCCTTGAAAAGGGCAGGAATATACGATGAATGGAGGAGGAAACGAGGGTGTTGAAAACATTATTTATCAAGGAGAGACTCCTTTATGATGGTAACCAGATTCATTCTCACTGGGCATTGAGAAATTATGCAATTCTCGGTGACTCCATCGTCGCTTTCATCGGTCCCTGCGATGTGAAAAGGGAGGAAATGGTGGATTTGGAGGACATCTTGAAAGGTGAGGTAATAAGGGCAAAGGAAATGCTACACTTTATCTGCGAGCACTTTGGAGTGAGTTTGAAAGAAATCGTCTTCAACCAGAGGTTGCTCGTCGTCTGTGCTAAAGAGGTGTTGGAGAAGAGAGGAATTTCCCTTTTCAGAGTGGGAAATGATTTGTTCTATGAGGGAAGAAAGCTTTCCGTCTCTATAGCTACTCTTAGCCCGATTTCGGGGAAAATTCACCTCGGAATAAACATAGACCCAGAAGGTGCGCCAGTTCCTGCGGTTGGTCTTATGGAGATGGGCATTGACCCTATCATTTTTGCCCAAGAGGTTATGGAGAATTATAGTAAGGAACTCGTTGGAATCGGTGAAGCGATGTGTAAGGTTAAGGGGGTACCTTAAATTCCTTTGCCGCAATCGCCGAGAGCTTATATTTACGAGATTTTTGTGGGTTTACAAGGTGAAGGGATATATGTGGGGGAAAGGGAATTGTTCATCCGCTTTTGTGGTTGTAATCTCTCCTGTCCTTATTGTGATACTAAATATGCTCTCGTGAAAGCTTCTACCTGCTCAGTGGAAGAGGAGGCGGGAACAAGGAAATTCTATAAGGTATCAAATCCGATTGATGCCGATGAGCTCGTCGGATTGATTTCCCCTCTTTTGAAAAATAGGAAAATATATCATTCTGTTGTCCTAACAGGTGGAGAACCACTTTTATGGTGTGACTTTTTGGTGCCTTTTCTTAAGAGACTTAAGGAAATGAACCTTCCAGTAACCCTGGAAACAAATGGCATCCTTCCGGTGGAGCTCGGGAAGATAATAGATTTTGTTGATATCGTCTCTATGGATTATAAGCTCCCTTCAACTCTTGATGGTAGCGATTATTCGGATAAACATTTGCTTTTTCTCGAGGTTGCGAAAGCAAGAGAAGTTATAATCAAATTCGTGATAACCAGAAATGTTGGCTTTTCTGAACTGAAGAACGCTTTGATGTTGGTTCGGAAAATCGGTGATTTCCCCATCGTTCTCCAACCAGTGAGCCCCTCAGGGGGTGTAGAAGCTCCTGACGAATTGGCGCTTTTGAGGATGCAGGAAATTGGCAAGGAGCTGTTCAGCAGCGTTAGAGTGATCCCCCAAATGCACAAAATAGGGGGGTGGAAATAAATCACGCCTTTAATAGGTATAACAGCGGGAAGAAAGGGACTTAAAAGTCTGGGGAGCTATGAAATGGCGATTAGAAAGGCTGGAGGGGAGGCGGTGATTTTATTGCCTGGTGAGGAAGAAAAGCTTAAAGACTTAGGAGGTCTCCTTTTATCGGGTGGCGGTGATGTTAATCCGAGGTTTTACGGTGAGGAGAATAAAGGGAGTGAGGATATAGATGATGAGAGGGACGAGTGGGAGCTCGGGTTGGTTAAGAATTTTTTCCAACAGGGCAAGGCGATACTTGCTATCTGTAGGGGGGTCCAGATGTTGAATGTAGCACTTGGAGGTACTCTTTGCCAGCACATTGAGGGGCATAGGGGGAATAATGGGGAAATAGAGCATAAGATTAGGGTAAAGAGAGGGAGTTTTCTTTTCGATATCCTTGGTGGATGCGAGGAGATTATGGTCAATTCTTCCCATCACCAGGCGGTAAAAGATGTTGCTCCACCTTTGGAAGAATGTGCTTGGAGCGATGATAATATTGTAGAAGCGGTTGAAGGGGAAGGTTTTGTTTTAGGTGTTCAATTTCATCCTGAGAGAATTTATGAGAATAATCCACCAATTTTCAATATATTTAAAAGGTTTATCCAAGCATCAAAAAGGGAGATTTACACCTTGGGCACGAGCAAAAGAGACTGGAGGGAATTCCTTGAAATCTTGACTACTTTCAAAATAGAGACAGTCGTGGATGTGAGGAGATTTCCTTCAAGTCAGTTCGAATGGTTCAAAAAGGATAGGCTGAGCGCATTGCTGACTGAAGCGGGGATTAGCTATATTTGGATGGGAGAAGAGTTGGGAGGCTACCGCTCTCCGAATTATGAGGCATATACCCAAACAGCTGAGTTTGCGCAAGGTTTGCAAAGGCTTCAACATATCGCCCTAAGGAAAAAGGCTGTGATACTCTGTGCCGAAGCCTTATTCTGGCGATGTCACAGAAGGTTTATCGCTCAGGCGTTGAAACAAAAGGATTGGCAAGTAATTCACATAATAGAAAGGAACAAGCTCATCTCGGAGGTCTATAATTCTCCAAAGGGGCAAAGGCATCCGCCCACGGCTGAAGCATCTGACGCTTGTCAGGTGGAAGACGAAAATAAGCAGCTGCCCCTGCTCTGATTATCGGTTCAAAGAAATTAGCCATCCTGGATTGCCTATCGGGAGGAAGGGAAAGGAAAGCGTTGACAGCATTGGAGAGGAAGACAGCAACTCCTTGGATAATCCTATCCCTTTGGTCAGCAGGGAGCGAGAAAAGGCGGTCAAACAGATTGCTCATCAAGTCCACTCGCTCCTCTGGGGACATCTGCATAAACCTCTGATAATTTTCCATAAACCTTTGGCGTGGGTCGGTTGCTTGAGGAGATTCTTGCTGATTCTGTTCGTTCCCAAATAGCGCGGCGAAATCTTCCAAATTTACGAGGATATTTGGCTTGCTTATAATATATACCTTCTCCCAGTAAAGTCCCGCTGAGGAACAAAGACGGTTTATTATCCTTTCAAGCTTCTGATTCTTGAATTCCAGTTCATTCGTTTCTCCTTTAACATCGGGATTGAGAAGTATCTTGACCTTGCTCACCTCACTAAGCCTCTTGAAAGCTTCGCTTAGTTGCGTTCCTTTGGGGAAGCTTATCGTTATAAGTGGTCCACCTAAAGTGGAGGATTTTTTACTCTTATTTGTGGTGATGAGGTAACCTTCCTCCAACTGAGCGGATACTTGAGAAGTGAGTGACTTGAGCACATCGGGAAGCGAGGCTTTGTTTGCTTCCAATGAAACTTTTCTATCAATCGGGTCAATGACGATGATTTTAACCCCAGCCTTCTCGGAAATCAGCTTCACGGCGTTGTTAAACGGTTCATCAATGAGCTTCAAAGTTAATAGGGGAGCAGAAAACACAAAGCCTGCTACTATTAAAAGCGATATAAAAGATACTTTTCTCATTTCCTTTTACCTCCTTTTCTGGTAATATACCCATATAAAATTATATTACAAAAGGTGAAAGTTAGCAAAAAAAGGGTAAATGTGGAAAGATAAAGACCTATCTTGAAGGATATGGGGCGAAAACGAAATGAAACAAGGTGTTTCCCTTTGGGGACATAGACGCTGCGGAAAACATAGAATGGAGTTATTTTTTCTTCTTTACCGTCTATGAAAGCTCGCCAGCCAGGATAAATCGTGTCTGTCAATATAAGGTAGCCGTTTTTGTTTCCAGAAACTTCAAGCTCAACCTCGTTAGGTCCGTAATTTAGAAGTCTTACCTCCCCCTGAGGCTTAAATGAGTCATCCATCAGGGCGAATCTGAGGGGTTTTCCGGTGAATTCATACACTTTTGTTTCGCCGTCTCTCCTCAATCTCAGATAAGGGGTATCTATATAAATGGGGGAAAAAACGAATTTCACACCCAGCAACTGCAGGTTTTGTTGTTTTAGGGATTTCGGTAAAAGCATATTTCCGTTCTCAAGAGGAGCTGTGTTTTCTCCTTCAAGATTATCAAGAAAGCTTTTGTAATAAAGCGGATAAAGGCTATCGTACCCTCCTACATCAAGCATATGATAAAGCGTAGCCGTGTTTGGAGGAAGGCAAGCTGGAGGGTATCTATAGAGAGACCAACGAGGAGTTACCGCGAGAATTCTGTATATGTTCCCTTCTAATTCTCTCATATACGCAGGGCGCGGTAATACCATTTTATTTGGGGAAAAGTAGAGATGGGAACGTGCTATCGGAAAGAGGTCAAGCAGGAGAAAAAGTATGGCAAAATGGGGAAGAAGTCGTCTTTTATAGCGAGTGATAAAGATGAAAACCAGTGGTATGAGGAAGAGTTTGAGAAAATCTATGAGCGGAAATTGGGGTACCACGGCTCGTAATGTGGCAAATGGCTCCTCCCGATAGGATAGAGCGAAAAGGAAAAAAGGCAGAAGGACAATCGTTGTTGCGATTGGTAGAAGTTTGCGAAAAGGAGGTGGATTTTTCAACAAAGCATCAAAGCCTATGCCGGCGGAAATTACAGAGCAAAGCGTAAAAACGCTTATGAGACGGGAAGGTGAGCCAGTTTGACTCCAGCCAGGGACGAGAAAATAGAGGGGGATATTAAGGGGGGTACCAAGGATAAGCAGAAGGAAGAGTAGGGAGATAGCAAGAAACGGAATGGCGTATTTTCTTTCCCCACGGAAAGAGAAAGGGAGAAAGAGAAGTGGGAGGAGTCCAAAATAAAGGGAATATTCTATATATTCCCCTCCACCCCAGTAATTTCCTTTTGCTGGATTGCCGAAGAAATTGGGAAGAAATAAACCTATCAGTCGTTCTATGGGCATAGAAAGGGAAATAAAGGCGTTGTAGGATTGCGAGCCAATGTTTCCTCCTCTGTGAGCCAAACGGGAAAACTCAAATAATGGCAGAAGCTGCACCGAGGACAAAATTAGGCCCGTTCCTATTGCGATTAGGGGTAAAAATATACTGGCAAGGGAAACCCTTTTCTCCATAAGGATACGGAGAATGAGATATATTACGAAGAGGAAGAGAGTATAAAGGAGAAATTGAGGATGTCCACCAAGAGAGGTTAATAAAATAGAAAATATAGAAAGGAAAAATGCTTTAACGATTTTTCCCTCCAGGGCGAATTCAACTCCAAGTAAACATAAGGGAGCCCAGACGAATGTGTTGCTAACTGTAGGTAAATGCAACCAGGAGGTTATGAATCCACTGAGCATATAAGTAAGAGAGGCGAAAACGGCTGAAGCCGAGGAAAGTCTTAGCTTCAAAAGGAATATGTAAAGTAAGAAACCCGCTAAGAACAAGTGGATGAAAGCCTGGAAGCCCATAAACATCTTTCCTAGGAGGGGTGAAAGCCAGTTGAATGGATAAAAGAGGGCTGATTGTCCGTTGGCATAGAAGGGATAACCGCAGAACTGGTAAGGATTCCAAAGGGGGAGTATTCCATTTCGGAGGCTCTCACCCAGGAAAGTTCTCCAAGGATAGAACTGGGCTATGCTATCCCACAAGAGGGGATTCCATTGAATTTCTCTTTTGGGTGTGTCAATTTCGCTCCAGGGTAGAAATTTATAAATCATATCGGCTGGAAGGAATACATAGCCGAGGAAAGATTTCCCCATCAATAAGAGGGCAACGATGAATAAAAGCCAAATGTATGAATTTTTCCTCAACATTGTTTGTTTGGTAGAGTGGTCAACTTCTTGAAACGAAGAAGACACCCAAGCATATTAACAAAATGCCAAGGATTCGGTAGATATTCATAGTATCCTGGAAAATAAGCCAGGACAAAAGGGCGATGAACGCGAAGTTCAAGCTGATAAAGGGATAAACGAAGGAAAGCTGGGCTTGGGAAAGGGCGATGAGCCAGAATAGGCTTGAGACGGCGTAAGAAAATAAGCCCCCCAATACCCAGGGATTGAAGAAAGCCCGAACAAAATGAAGGTTAAATCCTTCCAATTTGCCTTCCTGCCTCAACCCCCATTTTAAGCTGATTTGCCCAACTACTCCCAGCGAAAGGGCAAGAATTAAGGAAAGCCAGAAAGGTACATCTTTATGCATCTTTACTCTCCTTTCCTCAATAGAAGCTTTTTATCCTTTTGGGTGGCCAGATTATCGCCACAGCTACTCCTTTTACAAGTTCCCTTCTCACAGGTCCGTAATCGGATGAATCCTCGCTGTGGTTTCTATTATCACCAAGGACGAAAATGTATCCCGGTGGAACATAAACCGGTGGGAGTACATATGCAGGAGGTTCTTTGAGATAAGGTTCCTCAAGAGCCTGTCCGTTTAAGAAAACAACTCCCCTATATACAGCCACCCAGTTACCTCCCGTAGCAATGACCCTCTTAATTACCGTTTCACCTTTATATCTTGGGTCGGGGTCTTCCATTACGACTATCTCGCCAATCCTAATTTCGCTGTTCGGTCCCACCCTTTGAACAAGTAGCCTATCGCCAGGAAGGAGCGTAGGTTCCATAGAGCTCAAGGTAACAACAGCGGTGAAAAACAGGTACTTTCGGATGAGCAATCCACCAATGATGCCAAAAATAAGTGCTACTAAGACGAGCCATTTTCTTGATTTACTTTTCTGTTCTTTATCAGTTTTTATCTCGTATATTTGAAGCCCACCAACCTCCTATTAAAACGGAATTTATAGAAGTCCCATTGAATAGGCCATTGCCTTCAATCTCTCTATTCTTTCTTCAATGGGTGGGTGGGTAGAGAAAAGGCGAGCAAAGGATTGACCAGGTCTAAGAGGATTAACGATGAAGAGATGCGCTGTGTGTTCTGTAGCGGGTAGGGGCATCATTTTAGAAGCAACTTGAAGTTTCTGGAGGGCGCTTGCAAGATAAAGGGGGTTGCCCGCTATTTTGGCGCCTGTTTCATCTGCGGAATATTCCCTTGAGCGCGATATTGCCATTTGAATCATCATTGCTGCGAGCGGCGCAAGAATAGCGAGGAAAATTAAGGAAACCAATTGGAGAATATTGCCTTCCCTGTCATCGCCACCTATAGGAGCGAAGAAGAAAAGCATTCGGGCAAGGAACATAATCGCTCCTGCCAGCGTGGCAGCGATAACAGCAATTAGTGTGTCTCTGTGTTTTATATGGGAAATTTCGTGAGCCAAGACTCCCTTCAACTCCTGCGGATTAAGAAGTTGAAGAAGTCCGGCAGTTACCGCAACGGCTGAATGTTGGGGATTCCGTCCCGTGGCAAATGCATTCGGAGATTGATGAGGAATTATATAAATCCTTGGCATAGGAATTCCAGCTTGGGAAGATAATTCCTCAACAATGGGATAGAGGAGGCGCCCTTCTGGGTCGGAAGGGGATACTTCCTGAGCCCCATACATTGCAAGCACCAATTTATCGGAGTAGTAGTAAGCGAAGAAGTTCATCATACCTGCTAAGACCAAGGCAATGAGCATCCCATCCCTACCCCAAAAGCTTCCTATCCCTATAAAGAGTAGGGTAAGGAAAAGCATAAGCAAGAATGTTTTGAAAGTATTCATTATATTAGCACCTCCACTATTATTTATACATACTACCATATCCATAGTCAAACTTTGCTGGCCAAGTAGATGGAATCGGTTTTACAGTTCAAGAGTTTCAAAAAATATTGGAATTATCCGGAGCTCAAGCTATAAGAAAGCATCAGTGTTTTGATGGAATTTTACAACAGTTGGACATTTTTATCTTGATAATTATAATAATTTTGAAGTAATTTCCTAAAGAGGTGAGAATTTTTGCTTTTAGGAACTCAGCGAGTCAACGAGTTCGGTCATCTGGAGATAGGTGGTTGCGATACCACCAAACTGGTCGAAGAATTCGGTACCCCCTTATATGTTCTCGACGAGGAATACATAAGAGAGAATTGCCGACGATATGTGGACGCTTTGAGGAACTACTATAAAGGGGAAAGTAGAGTAGTCTATGCTGGCAAAGCTTTCCTCACCCTTGGAATGTGCAGACTTGTTGAACAGGAGGGGCTTTGGCTTGATGTATCCTCGGGTGGCGAGCTTTACACCGCCTTAAAAGCCGATTTCCCTCCCGAAAGAATTTTGATGCACGGTAATAATAAATCCCCTGAGGAATTGAAACTTGCCATAGAAAATGAAGTGGGAAGGATTGTGGTTGATAATTTGCATGAGCTTGAGCTTTTGAATACCATTGCCCAGGAAAGGGGTGTAAGAGCGAATATTCTCCTGAGAGTGACCCCTGGAATAGACCCACACACTCATAGGTTTATCGCTACTGGACAGGTTGATACTAAATTCGGCTTGAATTTAAAGAACGGATCTGCGATGGAGGGTATTCGCAAAGCTCTCTCTATGAATGGCGTGAATCTCTTGGGCTTACATTGCCATATAGGTTCGCAATTATTGAGGATAAGTCCCATACTTAAAGCAGCGGAAATTATGGTTGAGTTCTTGAAAGAAGTGAAGGACCAGACAGGTGTGGAGTTGAGGGAACTTGACCTTGGCGGAGGACTCGGCATAAGATATCTATCAACCCATAATCCCCCATCTATTGAGGAGTTCGTCCAAAGGCTATGCGCTGTTATGGAGAAGAATTTGAAAAGGAGTGGATTATCGTATCCCGTCCTATTATTGGAACCTGGCAGGTCAATAGTTGGAGAAGCCGGCACCACCCTATATAAGGTAGGAGCTATAAAGGAGGTCACATTCAGCAAAAATGGGAAATTATTTAAGAGGATATACGCAATGGTGGATGGTGGATTGTCCGACAATCCTCGCCCTCAACTATATAATGCCAAGTATGAGGCAATTGTAGCCAACAAGGCTTCCCAAAAGGGTGAAGTGCATTACACGATAGCAGGGAAACATTGTGAGACGGATGTCCTTATCTGGGATGTGTTGCTTCCTCCCCTCGAACCGGGCGATATACTCGCTGTGTTGTCAACTGGAGCTTATAATTATTCTATGGCCAGCAATTACAACAGGTTTCCCCGTCCCGCCGCGGTTCTGGTCAGAAATGGTAAGGCGGAATTACTTGTCAAAAGAGAGACTTACGAGGACCTCTTGCGGTTTGATGTTATACCATCCCATCTCCAAAAGTAAATGAATATAATACTGACTCACAAATCGCCTGATGGAGATGCAGTAGCTTCCCTTCTTGGCGCTTATCTCGTTTTTCCCCATTCTCTTCCCATTATGCCAGAAGGGGCACCTTACCCTAAGGAAATTTATTCCCAGTTCGGCGATGCTTTACCTCTATATTCGGAAAAGGAAATCCCCTGGAAAAAAGTCAAAAGTGCGATTCTTGTGGATTGTTCATCCCTTGGGAGGGTGGGTAAGATTGGCGAGGAAGTAAGAAGACGAGGCTTGCCCTTGATTATCATAGACCATCACTTGGAAACCTCTGGAGAGTTAAACATCAAAAATTGTTTTGTGGAACCTTTCGGCTCTGCCACTACCATCCTTGTAGGAATGATGAAGGAGAAGGGAATAATTCCTACACCTTTCCAGGCAACATTGCTGGCTCTGGGTATATATTCCGACACCGGTTCGTTAACTTATCCATCTACTTCGGAGGAAGATTTAAAGGCTGTTGCTTTCCTTCTTTCTTGTGGAGCGAACATCCCCCAAATTGTTCCTTTGCTTCATCCCTTACTTTCTGAAGAGGAGAAGAAACTCCTGGAGGAATTCAGCGGTGGTCTTGAGGTCAAAGATATTAAGGGGGTAAGAGTTGGTATAGGTGGTGTTAAGAGGGATAAGATGGAGTTCAATCTTGCCCCTATAGCCATCAAGTTGTTGGAAAGAGAGAATATAGAGGTTCTATTTTTAATGTTAGAGGTAGATGGAAAAACATATTTGCTTGGAAGAAGCAAGGGCGAGATATATGATGTCAGCAAAGTCCTGAGTAGATTAGGTGGGGGTGGGCATAAGAACGCGGGTGCGGGAGTTGTGCCCTGCTCTTTGAATGAAGCTAAGGAAAGGTTGACATTTCTTTTGCCACAGGGAATTCAATGGGAGATTGAAGCACAAGATATAATGACTACTCCAGTTAAAGTAGTTCACACCAATACCCTGGTTAAAGATGCTCTGGAGATTATGCGTTCCTTCGGCTTTGGAGGATTGCCTGTTGTAGATAGAGGGAAAGTGGTGGGGGTTATCACCCGCAAGGAGGCAGAGAAATTAGCTAAATATGGAATGGGTGATAAGGAGTTGGGAGCCTTTGCTTACCGAGACCCTATTTTTGTTTCTCCCAAGACGAGTTTATCACAGGTTATCAGGCATATGAACGAAGGTGGAATAGGAAGGATATTGGTTATGGAGAGGGGGAAATTGGTAGGGATAATAACTCGCCAGGATGTCATTGGTGCACTATATGGTCAAAGGATAAAGGAAAAAAGAGGGGAACAGATAATAGAAGAAATCGATTATGGATTAAGGGAGAAACTTCTTAAAATCGGCGAGTTAGCTGCTTCACTCGGTATGAGGACATATCTCGTTGGAGGTGTCGTGAGGGATATAATTTTGGGTAAAGGTGTCAACGACCTTGATATCCTTGTTGTAGGAAAAGCGATAGAACTCGCGGAGAAAATAAGCCAGGAGATGAAGGGTGAGTTGATATCTCATCATCGCTTCGGAACAGCTACGGTCAGACTTCCTGATGGGCTTGAGATAGACTTCGCCAGCGCAAGGCGAGAATTCTACCCTAGGGCAGCGGTCTTGCCAGCTGTAGAGCCAGGTTCACTCAAAGAGGACCTTTTCAGAAGGGACTTCACGATAAATGCGCTTGCGCTCTCCTTACATCCCCGCGAATTCGGTTTCCTCGTTGATTATTTTGGGGGAATGGAGGATTTGAGAAAAAAAAGTATAAAGGTACTTCATAGCCTCAGCTTTTGGGAAGACCCTACACGCCTATTGCGAGCTATAAGGTTGGAGGCGAAGCTCGGTTTTAAGATGGATGAATGGACGGAAAAATTGGCAAGGGATGCAGTAATAGGAGGTGCCCTAGCTCCCTTATCTGGAGAACGCTTTCGGGAGGAACTCAAATTGACGATAGAGGAGAATCCAGCCTATTGCTTAGTGAGAATGGAGGATATAGGGGTTCTAAAGGCAATACATCAAAAGGCTAAGCTGGACAAGCAAATGCTAAGACGATTACTTAAGCAGAAAATCGGCTCTAATAGTGTGGAAGAATGGATATTATATCTCTATCCTGTTCTCGGCTCCTTGAACGAGGAAGAGATAAAGAGGGTTACATATCGGCTCAGGATGACCTCGCAACAAAGAGAGAAATTCCTTGTCCTTGTAGGAGTTGACGAGATTATAGCGAATCTCTCTTCTCCCCGTTTGAAAAGGAGTCAGATTTACAGGTTGTTGAGGGATTTGCCAGCGGAAATCATATTCTGGATGAGGGCAAAAGGAAATAGAGTAGTTAAAAGAAGGGTTTCTCTTTTCTGGGAGAAGTTGCGATTTGTAAAGGTTTCTTTGACAGGTGAGGACTTGATGAATTTAGGGATTCCTGAGGGTCCAATGGTTGGTCAAATCCTTTCAAAACTACTTGAGGCAAGGTTAGATGGGAAGGTAAGAAACGATGATGAGGAAAAATCTTTGGCTTTAAAGCTGAAGGAGGTAAAATATGGCGGAGAGGCTTATTGACCTCGTGCTAATGGCTCCCTTCTTTATATTTGGAATAGTGCTCCACGAATACGCACACGGCTGGGTGGCTTGGAAGCTGGGGGACCCAACGGCAAAATACTCCGGTAGATTAACCCTTGATCCTATGGCTCACTTCGACCCGTTTGGAGCTTTGATGTTCCTTTTTTCTTCCCTCGTTGGTGTGGGCTTCGGCTGGGCAAAACCCGTGCCGGTTAACTTCTATAATCTGCGTAATCCACGCCGCGATACTATACTCGTATCTCTCGCAGGACCGGGAGCTAATATCCTTTTAGCCATCGCTTGTCTTCTATGCCATCATCTTTTCCGTTCATTTTCACCACCACTTTCCAGCTGGTTCGCTCTGGGGTTTCTGCTCAATCTGGTCCTTGCCATATTCAATCTTCTTCCTATTCCCCCTCTCGACGGTTCAAAAGTATTGATGGTCCTTTTGCCTCCACGCTATGCTTATACCTATGCTCGGATGGAACCCTTTGGTTTTATCATACTTCTCGCCTTTTTAGCTACAGGTTTATTCAGCTTAATAGTTAATGCGGTTATCAATCTATTGAGGTTTCTACTTTAGTCTGTTTTTTTCTTTACAAAGGGGTGAGGTTGTAGTAATATTTCTTGACAAAGAAAGGAGGTTGTTTTTATGAAGTCGGAGATTGTTATTTTACTTCTTATTATTTCAATGGTCGCGCTATCTTCAGAGCTCCGAATCATACCAAAGCCTCAGTATGAAACTCTTAAGCCTCTCACATTTGTGGCAGAGAAAAAACTTTACATAGTAATAGGAAAGGGATGCGATAAGAATATAGGGGATATTCTGGCGGAGGATTTAGCAAACTTCGCAATGCAAAAAGAGGAAATTGCTTCCAACTTTTTGAAAAAGGTGCAAAAACCCGTAATCTTCGGGATCCCTTCCCTTGACGAGGATATCGCCGCTTTCGTCAAAGAGAAAGGAATAGAAGTTCCTTCATTACCAAGGGAAGGATACCTTTTAGAGGTTGAGAAAGATTTCGTCGTGGTTTTAGGAAACGACCGAGACGGTGTTTTCTGGGGGATGCAAACCTTGAGGCAGATGCTTAAGGGTGGTAAGGGGAAGTTGGAGATACCTGGCGCAAGGATAGTAGATTACCCCAAGCTCCGCTGGCGGGGAATAACCGATGATGTGAGCAGGGGACCAATTCCCACCCTTGAATATATGAAAAATATAATAAGAACGCTCAGTGCGTTCAAGCTAAATATGTATACGCCTTATATTGAGTTACATGCCTTCAATTTCAAGAGCCATCCAGATATGTCGGCTCCCGGAGAGGGGTTATCTCCAGAGGAGATGAAGGAACTCGTAGCATATGGAAGGAAGTATCATGTTGATGTGTTTCCTTCTTTACAATCATTTGGACATTCTGATAAACTTCTGCGAAAACCTCAATATAGGCATTTAGCCGAGATTGAGGATAGTCCCTGGAGCCTTTCCCCTGCCCTTGAGGAGACTTATTCCCTTTTCAAGGATTTATACGACGAGCTTGCCCAGATATTTCCTTCGCCTTTCTTCAACATAAATTGTGACGAAACCTATGATTTGGGACAAGGTAAAAGCAAAAAGATTGCTGAGGAGATAGGACCAGCTAACCTTTATCTTAAGCATATAACAAGGCTATATGAGATGCTTAAGGCGAAGGGGAAGAGGGTTATGTTTTGGGGTGATATTGCCCTTCATTACGAGGAAATAATACCGAAACTTCCCCCTGATATCATCGTTCTCAACTGGGATTATGGTGGTGCACCATCTTTTGAGTGGCGATTGAAGCCTTTTTACGATGCGGGGCTTGAGCAATTCGTTTGCCCGGGTGTTTCCTGTTGGTCGCACATTTTCCCTAATTTCGAGAATGCCACAGTGAATATCAATAACTTCGTTCGTGATGGTGTGAAATACAAAGCGAGCGGGATGTTGAATACGACCTGGGATGATGACGGTGAGAACCTTTTTGGCTACAACTGGTATGGGATAGTTTTTGGAGCCGAGGCGGCTTGGCGGGGAGGCAATATAAATAGAAAGGAGTTTGACAGCAGATTTGATAGTGCTTTCTTTGGTTCTTCCACTCGGATTGTGGAGGCGATTAACCTCCTTAGCCAGACCAACAACTATATGGCTCCAGGAATGTCTCCCGATGCTTTCTTCTGGGAGGACCCCCTGAAATCCCTTGAGCGTGAGGACACGATTGATAAAGCAAGGGAAATAAAGACGAGGGCGGAAAAGGCACTTAAAATATTGGAGGAGGATGGGAGGAAAGTGCAGAAGAATAAAACTGTTATACCTTACCTTATATTTGCTGGAAACAGGCTTTCGTTCTTGGCAGATAAGCTCCTTGGTATGTCCGAGGTTGTTTCTCTTTATAATTCCGCCCGGGAGAATCCAGCGGAGGGTAAAGAGAAACTTGATAAAGCGAAGGAAATCGTTCAAAATTTGATTGACCGCCTTTACCAGTTGAGGGAGAATTATAAGACCTTGTGGCTGTCGGAGAATCTTCCTTTCTTCCTGAACAACAACATAGAGAAGTATAACGGATTGATACGATATCTTGAAAGCAAAAGGGAGCTCATACTTAAGGCGAAGGATGCTCTTGGAAAGAATAAGGAAATTCCACCATTTTCTTAATACGGGATTACCGAAGATAAATCATTCTTAAAAGAAAGGAGGTGAGAAATAATGCGAAGGAGTAATGGAAAAGGCGGTTTCACCTTGATAGAATTGCTCGTAGTGATTGCTATTATTGCAATCCTTGCAGCAATTCTATTCCCTGTCTTTAGCCGAGCACGAGAGATGGCGCGGAAGTCACAATGTATGAGCAATATGAGGAACTTAGCTACCGCTGCCTTGATGTATGCCCAGGATTGGGACGAGCACTTCTTCCTCACAGCTGATGCTTTTTGTAATTCCCCTACTCCTGGTTGTTGGGCTGTGCAATATCTCAATCGCCACACTGGGATTTACCCCTATATCAAGAACGAGGCGATAATGATTTGCCCGAGCAAAGGAATGCCTCCTCTTGAGGTTCAAGACTGGAGCTATGGTTGGAATAAATGCTTGGGTCCTGATTTCTGGTTCCCTCACGGAGTTTCCCTTGCCTCTATAGCCCAACCATCCAAAGTGCTGATGTTCGGTGAATGTCATGTAGTATGGCATCCCATCTCCATGAGGAATGGTTGTTGTGGTTTTGCTAATCATCTTCCCGAGGAACCCGACCATCAGAGACATCTTGTTGCTTTCCGCCATAACGATACCGCGAACATCGCCTTTGTTGATGGGCATGTTAAGGCGTTCAAGAGGGAGCAGATTCCCGATTGGGATGGACAGATGGATGCGAGTGGCGTGCGCAACACTAATGTCTATATAGACCCCCTCTGCCGGAACGCCGAGGATTACGGGATGTAAGCTCGCTAATTCAGGGGACTGGGAGGGGCTATAATAACATTATAGCCCCTCCCTCTTTTTATTTTTAGCAAAAATCGTTATCATTTATTTTAATGGAAATAAAAGAGAAATTTGCTCACCCTCCAAGGGAATCTTTCCCCTATATCCTCCTTAACTTGGAGGAAAACCCTATTCTTGATAACCTCTTTTCTCGTCTGTCTAATCTCAAAAATTACTGCGCTGGTTTTATTATCAAAACGTCTTCAAAACATAAGGGGATGGTTAGAAAGATAGCCGAATTCTTTAAAAAAGAGAATATTCCCTTTTATCTTGTTCTCCCATCCTTCACTCCTTTCACATCCTCACTACAAGCGATAAGGCTTACTGCGAAGGAGGGGGGAATAGTCGAGATTCCATTCCAAGGAAAGTTGCAATGGGTGGGCGCGGTTTCTAACCTCGGGACTGCCCAACCGAATATCATAGAGCTTAAGCAGTTCGTTGAGGGAAATGTGCTGAAATGGTCTGTCCCAGCTGGCGGTTGGGAAATCGTTATTATATCCTCTTCCGAACAGGAAACAGTTGAAAACCCTTCAGAGGTGATTTCCTTCTGGATTGAGGAGCTATCTGAGTTCATTCCCCCTCTTGCGGGTTTTTACATTCCCAGCCTGAATTTCCACCCTTTCCCTTGGAGAGAGGACCTTCCTGAGGAATTTCAGCGAAGGAGAGGTTATCCTTTTTTGCCTTCTTTTCCTGCCCTCGTTCTTAACTTAGATGGGAAATCGGGTAAGTTTCGTTATGATTTCCGTAGAACCGTTTATGAAATATGGGAAGAGAGTATCAAAGGGATAGTCAATAATTTACAAAGAAAGGGATTAACGCTTCTTTCTGTTCCCGATACAAAAGAGCATTGCTGGAGTGAGCTATTCCTTTTAGCTTCTCAACTTCCAGCTATTGCTATCCGTCCATCTGATAATCGCTTTATTGACGAGTTCGTCGCAGCTCTCCTTTCCTCATTTCTTCCCATCGTCGATTTTTCACGCAAGTGGTCAGCTTCAATTGAAGAGTTGAAAACTTGGACGGATTTGTTATCTGTTTATGGTGTTGCTGGTAGTATACTTTATCTTCCAGCTTCTCGCCCAGATACTCAACTATATGAACAACTTTTGCTTCCCATAATATCCCAATACCAAGCTCGCCTTCGTTTTCTCTTTCAGAGTTTTCCTCCTCAAAGCAAGGTGGCTATGCTTTTGCCACGACTTTCATTCTGGGTTAATCAACGATTAGGAGAAGATGATGAATATTTCAGGTCCGTCGAGAGAGACATCTTTTACCTTTCGGAATTGCTACACAAAATACACTATCAGTTCTCTTTTGTGGACGAGGACGAACTGCCCAATCTAACTGGCATACATACGCTTGTCTTGCCCTCCATCGCGGTCCTCAAAAGGAGCACCATTCAGTGGCTTGAGAAGTTCAACGAGGGAGGAGGGAATATCATAGCTCTCGGAATGTTCCCTATTTGTTCCGAGGAAGGAGTGGATTTGAACCTTCAGAACGCTATTCGTGCGATATTTAAAGTGAACATAGAAGATATAAATAAGCTTTATCTTCTCTCAGCGAAGGAGGGGATTGGAAGCGCGGTTGCTTATGCAGTAGGAAGGATTCATCCTTTATCGGGAGGTAGGATTTATGCTTACCAGCCAGCTGTCAACCCCGATAGAGGGGAGGCGCTTCGCCAGACAAGGCAACTATTTAGACAATGCGCTCCACCCGATTTGGATTCCTTAATTGAGGATGTTCTATGCCATCCGCGGAGAGGGAATCTTTTCCTCATATATAACGACGGTGAGAAAGAGGTCAAACTCAATGCGTTGCTCCCGGTACAGGGAATACCGTTCAAATTGGAAGCTAAATCGGGCAAAATTGTCAAAATACCAGTTTATTCTTTGATGGAGGATGGACGAACCATCATTAGGGAAAAGCTCCCTTCCCGATTCCTCTCCATCATTCAGTTTGATAGAGGGGAAGAAGCCCATATTGACCAAGCTAATTTCGTTGTGGAGGAATTAAGGGTAGGGGAAGGGCAAATAGAGATAATTGGCTGCCAGGTGGGTCCTGAACCTCCATTTGCGGTCATAGAGCATAAAGGGGAAAGGAAAGAGGTAGATGGCAAGGCTTTTCCCATTCTTCCTTCAATTCCCTTGCCGGTAGAATGGGAAATAGAGCCAATTAGTCCAAATGTTTTACCACTAAAGAATTGGCGCTTCCAGAGAAAGACCTCTTGGTTTTCCCAATTTTTCTTTCCGAGAAGACCCCAACCAGGCTGGCCTAGCCTCTCTCCTGATTACCAACCTAATGGTTTAACTTGGTACCAAACAACTTTCTCTTTGCGGGAAATGGTTAACGAGCTTTTCCTTTGGCTTGAATATCCCCCAGAGGTTGTATATATAAACGGGAAGAAATTAAAAGGAGGAAAAGAGTTTGCGATTAACGATTATGTGATGGAGGGGGAGAATTACATATATTTGCTTTTCAATCATAACAAATATCCGAGTATGCCCTACATTATGCTTAAGGGGAATTTTTCCCTTTATTTTCTTGAGGGTGAGTGGAGGATTGGCAAATTAAAGAGGATTCTTCAGATTGGCTCTTGGACTGAACAGGGTTTTCCATTCTATGTTGGCACCATCAAATATAGGACATCCTTCTTTCTTCCCAGCCTTTACCTTGGTAAAAAAGCTGTGTTGTCGTTAGGGCAGGTTAAAGATATGGTTGAGGTATTTGTGAACAACAACAGGGTGGATTTTCTTTTCTCCTCTCCCTGGGAGGTAGAGATAGGAGGATTCCTCAGCGAAGGGGAGAACGCGCTGGATTTGCTGATTACGAATTGCCCGCCCGAAACGATGGGTGAGGGACCGCACCAGTCGGGTTTGTTAGCTCCCTCTCAGGTGCTTATATTCAATAGGGTTTGCCTTCGTCTACCCCTTTAAGGGTTTGAAGCTCTTTTTCTATGGCGGGTAGGTCGATTGGATAGCGGGCGAATCTTTGCCTGATATACAGCATAGATAGATAGTTTTCTAAAGGCATTCCCTTGAAGGGCACATTGCTGGTGCAGAGGATATGTCCTCCCCCAGGTGAAGCGTCTTTAATAGACCTAAGTGTATCAATCATAACTTTTCTTGGCGATTCCATATGGAGAATTGCACAGTTGACATTGCCACAGAGGCAGACCTTATTGCCGTATTTCCTTTTGACCTCTTTTAAATCTACCTTTGCCATAGGGTCAAGGGAATGGAGGGCGTGTGGTCTTGCTGAGAGAAGTTGGTCTATTATCGGCATAATGTTGCCATCGGTATGGATTATCACATATAGTCCGAGTTCTCTTTGGGCTCCGACTATTTCCTGTAGGTAAGGGGTGACAAATTCGGAGAACATCTTGGGTGATAAGAACGGACCGGCATTGAAGCAGTAATCCGTGCAATGAGTTACGCAATCCAGCCCTGCATCTCGTATTTTTTTGCTTCTCTCTATAGCCCAATCTCTCATTTTCCTCGCCTGGTTATGAGCTTCTTCTCTCTGGTCGTGGAGAAAATAAACGAACGCTTCCATATTCTCCCCGGAAGGAATCCCATATGTCCCACTCGCTTCACAAGCTATAAGGTATTCATTGCCGAATTCCTTTTTGAGGAATTTTATGGTGAAAATTTCATCCTCAATGTTTGGAAGCCAGTTGATCCTGATGATTGAATAATCAAGGGTTTGGGCTACTTGCCCCATCAAAACTGCGTTTTTGCTCAACAATCTCTCTCTTTCTCTCTGAGTTACGCATTTCAAATCCTCAGCCGTCAAAAAGTGGATTCCCTTTCCGAAAAGTTCCTCCGTAAGTTGGAACTCAAGTTCAAAAGTGGGAACTATATCCTCAGGTTCACGAAGTTCCAATGCCGCTATTGCTCTCTCACTTGGTTTCATCTCGCACCTCCAGTTTTCAATATCCTGTTTCCATCTCGCTGATTATTTCTTCGGAAAGATGGCAAGTATCATTCAGTGTCACTATTTGCCATCCCCATTCTTCGTAGAAATCAAAGATATTTATATTAGCGTTAGCCTGTTTAATTCGTCTGAAAGGTTTTATTGTCCCAAGGATATGACAGACAAAAGCCCTTATGGGTCCACCGTGTGCGACGAGAAGAACTTCTTCTCCCTTGTGTCTGGTGGGTATATTTTCTATAAATTCAACCACACGACTTTGCATTTCCAATATTCCTTCTCCTTCTGGAGGGTAAGCCTTTCCTTCATACCATAGTTCCAAAGCGTTTCCCCATTTCTCTCTTATTTCCTCCAAGGTTAGTCCTTCCCATTTCCCGAAATCGGCTTCCATTAAAGATGTTGTTTCTACCACTTCTAAATTATGCGTTAAAGAGATGATTTCGGCGGTATTTTTTGCTCTTATAAGGGGGCTAGAATATACAGCATTGAGCGGGATGTTGGCAAGTCTTTTAGCCAGGAGTTTGGCTTGTGTGATGCCCTTTTGATTTAAAGGGACATCCGTCCTGCCTTGCATCTTTCCTCCATCGTTCCATTCTGTCATTCCGTGCCTAACCAGATATATCCTCGTTTTGCACATATTTGTCCTCCTTTTTCTGCGGTAGGTTTATCTTCATAGAGCCAAAGACAATTGTTGAAACCTTGTTAGCATCTCGGAGTGGGGTATAAATAGTGAGGTTCTTCTCAGCGAAACCGATGCTCTTTATTATTCCGACCTCAATGTATTCTCCGTTCTCACTTGCAAGCCCTACATATCTATCGGTCAGCTCATCCACTGTAATTATGTGGACCTTTTTGCCCAATTCCCTTTCAAGAGAAAGGGGGGATAGACCCCCATATTTTTCTTCTCCTACCAGCCATATTCCCCATCTATCGCCTTCTCCCCATAATAGTTTTCTTCCCCATTTACTCTCAAGGTATTTCAGGAGTGAAGGATGAAGGGGATTGGTTGCAAAGATAGGTGAATTGCGAAAGGCAATCCGGTCCAGGGTGAAGGTGAGAAAGGAAGCATTTGCGAAATGGGAAAGAACTTTTCTCTCCCTGTTTTCCTTCCTTTCCTCAAAGGAGCGAGCGGAAGCCAGGGGTGAGGGGGGAAGACGATATATATTCAACCAGCTCGTCTTTTCCCAGCCCTTCAAAATATGTTCCACTTCTATCCCCCTCTGAAGAGCGACAAGATGATTTGGGCGGATTGCCTCTATTTTGAAGCTTTTAAGCTTTCTCGCTGGCATACCGCTCACGAGCCCTGTTGTATCAACGAGGACAAGTTCTGCTCCAAGTTCCAACGCCTTTCGGACCATCTTTTCTGTGCCAACGACCATATCAAGAAAATGACCCTGAGGTGATATATCGCCGACAAAGTAAAGAGCCGATAGAGGGATATCTGATAGTGACATCATTTCTGGATGGGCAAATCCTAAACCGATTGTCCCGGGTGGACCGATGTCTGACTGACCTATATCTGCGTCCACGACAGCAACCTTTTGGTAAAAGTTGAGGGCATAAAAGGCTACGGCAGCGCAGAAGGTGCTCTTGCCTACATCAACAGCTCCAAGAACCAGTGCCACGCCGCCTTCCCTTGCTATTTTCTCTCCCACTTCCTGCCATTGAGGATGGAGCTGGAATTTCCTCATCTGCCGTAATTATCTATAATATAGATAAGAAGTTCTGTGAGAAAAAGCAAATCATCGGCATTAACCCATTCCCTTTCCGAATGAGCTACTGAGAGATCCCCTGCACCTAAAACAACGCTATTTATCCCCTTTTTAATAAGGTTGGCTGCGTCTGTCCAGCTCCTCATACCTGCATAGATGATGTCCTTTCCCTTGCTTTTCATAAATTCTTCAATGTAGTTACATACGCTGGGAGGTTCGGGAAGCTCATAAGGGTGAGCGATGTCCACAAGTTTGAAATTTACATTTTTTTCTTTAAGGAAATTTTCAACTTCAATTTTTGCTTGGTCTATATTTACATTTGGCAAGATATGTATATCAACTTGAATCTTGCAGGTAGATGGAACAACGGTTATGAATTCACCACCTTGGATGAAGGAGAGGTTCACTACAGGGGGAGGAAAGAGGGGATGCCGAGCTTGTAAAAAGGAAAGGTTTGATAGTTCCTCATAAAGGGAAAGCGCCTTGAGGATGGCATTATCACCCTTTTCAGGCGTGGCGCTATGGGTTGGTTTTCCTTTAACATCTATTTCGTATTCAAGGGAACCCGCCTCGGCGATGCAAAGGGATAAGTTGGTTGGTTCCAATACGATGGCTTCTTCTACCTCTAATTCCAGTTTTTCCGAACCTTTTCCCTCTAATTCTTCATCCACAGTCAAGGCTACTTTACAAGGACCTTTTGAATGTCTTAGAGCCACGAGAAGCGAGGCTATTTGCCCTTTGGCATCAACTACTCCTCTCCCTATGAATTCGCCATTTTCTTCAACCAGTTCGTAGGGGTTGGGATGACCGAAGGGAGGGATTGTATCAAGGTGCGTGCAAAGTAGAAGAGAGCTTAGCCCCCTTTCACCGATAAGATTGAAGCTATTAGGTTTGACTTCCTGTGTTCTTACATCAAAACCAATTTCTTGAAGCATAGCTTTGACCCTCTCGGCTAAGATTCTTTCTTCTCCCGAGGGGCTTGGTATGCTTATTAGTTGCTTCAGAATTTCTCGTATCTCGTCCTTCATTTTTCACCTCTGCATATAATTGATACCCCGAAAGGGAAAGAAAATCCATTTTTAATCATCTTTGCTTCTTGAAGAAGAAGATAATAAAGGAAATCATTAAGAAAGGCGGGCAATATAATTAGAGAGCTTTTGGGGGTGCGATTCGCTCTTTTGAGGACCTTCTGGAGAAGACGAAATAGGACAATGGGGAAAAAGGAAAAGACTATGGCATAAGAGATGAACTTTATTGAGAAACCTACGCCTTCCATCTTGCCCGCTATCTCTCCCTTAGAATAACGACGGAAATGACAGAGAGCTTCATCGTGCTCGCTCCAGAGAAATTTGTAAGCTGGGACAGTCACAAGAAGAGTTCCGCCTTTTTTAAGAACCCTGTACATCTCCTTTAAGCCTTTGACATCGTCTGGGAGATGTTCCAGGAGGTCGAGGGCGAGGACTAAGTCAAATACATCGTCTTTAAATGGCAGATTTTCAGCTTTTGCCTGTATTAATTGGGCGTCGCTTTTTCTCCTTTTCGCTAATTTCAATGCTTCTAAGGATGCATCCAGACCGATAACATTGGCATTAAAAAGGGAAAGGTTGGCGCCAGTGCCACAACCGACATCCAGGATTCTCTCTGGTTTTAAATCCCCAAGAACGGAGGATATTATTGCCCTTCTTCCTTTGAACCACCAGTAGAAATCTTCAAGGAGGAACATCTTTTCAAATTCCTCTTCTTTCATCTTATCCTCCACTTTATTCTGAAGATATCTATGAGGGAAGATACACCATTCTTTAATATTTTCACTTTTGAGCCTGGAGCGTGTCGCCAACGAACTGGCACTTCCTTTATCTTATAGCCGAGTTTCCGCGCTATATACAAAATTTCAAAATCGAAAGAAAACCCTTTAAGCGTTTGTCTCCTAAAAAGTTCCTTGGCTACTTCTCCTTTAAATAATTTGAAGCCGCATTGGGTATCATAAATACCGGGAAGCAGAATGGTCCTGAGGATGAAATTAAAGACCCTTCCCATAAATTCGCGGGGAAATGGTTGATGAATCTCCAGCTTTGCACCTGGGTAGGCACGAGAGGCGATGGCGATATCGTAGCCTTCTTTAATATGCTGAAAGAGCTTCGGAAGTTCCTCTATAGGGGTTGAGAGGTCGGCATCGGAGAAGAGGATATATTTGCCTTTCGCTTCCCCAACTCCTGTTTTCACAGCATAACCCTTGCCTTGATTTGTTGGAAGACGAACCAATCTAAGCTCTTTGTGATTTTTCAGCTTTTCCTCTACGAGGGCGGGGGTGGCATCAGTTGAGCCATCATCAACAACTATAATTTCAAATGTATATCCCCATTTCCTCATAAAGGCAATGATATTTTCTAAGCTTTTCCCCAACCTACCCGCTTCATTGAAGGCGGGAATGACGATGGAAAAATCCATTAGAAGTTGTATTCAACCCTGAGCTCCCCAATAATGTTATTTTCCTCCTTACCACCACTTGTAACTTTCTGGTGTCTTATACCCAATGTTAGTGACTTGTCGGTGCCCATATCGTAGGGGAGCAGAAGGCTTAGTTCAGTAATTTTAATCGGTGAAGGTGAGCTTTTCAGTTGAGTTGTTCTTGCGATTTGAAAGATAAAGGGAGGATTTTTATGAAAATCTACCCTTGTAAAGATCCCCCTTGAATCCCGTCCCAGGGGGAAACCCATAGGATAGCCCTTGTAGAGATAATCATCATTTGGGTCCTTGTGTGTATAAGTTTCATTATCGGCATAGAAGTATTCAAGGTGGAAAGTAAAGTCCTTGCATTTTTTTCTCCCACCCAGAAGTAGAGCTGTCTTGCGGGGGACATGATGGGGATAAGTGGTTATATCATCAACGAACCAGTCTCCATATATCGCTCCATTGGGGAAATTTTTCGCTACTTCCAAACCCATTATAACATTGACATTATAATCGTTTTCCCAGAAATATTGCACCGCGTATAAAGGCAGTATTGGGACGAAAGCGAAAAGGGAAGGAAATTGGTCGGAAAAATGGATATCGTATAGGGCGAAATCCCAATCCTTTAGCGTTTTTTCTATTCTTCTCGCAATATAATATCTCCTTATCCCATTGGAGCTATAAGTTGTATGAAATTGCTTGAAGTTGAAAAAACCCCAGGAACCGATTTTGAAATTTTTGCTGAAGAGCAGGTAATCATAGGGCGGGGGATTATCGCTTAACCAGACGGAGCTGACATAGCCTGGACCAAGTCGAACATATCCCCTTCCGATTTCCCAATCGGCATCCCAAAACGGGATTTTAGCTATCGCGCTATCCAAGAGGGAAAAATCTGAGGGTTTTTTAGCCAACCAGCGTCTTTCATTGCTTGCGGAGAAATATGTGAAGCCGTGGCTTAGGGGGATGAACGACGAAACGCGATACAATAACTTGCTATCGCTCTCATCGTTGTCGCTATCATAATGTGCTATGCCAGCAAATCTCCCTCCTATAAAGATGTTTTGGTAGTAGGAAAGTTCCAATTTTTCTTTTACATCCTTTATATTCACATTCAAAGCTTCCAACTCTTGAGAGAACTCGTCAATTAACTTACCCAGAACGAAGAAGTCTTCATCTGAAAAGTCCCAGGGTTCATTCTCAGCTTTATTGATCAAATCCTTAAGGAGGATTGCGATTTCCCCTCGGGAGAAGACGCCATCGGAGAAGAGAAGTCTACTCGGGATATTGAGCAAACCTTTGGCAGCCATACTTCCTAAGGAGTTTCTTATCCAGGAGCGAGGTGAAACTTGGTCCGATTGAAGAGCGAAGGAGATAAGGCTTCCGAAAACAAGTGAAAGAATCAAAATGCGTTTCAAGTTTGTGGGCATTTTTTATGCGCTCCTTTCTTCTATTTTCACTATTTCGTTTTTCTCATTAAGGTAAGCGATTTTATATCTCCAGTTTTTGACTTCTTCATCGTTTACCCATTTATAGGCTAAAACTAAAATGGTATCGCCAGGGTAAGCGAGGCGAGCTGCCGGTCCATTCAAAACAATTTCACCCTTTTTCCCCTTTATGACATAGGTAACAAACCTTTCACCATTGTTTAGATTCAAAACTTGGACTTTTTGCCCTGGCAAAATATCCATTTGCTTAAGGATTTCTTCATCAATGGTTATGCTTCCCTCATAGTGAAGTAGGGTATCAGTTACTTTGGCGTTTTGGATTTTGGCGTATAGCATCTCTCTAAATGTCACTATCTCTCACCTTCCTCAGCAATAAATGTTCAAGAAAAATCTAAATCAAATTTTAATTTAACATAGACTAAAGTCAAACTATATTTTGACTGACCCTTTCCGACAGGTTTTTCGGTTGAAAGGATCTGGAAATATTCTTTCCCTTCTCCCTCTGCATCTCACTTCTCAGCGAATTAATCCAGATAGCCGATTATTTCGGTTAATGAAAAAACGCTAAGCCAATAAACATAAGTGAATTCAATAAGAGTTTGATGCACTTTGATGGGGAGTCCAATATGTTATGGAATTCTACATTTCCGTCTTTCCTCGGTTTTCTTTTTTGTGTCTATCTGTTGTAGGGAATATACTTCTTGTAGAATTGAGGAAACAGTTCCTTTTTAAGTAAAATTATTTTTGAGGAAGAGCGCTTTCTTGACTTGCTTTGAAAATATGTTATAATATACAGTGAAGGACCGCGGGGTGGAGCAGCCTGGTAGCTCGTCGGGCTCATAACCCGGAGGTCGCGGGTTCGAATCCCGCCCCCGCTCCCATTTTTTATAGTCTTTCCTTTCTCCCTTGTTGTCTATGATAGCGTTTTCGTCCCTTGAGGTTCCCTCTTCTCACATTTATTCAACAAAGCCTAAAAAGTGGTTTTGTTGGGCTTTGTTGCATAATTCATCAAAAGGGAAACACCAAAAGGTAAACGGTAAGTTAACCTACTTTCCTTTATCAAAGTTGACAATTTAAGGATAATTTTTGCTTTGTTGAATAAAACCATTTCAAATTAAAGTTATAACTGCTTTCCTCATAAATTTAATATTCAGCTCAAATTTTGTTTATTCTCCGATTCATTACTATTATAGAGAAGAAACTTTCCGCTATTGCTCTATTACCATAGCCCAACTCTTGAACTCCTTTCCTTTAGCCATAGCGCAATCAATGATTATTATAAGCTCTCCGACATCCATTATTTAACAAAGCCACAATTGAACAAGATTCCCGAAGGTAGGGCAACTTTTGGCTCAATAGCAAAATGGGAGAGGAATTTTTACGAAGCATTCAAAATAGAAGGATTGACCTCAAAGGGGAGGGATAAAATGGCGGTTAGAAACTTATTTTGAAAGAGTGCTAATCTTCGTCCTTGCTTGCGATTATCCCTCACTAATTTGCGAGCGTAAATTAAATCTTAAATCTTCTTTGTGAATGTTTTGCTAATCCTTCCTAACGCGCCGAGCCCCAACGCGGACCGCTTCTCACGCCGGGAAGGCTGATTATTTTGTAGCCACGGCTTTTAGCCCAATTCCTTGCTGCTTTTTCCAACTTGCTATTGCCACAATTCAGGAAATCCTCTGCCATTGATTCATCGCCAAACTTATGATTTGTTTAGGATTTGTCACGGGAGATAAAAAAGTGTTATTAAAGCAAAGGGTGAATAGATACATAGGATAGAACCTGATATTGTGAGTAATTCTCTGGAACAAGTAAAAATAATAAACGAAGAAGCTTCAAAACAAATCTAAGGAGGAAAGCTCGTTCTATACCTTTTATTTGCACCCACTGTGGACGGAGGTAGGCAAGTAAAGGGGGAAATGGACACCACAAAAGGGAGCTGAGAGTTTCGGAGGGGGTGTAGAGGAAAAGATTGGGGGTTGCCACTGGCTGGATAAAGTTGCAAAAGATGGGCTGATAAGTCCGGGAGAAGCGAAAGGAAGACGAGCTAAATGTTGAATAACGGCTCTCGATGAAATCTGCTAAGAGTTGATGGAAAAGGACAGTTTGCGTTTCGCATATATTAAAAGATACTTTCCGAAAGGGAAGGAGGAACATTAGGTCTTGAGAGGTTAGACAACGCGAGAACGGGAATGCTTTCCGGAAAAGGAAATAAGAACTTGATGAGGGAGGATATCTATGGGTACTATGATAAAAAATTTGATATAATTTAAGATGACAAGTCCTAAACATAGGGAACTTTACCAAATAATTGCCTTAATATATCCTTTTAACTTGGATTTCATTAAAAAATTGCTTGCATAAAAAATTTCCTCGGGGTAATATTTTCATAAAATTTATGGAGGTGATTTGATTTGAAGAAGTGCTGGGTTATTTTGCTTGTAGTTTTTTGTGTCGTTGGGCTTATGGCTCAGGAAGAAATAGGGCAACAGCTGAAGTATTCGGCGAAGATCGGGCTCTTCCGTCCCAGCGATTCCGACCTACGTGATGCCCTCGGTAGCAGTTGGTTCCTAATCGGGTTGGATGCAGAAAAGCAAATGGCACCCGACGCTTCCTGGGTATATTCCGTTGAATATCTTCACAAGTCGGGCAATGGTAATACAATGACGGAGATCCCCCTACTTGTCACCTGGCGCAAGACACAGGTTTCTGCTGAACCTTCCATATTTGAGCAACCTGAGCCCCAATATTATCCATACTTGGGGGTAGGATTGGGACTCTATTATCTCAAGGCTGAAGAAGATAAGACAAGCGATAGCACCTGGAAGACGGGGTTCCATATCCTCGTAGGGGCACGTTTCAGTTCAAACCTGTTCGCCGAGCTACGCTGGAATACTATTGGCAAATGGCATGATACCGATTGCGGCGGCTACTCCCTGATGATGGGGGTGAGATTTTAATTTAAAAAAAGGAGGGCGATGATTTTATAGAAACAGTCCTTGAAATCTTCCGTAAGTTAGGCGCCGTAAAAGAAGGGCATTTTCTCTTAGCTTCCGGTTTGCATAGCGCCTTATATTTTGAGAAGATGAAGGTGCTATCGCATCCGGAAGCTGCTTCTTTCCTTTTTTCAAAGCTCGCTGATAAGCTCAAATCCATTGATATAGAGATTGTCATAGGTCCCTCGCTTGGTGGGGTTATAATTGCATTTGAAGTTGCTAAATGTCTGGGTTTGCCCTGTGCCTTTGCTGATAGAGCAGGTGATAAGAGAGTAATAAGACCTGTAGATGTGCTGAAAAATGGAATGAAAGTAGCAGTGGTGGATGATATATTGACAACAGGAAAATCACTTCGCGAAACATTATCCGCATTGGAAGAATATGCAGTGAATGTTGTCGCTCTTGGAGTTTTATTAGACCGTAGCGGTGGGAATGTGGATTTGGGTATCCCCCTTTTCTCCCTTGCTTCGCTTAAAGTTGAGGCTTATAAACCAGAGGATTGTCCTCTTTGTAAGATGGGGATTCCTTTAGAAGTTCACGGAAGTGCTACGAGGAGGGGGTGATAAGAAGAAGGAATAGGTTGCCCTTCAGATATCGCCTCACTGCTCTTTTTACATCCCATAGAGTAATGTTTTCTACTATTTGGGGAAACTTCTCAATGTAATTATAACCCAAGCCAGTAGCTTCATAAAAGGCCAGTTGGAAGGATAGCTTCTTAAGTGAGGAAAGGGATAGTAAATAATCACCCTTCAATTTATTCCTCGCTTTTTCATATTCTTTCGCATCTAAATAATCAAGGGAAGCAATCTCATTGATGAGCGCCTCTTTCGCTTCATCCACTCTTTCTGGGTCAACAGTTGCCCAAACGAATAGGAGGCTTTTACCTAAAAGAGAAGGGTAAAGGGAACCAAAATCATAGGAGATGCCCATTCTCCAACGGAGGGCTTTTGCGAGCCGAGAGGATGTCCCTTTGCCAAGCAAAGCGTTTATCAATTCCAAAACGGGATAATCTGGGTGATTGATACCGGGTAAAGGAATTCCAATAAGTATATAGGCGAATTGGGAGTCAAGTTTGAGAACCTCGGAATGCGAGCGGATAAGGGGGTGATAAAAAGGGTAGGATATAGGACTGTTTTCCCCCTTCGGCAATTCCCCAAATAATTCCGAGCATAGCTCCGTAATTTTAGATGGTTCTACATCTCCGGTGATGGAAATTATGATGTTTTGTGGTTGAAAAAAGGCGAGATAAAGGGAGCGAATCTCCTGAAGGCTTATCTTTTCCACGCTTTCTCTTGTGCCATTTACTGGTCTTCCATAGGGATGGTTCAAACCGTAAAGAGCTTGGCAGAGACGAGCATAGCCGATGATAAGCGGTTCAATGGAGAGGGCATCTATCTCTGCGATGATTTTCTTCTTCTCCTTTTCCAGTTCATATTCATCAAGGAGGGGATAGAAAAGTATCTCCTTGAGGAGATTCAAAGCTTGAGGAAGTGAGTAGGATGGACAGCGGATGTTCATTTGCCAATAATTGATGTTCGTTTGAGTCTCCAAATCCATAAGATTATCTTCGAGAATTTTTCTTATTTCGTCTTTCGTGTGTTGTTTTGTCCCCAGTGGAAGCAAACGCATTAGCAAATTGCTTGCTCCGGGGTTATTTTCTACATTGCTCCCTCCCTTTATCAAAACGGTGATATAGGCGAGCTGTTTGATCTCGGTTGGGGTAATAAGTAAGGTCAAACCATTGGGTAGTTTGCTTTTTAGCGTTTTCGCTTGAATGGAAGATAGGAAGATAACAAGGATGTAGGGAAGAAATTTTCTCATTTTGGTGGTATCAGTGATACAAGGCAATAGGCATCTTGTCTGATAAATTGTGCCAATTTTTCTTTTACCTCGTCAAGGGAAATTGCTTCAATCAATCCGGGATAATCACAAGCGATGGAAAAATCGGCTAAGCTCTCGTAGAACCCCAACATATGAGCTTGGGCTGAATATGTCTCACAACTACAATAAAAGGAGAATAAAAGGCTCTTTTTCAATTTTGTTAGCTTATCGTTATCAAGCGACTTTATTGTCTGCAAAAGCTGGGCAAGGATTTCCTTCTCCACCTCATCTATTGCATCTTTCCAAGTGGAAGCATAAATTATGAAGACGGAGGGATGTTTTTGGGTGAGGAAAAAAGAACGTATCTCCGATACTAAGCCATTTTCCTTCAGATTTTCAAAAAGCTGTCCATTTTCTATGAGTTGGTTCAATAGGTCAAGAGCTATGACCCCTTTTATATCGTCAATTCCCGGAGCAGGGAACCCAAGAGCTATGTAGCTTCGCGCTCCTACCTCGTTGGAAGAGGGATTCACTTTGAGAGGAAAGGAAGCCCTCAAAATCCTCTTAAGAGTTGGTTCTTCTTGAATAGGTTCGGTTGGTAAAGATGCATTATGCCAGCTTCCAAACGCTTTTTCAACCTCAGCAATAACATTTTGAGGGTCAAATTCACCAACAACTATCAGGCTTGCTTTATCGGGGTGGTAATAAAGTTGCCAGGCAGATAATATATCCTCTCTGGTTATTCTTTTAACCGTTTCTTCACTTCCCGGTATGGGATTTCCATAGGGATGATTGTTGAACAGAAGGTGGGTTAATCTCCAGGCAGCTTCTTGGAAAGGGTTGCTCGCTCCCTTGATCTCGGCTATCACCACTCTCTTTTCTCTATCCAACTCCTCTTCGGGGAATAGCGGATGCTGGACGAGGTCGGAGAGGATATCAATCGCTTGAGGGAGAAATTCTGGGGTTATATCTACGGAAAAATAGGTGAAATCTTGCCCTGTTTCGGCGCTTATCTTTCCTCCCATCTCCTCTATTGTCTCGTCTATTTTCCCCGGTGGATACTTGCTTGAGCCATTAAACAGCATATGCTCCACAAGGTGCATCAGTCCGGGTTTATCACCATCGTTTATGGAGCCTATCTTCATCCAAAGCTGAATTGAAACAAGCTTCAATTCATTGCGAGGAAGGAGGATAATCCTTAGACCATTAGGTAAGGTGTTCAGGATAATCCTTTCTCTTGGGATAAAGGCGAGAGAAAGGGTGCTTAGCGTTAGAAGGTATAACAATCGCTTTATCATCTACTTTAACACAAGTATAATTCTATAAACCCCGAGAGTTCAAAGCAAGTTTGAAAGATTATTAATAGTGGTAAGCCTTTGACTATGAATCATATTCCTTCTATCCTAATAATTTAAGGAGGCGATGTTTATGAAGATTTTCGTTGACACGGCGAATATAGAAGAAATTAGAGAAGCAGTTTCCTGGGGAATCGTTCAAGGGGTGACTACAAATCCCACTTTGGTCAGTAAGGAAGGGCGCCCCTTCAAAGAACTTGTAGAGGAAATCTGTTCAATCGTAGATGGACCGATAAGTGTGGAGGTCACAGCGACGGATGCGGAGGGGATGGTGGAGGAAGGGAGAGAAATCGCAAGTTGGCATCCCAATATAGTCCTCAAAATACCGATGGGGATTGAAGGAATAAAAGCCGTTAAGAGACTGTCTACAGAGGGAATAAAAACTAATGTGACTCTCATATTTTCTCCAAATCAAGCACTCCTTGCTGCGGAAGCCGGTGCCACTTATGCCAGTATTTTCGTGGGTAGGCTTGATGATATAGGGCAGGATGGTATGCAAGTCGTAGCACAAGCCCTTCAAATTTACAGGAATTATTCATTTTCAACGGAGATAATAGTGGCGAGTGTTAGACATCCAATGCATATCTTGAGGGCAGGGGAAATGGGAGCACCTGTTGTTACGGCTCCCTTCAAGGTTCTGGAAGCGATGTTCAAGCACCCCTTAACCGATATCGGGCTTCAACGCTTCCTCGCTGATTGGGAAAAACTCAAAAACTTGATGAAATAAGGGAAAATTTACTTAAAGAATTTGACGATTGAAAAATCATTTGTCCTGGGTCTGTTGGACAAGAATTTTAATGCTCTCTCCTTTGGAGGCTTTCCCATAGGAAAGCCTCCAACTTTTGCCTCTATACATGAAAAAGTTTACATGTTCCTAATTTAAAAGTACCGTGCTCTGGAAGTTAGAATATTGAAACCTATTTCGGAGTAGGTCCTCCCATTGGACCTTTCATCATCCCGGACCCCATCATAGGCATACTGCCAGAAGGGCCACCACCGCCCATTGGACCTTTCATCATCCCGGGTCCCATCATAGGCATACCGCCAGAAGGGGCACCACCGCCCATTGGACCTTTCATCATCCCGGGTCCCATCATAGGCATACCACCCGCAGGGGCGTTACCTCCCATCGGACCTTTCATCATCCCGGGTCCCATCATAGGCATATTGCCTGACATTCCGGGCATTCCGGCGGTAGCTTGGGTGTTAGTAGGAGCAGGAGGCTTTGGAGCGAGCAAAACGACTGCGAGGGTCGCCAGCACACAGATGATGAAGAATATAGCGGAACCTATCAGCATTTTATCCGTTTTCATTTATAAGGAACCTCCTTTCTTGATATTCAATTTTATTATATACATCGCAAGAATGCTGTCAAACATATATCATCTTGCAATTCAATGGTGTTCATTTATTCTCCTTCGACTTTTCCTTCTTGAAAAAAATTCCCAATTGCTTTATGCTTTTTACAAGATGGATTTATTAGAAAACAGGAGTAAATTGCTCTCAATCGCTAAAGAGGCGCAAGGAAATTCATTCGCTCCATATTCTGACTTCACCGTGGGGGCAGCGATACTCACAAGGAATGGTAAAATCTTTTCGGGATGTAATATTGAGAATGTTTCTTTTGGACTAACGATATGCGCTGAGCGAGTGGCGCTTTTCAAGGCTGTATCTGAAGGGGAGAAGGATTTCCTCGCCTTAGCCATTTATGCTCCCAAATTAGTTACCCCCTGTGGAGCCTGCCTACAAGTTCTTTCCCAATTCGTCTCCGCTCCAGATGAATTCATAGTCATTTCCTCCGATGGGACAGGCAGGATAGGGGAATGGACCCTTTCCCAGTTATTCCCTTTTCCTTTTACGAGTTTTTGACTTTTTCTCCGATGTTATGAACTAACTTTACAAACCGAGCTGGGCAGAATTCGTTTATTACTTCAATAATCTGATATAATCTATGGCAATATTAGCCCCTGCGGCGTCTGTTGGGTCAAAGCGGATTGAAGTTATCGTCCCACGCCATGCGGGATTGGAGGAAAGGTCAAGTTCATAGATATGAAACTCATTGTCGGCTATAAGTTGGAAACGTTGGCTGGTAAACTCGCTTATCGGAAAAATGCTTGTCGCCCAGAATACTTGTCCTCCGCTTCCTTTGTCCACTTTCATTCTGATAATCATCTTTTTATATTCTTTGGCGTTTAGATGGACAGGAGGAAGGTTAATGGCAGGGTCATTAGTAGAGGTGCGAAGTATGAGACAGCCATTTTCCAACTTGAACTCGCTTATCCCCATCATGGCTGACCACCCTTCCAGACCTTCCTCAAATTCCCAGCTATCCTTAGGGGGAGGAAATTCGGCTTCTACCGGTGAGAGCCCTATATCCTGGGGAACTATATCCAGATGTTCATCTTTGCCGATGAAAACATCTTTTACTGCATCAAGATAAGCGAACCCCCATTCTCTACTTGGCTCTATGTAGGAACCCTCACCCCATTCATTCCAGGCTTCTATTATGACCATCTTTCTGAGGTTGTTTTTTTCAACCAGTTCCTTAGCGGCGCGTAGCATTTTTTCAAAAGAAGAGGGAGTGGGGTTGGTCCGCACGAGTGTATTGGGACCATGCCAGGGTCGGGGGTCCCAACCGGGAGTAGTGGGAACAATGTAATCGTACCCTTTATCAACGATTCCTTTCCAGATTCTTTCATACCCTTTTACCAACTCGTCATAGGGGACTCTTTTATCATCGGGACCAGCCCCAGCCCAGGGGTAATTGTAACCCGTCACGGCATCATAACCCTCTTCCTTCATAACCCGTAAATCCCAATCAGAGTCGTGCATACAGCCAACGATAAAAAGACCATTCAGCCCTTCCTGTTGGCATAGCTCCCTCATTTTTGTAAATGCTTCTTTGACCCCTTCTACTCCGATGTCGTCCGTTAGCTGGCGAGGTGTGAAAATGAACAAAGTTGGTTTGTTATCAATGCGAAGATAGCTGGGAAGGCGGAAATAATTATCAATGCAGAAGCGGGTGAGATTTAGAAGGTCGGGTATGGAGGAAGTTTTGGGCGGATTGTGATTCGCCCAGAGCAAGGAGAATTTCATCAGGTTTCCATAGCGGGATTTCAGGAAAGCATCGTGAAGACCGTGTTCCAGTATCCTGCTTCCTTGCACCCAGTACCAATCAAATATGAAAAAGGTTATCCCGTGTTCAAGGCACCATTTTATCTGCCAGTCCATCACTTCCGGATTTCCCTCCTTATAGTATCCAAGCAAGGGTTTGCGTCCCCAATTTTTTATCGGGAGCCAGTTGGAGGCACTTGGCCAGCCAGGGAAATAATAAACTCCAACTTCCCATTCGCTTCTCCTTATCTTGGGCTCGGGGGGATAATCGGAGGGTGTTAGCGAGGGGTTGCGAGTAATTTTTAAAGTTGATGTAATTTCCTTGGCGAATTGACCAGTAGAAATTTTTGCGGATATCTTGAAATTGCCGATTTTATCGCAAATGGCTTTCCATTGAAGGAATCCGGATTCACCGAAATCCAAATCTGAGAGTGTCTTTGAGGAGGAGTCATTCAAAAGCTTTATCTCTTTGGGAAGCTTAAGCGTTACCTTTACCGTTTTTAAGGGTTTTCCCGTATTTTTCAGGTGAAGTATTATAGAAAAAGGTTTACCAGCTCTTGCTATGCCATCAACACCGAAATAGGGCACGAGGACTTCTTCCCCTTGGGGTTCAGTGCCAATTTCTAAATCGCTCAATTCCCCTTCTCCCTCGCAGTGCCGCAGGACGAGGAGGGCTGATGAAACATCCCCAATCCATCCGGGGAATATGTTATAGTAGTGGGGCTGACCATCGGGAATCAAATCAAAGGCGTAAGATTTTCTTTCGTTTCCTTCCTGATAAATTATCTCTCCATAGCAATTCTCTCGCTGTGTTTTCAGCTTGAGACAGAAAGATAGAAGAGGGGATTTGGAACCTTGGAAGGGGGTTATGAAGGGAAGCACCCCCGCTTCATCGGCTATAATTTCGAATTGGATTGCTTTATCCGAAGCTTTTTTGAGCTCCAATCCTTCAAAGATACCCCATTTGCCCCGTGCTAAGGGTTGGATTTCCCTAATTTGGATATATTCTATCTGGAAAGTGGCGCCGTCGGGAGGGTCAAGACGAAGGTGGATTATCTTCCCTTCACCTTCCCAGAACGGAATAAGACGATAGATATGGAACTCGTTATCTCCTTTGACATAGAAATCGTTGCGTTTTCCTGGTCGGAAGCCGCCATATGGTTCCTCAAGGGTTCCCGACCAGAAAAGCTGAGCCAAACCATCTCTATCGCTTCTCATCTTTATCTCTATGACCTGGCGATTATTGGCTTTTAAGGCAAATAGGGGGGAGTAAATCTGTGGGTCATCACCGACACATTTCCCTGTCAGATAGGAATTTTCAACTCTCAAATTTGCTATGCTTTGATTTGCTTTCCAGCCATCCAATGTTTTGAAATCGAAAGATAGCGATGTGCTTTCCTGCGCAAGGCTGAAAAACGATATGAAGATGAGAAATGGTAAGCCCTTTCCCATAATCAGTCGCTCCTTTCATCTTCTTCAACAAACATTTGTGGTATACCATCCACGAGAGGATATTCCCTCCCGCACTTTACACAGAAAAGAAGCTTTTCACCCTCATCCAAAACTATATCCCCATAACAGGCAGGACAACGTAGGAGTTTAGTGAAGTGTTCTTCTAACCTCATCAGAATAAGTTTAGCAGGATTGACAAGGCAATACAAGGGAGCTCCAGAAATTAATCTGGGAGGGAAGCCTATAGGCTTCCCTCCCAGACGACTCTATAGACCGAATATATCGTTTGGGCAGAAGCGAATTGTGCCTCCTTTGAAGCGGAACTTCAGCTGGGGAACGGAATACCATTTGGCGTGCCCATCGGCAAAGACAAGGTTTGAGCCACCTGTATGTCTGCTGAAACGTTTGATTGCTTCATCCAGATTATGAATTACCGGTGGACAACAGGTAAGGACGGAAGGGTCGTTCCAGCCCGGACCGGGGTTGGTGAAAGATAGCCAAATGGAGATGCCTGTAGCCCCATCATAGGCGGCGCCCAAAACAGCATGTCTGCCATCGGCTATCACCACCGTCTCCGCTGGGGCAGCTATGGCAGCAAGCTTTGCGGTGGAAGCATTGCCCCTTCCACACCAGTTAAGGGGGTTCATTATCCTCTCGTTATAGCCGTAATCAAGAGGATGTGAGTTTTGTGGTCTTCCCCATCGCTGTGGATAACAAATGCTGACCCCGGTTCTTTCCGGGCTGAGGGAGCTGGGGCATTCAAAGACCTGCCAGTTCTTCGTATAAGGGGCAAGTTGTTCCCACCAGGCTAATCCTCCGTCGTCGTGTCCCCAACAGGGCCAGTGCCAGGTAGGAAGCACTTCATCCCAATCTTGCGCATACATCATCAACGCGGTTCCTATCTGTTTCGTGTTAGATAGGCAAGCGGATTTTCTCGCTTGTTCCCTGGCACGGGAAAAAACGGGAAAGAGAATTGCCGCCAGGATCGCGATAATCGCGATCACGACGAGCAATTCTATCAAAGTAAACCCCCTTCTTTTCATCTACTATCACCTCCTTTTTAATTTTTGAAATTTAAGAATTTTTCGCGAGCTACTTGCGGACAATCAATTTTCATCACCTCTTTCCGTTTATAGTATATTAAACTCTTTTAATATTAGTCAATACTTATGTGAAGGATTGCTTGAGATTTCTTTAAGGTTTATGATTAAATTAGCATATAATGAAGAAGCTGGAGAAGGAAGAAGAGCAAAGATTAATTAAAAATTGTCTTGCGGGAGAGAGGGACGCACTGGAGGAGTTCATTAGGCTCTTCCAGAAACCCGTTTTCAATCTCGCCTACAGATTGTGTGGTGATAGGGATATGGCTGAGGATATAGCGCAGGAAGCCCTGCTCCGTGCTTTGGAGAATCTCCCTCGTTTCAAGGGGGAATCTTCTCTTTACACTTGGTTATATCGTATAACAACTAATATTTTTTATGACAGCATAAGGGGGAGCAAGGAGCTCTCCTATGACCAGATGAGCTATAACGAGGATGAGGGTGAAACGAAATCTATTGAGCTACCGGATGAGGAATCCTCTGTAGAGAAGGATATGGAGAGGAGAGATATACAGGAGATAGTACAGAAGGAGATCGCGAAGCTTCCAACCCATTATCGCACTGTTCTGGTCCTTTATGATATAGAAGGTTTTTCTTATGAGGAGATATGCGGGATATTGCAAAAACCGATTGGGACGATAAAATCTCGTTTGAACAGGGCTCGTAAGATTTTGAAGGCAAGATTGGAAAAATATCGGGAACTTTTTGAGGACTAAAAATGTCTAATCATTTGAAATGAAGTGCGACCGAGTCAAAGAGCTATTGTTAGATTATCTGAATGGCGACCTATCGGCGCCAGAGAAGCTCCTCGTTGATGAACATATCGGCATTTGTCCTTCTTGTAGAGAGGAGCTGAGAAAATTGGAGAAGATGAGGCACCTCCTCTCTTCTCTTAAGCCAATTGAACCACCCCCTTATTTTACCCAGAAGGTAATAGCAAATTATTACGCGAGAAAAGAGAGAAAAGCGCACCCTCTGCGTGTTTTCTTTTTCGGTGGGTTGAAACCAAGCAGGGCATTTGCCTACGCAGGGTTCGCCATATTCCTTATTTTCGCTTTTGCATACCTTTCCCTTTCACCCTGGTGGGGTAAAGCGAGGCAGGCGGTAGTTCCTTCTATTCCGACTTTGAAGAGGGCGCCATCTATAATCTCGGCGAAAGGTATTGGTAAAATTCTTGTTCTTCCCCAAACTACAACACCCGACGCTCAGGGAAGAATCAGGATTGAGATAATGGTTTATCCACCTTCTCCACAGGAGAAGGTTTGGTTGAGTCTCCTGCTTTCCCAAGGGATGGTTTTTGCCAGTGAGAATCCTCTCCTTCCCCATCAGAAAGACTACTACATCGGAAAATTGAGTAGCCCTGTCTCTTTCTGGACGGATGTCCAGGTCTCCTCTCAGGGAGTCCAATGGATAAGGGTATCCTGCCAGAGTGGTAATCACAAGTGGGCAGAAGGACTCCTCTTCCTCCCCATAGGAATAAAACCATCTCCTTTCGTTTCCCTCTCCCAAAGCGATATAGATGCCATATCGCTTCTCGCGCTTCTATGCGAGCGAACTGGAAAACCTCTGGCATTGTCAGTGCCACTATCTTCAAAGTTGAATTTCTCCTACCAGGGAGACGCAGAAGGGGCAATTCACCATTACGCTTCCCTTTTAGGGTTGACCGCATTAAAATATAATGGCGGTTTCATAATAGAGATTCCCTGAAAAGCAAAAAGCCCTAAAAGGAGGGATTGCTTGAAATGAAAAAGCTTTTCATCTTCTGTCTGCTTTGGAGCGTGGTTTTTCCCCAGGTTATCATCAAGCAGGTAAATTATAATGGGTGGCCTCACGCAGTTATGCTGCAGAAGGATGACAGCAGGCTCGTAATTGCTCCGGGTATAGGAGGGAGGATAATGGAGTTTTCTTTGAGGGGGCTAAACCCGATTTGGCAAAACCCCGAGGAGTTTGGCAAAACCTATCCCATAAGCGATGTCTGGCATAACTATGGAGGTTACAAAATCTGGAACGCTCCTCAAGCCGTATGGGGTTGGCCTCCTGACCCATTCCTTGACTATGGCAAGGCGAGTGTGGAGATAATTAAGGACGGTGTGAGGGTTTATGGTGCCCCTTCCTTAAAGGCAGGAATTATGTTTATAAAGGAGATAACCTTTCTTGAAAGAGGAAGGATAAAGATAGTTCAGAGGATGAGAAACATCTCGGGTCGGGAAGTCAGATGGAGCATTTGGGATGTAACCCAGGTATCAACCCCTTGCTTCGTCGTCTTCCCTGCGGAGAAAAATTCCAAGTTTCCAGAAGGATTGTATTTCTTTGACGAACCATCACGCAAAAGCTCCCAATGGAAAATTAAAAACGGACTCGTGATAGTTGAATATAAGGGTGAGACAGGAAAAATAGGGTTGGATAGTTCCTCAAACTGGATGCTTTATCTTAAGAATAACCTCGCCTATGTGAAACGATTTCCAATCTTTAAGGGAGCGGATTATCCCGACGAGGGTTGTTCTGTTGAGGTTTATACTAATTCCAAAGAGCTTCCTTACTTGGAGATGGAGGTTCTGAGCCCCCTGGTCAGTTTGAAACCTGGTGAGGAATACAGCTTCTGGGAAGAATGGTCGCTCTGGATACTTTCCCATCCTGTCAAAGTGGAGGGAGATATACCAGGAGCGATTAGGGAGCTTGCACTTGCAGGTATACTCCCTATAGACGCTTTTAAATATCTTCCCTAAGGTTGCAATAGCAGAGCGAAGAGGGCGCCAAGGACGGGGCGGGCGGCGAAACCGACGACCTTCCCCGTTTGGGTATCATACCAATCGGTGAAGGGAACTTTGTCGGGTGTCTCCTTGACGAATCTCACAAGCGATTGCAACAGTTTTTCCCTTTTTGCCTTATCGTCGCTCATAAAGGCAACCCACGATAACCAATCTGCTTTCGTGTAAGTGAACCTTTCATCAAGAGGCACCCCAAATTTATTGAGCTTTGTTAGGTAAAAATCTATCTCCCTGTTGATAATATCCTTGGGGAAGATATCTGCCCCTGCAAGCCTTGCGTAGAATATGTTGTATTTTAGCGACCAAGTTTCCGGCTTCCCATACACTCTGGAGAGATGAGTGCCAGCGTCAGAAGACTTCAACCAGAAATCAAGCATCTTTTTCGCCTTTTCGGCATAGTTGTGGGCATCTTCTGCCCTACCGAGTTTATGGCAGATTTGGGAAAAAGCCTGCACGCCAGCGCTTGCCTTGGCAGCGAGATTGACATTAAGGGCGGAAGGTCCTGTGAAATCATCTGTGCAAAGCTGTTCTTCCGGCTCAATTCCCTTCTCAACGAGATAATCAGCCCATTTCTTCAAAGTATCAAAGTGTTCTCTAAGCAGGGAGGTATCCCCGCTAAATCTGGCGTAGGCGGAACTCATAAGGAGCATATTTCCCGATTCTTCAATCGGCATTGGCGCACCGTAAGACTGAAGTAGAGCCACCGGATAGCGACCCAAATCGTGGGGAGCAAATGGCTCCTTCCACTCCTGGCTTTCGCTGACCTTGAATATTGGTTCCAACTGCATTTTGAGGAGCTCGGGGTTGAAGACAAGGAAGAAGGGCGAGGCGGGGAAAATCACATCCACAGTTTGAATAAAACTCCCGCTACTTATTTCTTTCATAAACATAAATTTACCGTTTTCATTGTAAACGAGCTCGCAGGCTCCCAGAACCTGCCGATAGGCGAGGGAGAGAAGAGTTGCGTAATCTTGACCTCCTACCTTAACCGCTCTTTCTTGGAGTTGGCTATCAAATTTAGAGAGGGCTGAAGCGATAGATGGGAATTCATCCCAGGCGAAGCGGAGCATATCCTCCCAGTTTTCAAAATAGCTCTTCCAGATAGGGAAGTACACCTCGTTTGCAAAACCGATGGAGACTTCCCTTATATGCCCGATAACGAGCTTAATCGTTTGGGGTTGGCTACCAACTTTTCCTAAATCGAACTGAAAAGCGAATACTGGCCAGTTATCGTTTATCGCTCTTGGTTGATGCAAATCTATGCGATTCTCCAGCTTTTCACCTCTGAGGAACTTCGGTCTCAACTGGCTATCCGGTCCAGCTTCCCAATTCGTTGCTTCTTCTGTGCACCAGATGGGGAAGCCCCAATCGGCGTAATCGTTGACCTCCTGGAGGATGCTCGGGTTGGCTAATTGGATTTTATAAGCTACAAGTTCTCCTTTCCGGGTTCTAATGTTTCTCTTTTCCCATACGACCTTTTTATTCTGGTCGCCTCCTGCCCATTCGGCTGAAATGTCAAAATAGAGTTGGATATTATGGGGGTTTTTATCCAGAGATTTGACACTGGCAATTATGTAGGAAATGGGAAGGGAAAGTATCTTGTAGTCGTTTGGCAGAGCAGGGGTGAGAAAGGTCAACTCCAAACGAATAGATTCATTTTCGAAGGATACAATCGTTCGTGTGGGACGGATTTCCACTTCCTTCTGGGGTAGCGTGGGAATATCTGTATACTGCCCTGCGAGACCCATAAATTTATAGGGTTTTTCGTCTATCCTTATCATACCGGCGATAGCCTTTATCCCGCCGCTCCAGTGTCTTGCCCAATCAGATGAAAGTTCATCTGCCATCTGCCAGACATTTAGATAGGGGTCCTTTACGATCAATGGTATCGCCGGCATCGCTCTCAGCATGGCGATGGCAACCAACATTAGATACAGGATTTTCATAAGGATTTCCCTCCTTTCATAGCAAACCAGAAAGTCCATACGGACATATTGCTGTAGTAATCGGAGCCCCAGCATTCCTCGCCGGTTGAGGAAAGGTAGTTGAAAAATATGTTCCAAGGGCTTTTGCGAAGAATCGCTATGTTCCGGTATATCTTTTCGCCTGCCCAAAGCCCCAGCTTGCTCTCTCCTGCGTAAATTGCGGTTACTGCGAAGGCAAAACCTTCTCCTGGCGATATTCCGTCTGATTGGTGATTTCTACCTGTTTCATCTGGCTTTCCCTCTGGAGTGACACCGTTCACTACTCCGTAGGGACTAACTTTACAATTGAACTCGCCTATCCATTTTATAGCCGAAACAACTTTCTCCCTGGGTAGGATTTCCCCTAAGCCACAAACATAAGCATACCATTGTCCAACGAGCTGGTTGGCGAGGCAGGTCTCCGATGTAACATCGTCGCTGTAAAGGTTGAACCATCTACCGTTCCAGAGCTTTTCCTGGAATTGCTCCTGAGCTCTTTCAAACAATTCATCGGCAAATCGCTTCGTTTCCTCATCGTTCATTATTCCTGCCATCATTGAGATTGCTTTTAATGCAGATAGTAAAATAGAATTGACATAAGAAGATACACCCTTCCATTCCCAAACATCGTAATACTGATTGGCAAGCCCTCCTGGTTGTGGGTCTTCCTCTACAAGGTAATCACCATTTCTATCCAGATTTTTGACGAAGTAAAGAGCCTTCTTAACTATTGGATACATCTCTTTCAAAAAATCCATATCTTTTAAGAAAACATAGTCGCGCCAGACCATAATGATGAACTCGCTTGAAACTATAGGGTGTTGAAGATGGTATGTGGGTGATGAGAAATTGTCCTCGGGACCGAAGCAGAAGGGGATTTCCCCATCATCTTTTTGCAACTTGGCAAACTCCTTCATCACCTTCATCTCCAATTCGGGGAAAAACAATAGGAGCGGGAAGGAGCCATTGAATCGGCAGACGAGAGTTTCATTTATTGGGCAACCGGTGAAGGATTCGCTAAGGGAAAATCTCCCGTCTTGAGTGAATAGGGAATTTTTAACGATAGGATATAGCCCATTTATCAATGCGTCCTTCAACCATAGGGGGATTTCAGAGGAGTAAATCTCACTCTGCCACTCCTCAATTTTCCTGAGGAACTCATCAGCTTTTGTAAGGGAATATTCCGCTACCTCACTTGCTGATTTGAAGCTATTTGCATAGAAATGACCGAGCTTCTGACCTCCGGTGCTTATGTAATTCGGGAAAAACCAGCTGAGAACCAGCAAGATTTCCCTGTTCTCTTTTGTGTCGCATTCGGCAAATACCTGGACCTTCTCCTCATCTATTCTATATCCTATTTTGTGTTTCCCTTTGGGAAAGCAGATTGCGTATTCTCCCTCTTCCTGGCGAAGCAAACCCCCATCTTCAACTGGTTTTACTTCCCATTGGCTTGTTTCTATCTTCTTCAGTTTTCCCCCTCTCATCCTATTATGTGTTTCTTGCCAGGGTCCGAGGAAATAGTGAGATGCATCAAATCCCTTTATATATCCTGTAAATTTCCTTTCTTTATCCGATATACAGAGCAAATTCCCCTCTTCTTCAACTGTTCCGATATTATTCTCCGCTTCCCCTATACCTCCTACATCCAAATTGACGAAAATTGAGAAGGAGACATTTTCAATTGCATTATCAGAGACATTTTTAAGGGTGATTTTCTTCCAAAGGACCCCCTCAACGAGTAGATCTGTTATCGTGAGTTCTAACTTCCCATCCTCTGTTAGCAACTTCCTCCGAGCACATCTTCCATCCCTGGAGGTCTTGAGTCCCTCAAGTATTTGTAAATTTTCAACATTAAGCCCACTTGGTGAGTAGAAGACACCAGCGGAGTTCTCTTTCCAGTGAAGTGAAAAGAAAATGGCTGAGAGATGTCCTTGCCCACCGACGGGTAGAGTGAATTCTTTCTCCTCTTCCCAGTTGAAAGCTCCCCAATCATTAACCTTAATGCTTGTAATTTCATCCTTAAGCGTTTTCCTTTCCGAGTCACAGGGAACATTAAAGGTGGGTGGTTTAAGGGTAGATGGATGTTTTTCGCCTACCCATATGGCGCATAAAGCGTTCAGCTCTTCTCCTGGTTGAAGGAAATCTTTTTTCCAGGCAAATGCACCTGCAAGATTTCCAATTAGTTTTCCTCCCATTGCCCAGGATATACCAGCTTTCAGTTTGTGGTGTTTTGAGCTTTTCCCAATAAGGAATTTGAAAAAAGCGGAGGGGAGGGAGGAATTGAAACTATCTCCCTTTATAAAGGGGGAAAAAGCCTTCAGTTGGAGGGGAAAGGGGATTTGGGGGTCCTTATAAGAGAGCTCGGCAATGGGGAAATGCCCGAAGAATTTTATGTTCTTGAGGCTATCGGAGCGCAGAGGAATATGTTTGCCATCAATTTCAATGAAGAGGTAGCACTCCTGAGGGAGTGGTGTGGGATGGAGAAAATTATTCTGGACGGTGGAATTTCCAAAGGCACCGGAGCTAAGTAGTTCAATATACCCAGTGCCAAGACCGCCGAGTGGCATCCCGCTTCTTGCTTCGCCGTTCTTATAAACAGCGAAGGGCTGTGGTAAGTAAAAAGCAAGGGAAAAGTTTCCCATAAGCGTAATAAGGATTAGGAATCTCACAGTTTCATCTTCTTGTGCGGAGGAAATCTATGGCGACTGCTCCCATAATGACGGCACCGATGACGACCTGTTGCCAATAGGCGGATACATTAAGGAGGACAAGCCCGTTTCGGAGGATTCCCATAAAAGCTGCCCCAATGAATGTTCCGATGATGGTGCCTTCACCGCCGGCAAAGCTTGCCCCACCTATTATCACAGCTGCGATGACATCCAATTCTATGCCTAAGCCGGAGTTGGGCTGGGCAGAGGATAGGCGGGAGGTCAAAACGATTCCTGCAAGTCCTGAGAGCAAACCTGAGATTGTATATACGATTACTTTTGTCCTATTAATATTTATTCCCGAAAGGAACGCCGCTTGTTCGTTTCCTCCTATGGCGTAGACGCTTCTCCCAAAGGTTGTGTTATTCATAACGATGTGCCCGATGATTATGCAGAAGAGCATAACGAGGACGGGCATAGGGATGGGACCGACCATCCCTTGCCCGAGGAAGAAGAAGGGCTTGGGAAGTTCAGTGATTGGCCAGCCACCTGTTATCACATAAGTTAAGCCTCTCGCTATGCTCATCATTCCCAGGGTTGCGATGAAGGGAGGCATCCTCACGCCGACGACGGCAATCCCGTTGATAAATCCACAGAAAGCACCGCAAAGAAGCCCAGCAAGTATAGCAAGAGGGATGCTTATACCTTGCTTTAAAAGGAGAGCAGTTATACAGCCAGCGAGGGCGAGGACGCTACCCACGGAGAGGTCTATGCCAGCAAGAACAATTGCCATCGTCATACCCACGCCCATCGTGGCTATCATAGAAAACTGCCGAGCAACGATGCCCAGATTCTCTCCCGTGGGAAACGACTCTCGCTTGACGATGGAGAGAACGATGAACAAGAGAAAAAGAGCTATAAAAGCGGCTGTTTCCCGCCTTTGTAAGAGCGAAGACAGGTATCTCATCAACTTTCCCTATTGAGGAGTTTCAAACTCGCTTACATTTTCTTTCGTGACAACGGTAATTCCTGTATCAATATCTGGAATCTTTTCCAATTTGCCAGATTTCGCCATCTCGTAGAGGGTTTTCACGGCGAGGTAGCCCATCATCTTTGGCTTTTGGGCGATTGTTGCTTGAATGACTCCCTCCTTGATGAATTGGATGGTCATCGGGACTGTATCAAAGCATACTATCTTGACTTTGCCAACTTTGTTAGCTGCCTTCACTGCTCTTGCCGAGCCAGGACCACCTGTTCCGCTGACCCCGAAGAATCCAGCGAGGTCAGGGTGGGCTTGAAGGATGCTTTCAGCCTGTGAGAAGCAGAGCTCCTCATCATCGTTGTTAGCTTGGGTGGTTATGATTTTAATCCCCGGTGCCTTCTTGAGGGCGTCTTTGAAACCCCTTATCCTCTCATTGAGATTAAATGCTCCCAGGCTACCCGTCATTACCGCTATCTTTCCCTTTCCTCCCAGCACTTTTATCATTTCTTCCCCTGCTGCGTAGCCCGCTTTATAGTTGTCCGTTCCGATGTAGCATAAACGCTTGCTCTTGGGAGCGTCCGAGTCAAAGGTTATGACGGGAATTCCCTGGGAAAGTATCTTATCTATGACGGGTGTCACTGCGGTTGGGTCGTTAGGAGAGATAGCTATGCCATCTACTTTCTTGGAAATGAAATCTTCTATGATTCTTATCTGTTTCTCTACATCGGTGGTTTCGGGTCCGACGAAATAACCTTTCACACCCAATTCCTTACATGCTTCGTTCATCCCTTCCTCACAGGCGGACCAATAAGGGCTACCCACGGATTTGGGCACGAGGGCAAAAACATAGGTTTTTCCGCCCTTCGCACCGGTTGTTGGAGCGGTAGTAGCCTCTTTCTTCTTCCCACACCCAGTAAATAGAAAGAAAAGGCTGAAGGTTAGAAAGAACAGAAGCAGGCGTTTCATAAATTCCATCACCTCACCAAAATATCAGGTCTGAGATATTTATGCCCATTGACAGTTACCTCAATCATTGGCCAATTGGGAGTGGCGGTTATTATCTCGGGACCGTTGGGACCGATTATTATTGTATCCTCAACCTTGACACCCCGTATAGTGGGGTTCCAAGCGCAGGCGCTACCGACCATCAGCTTGACGGGAGAGTGGGGGAAGGCGAACTGGTCCCTACCGTCATAGCCGATTGTGCCACCCTGGTGGTGGTTCTTCCATTCGCCTGGATAACCCATCTCGGCGTAAGCCTGCATTCCCTTTTGGAAGATTTCCCCAAGTGTAGCTCCCGGTCTGCTTGCGTCAATATAAGTTGCATCAACATAGGCGCAGGCTCTAATTTTCTTTTGGAGTTCTTCGGGGAGTGGACCAAAATGAACGAGGCGGGAAAGAGCAACTATCAGTCCCCACTTCTCGGCACAAATGTTGACGAGGGCATATTTCTGAAGCTTCTTATCAGTTGGTGGTAGATGTCTATATTGGAAGAGCCTCTCATCAGTGCCTATCAGCAGGACGGTGACCTTTATCCCTTCTCTTCGGAAATACCAATCGGCGAGCGCGGCTATATCCATCTCGGACATACCCGGTTTTATATCACGGCAAATTTCCCCTATTATTCTTCCGCACTGGGCACCCAGCCAGCGATACTTCTTTATTTCCGCCTGTGTGAGGGGAACCCTTATTTTCTTCAACTCCTCACCGACGGTAACGGTCCCCGCAAGGGGGAGGTCCGAACCCACCTGTCCACCTAAGGATAGCCTTTGGACGATTTTGCTCAAGGTAGCGGGGTCAATTCTTTCTTTAGGCCACTCGTATCTTATCCATTTGTAGCCAAGCTCGCCTAACCCTTGTTCTATCATAAACCTTTGCCCTTCTATGTTATTAGCGATGAGATACTTCTGCCCATCCTTCCTGATGAGGAGAGAGGCACAGCCAGCACTATCGGTGATTACAATCTCGCTGTCGCAACCGCCTGTTATCCAGGCGAAGTTGTTCTTCGCTTGGATGAGCAGGGCGGAGAGGTTGTGCTCAGCTAAAAACTTCTGCACCCTTGCTTCCTTCTCTGCTATCTCTGCCTTCCTTTCCTCCGGCGTTATCGCCACCAAGACGCTTTTCCAAGTATCAGCAAACAAGATGGAACTCACAACCATAAGCAACAAAAGACAATTCTTCATTTCCTCAACCTCCTTTGAAGAAATTTTTTAAATTATAAAAAAGCTTTGCTTATTCGGTCAAGAAAATTTAAGCACAAAAGTTTCCAAGGCGAAAGCTTCCAGGGAAGCTTTCGCCTTGGAAGAACTTGATTTTATTTAGCTCAACGATTAACCCAGAGGTTGGTTGGTGTTAAGGTGGAGTTTGGCATAAGCCATTTCACATGCCCGTCGGCGGAGCCATATATCGCTCCTCCCTGATGCCTTTCTACATCGCACATTACTCCATATGCCTTGAATGAGAAAGCTTGCCTTTTGAACCTAACTTGAGATTTAAATGTTATATTAAGTATCCACTATGTAATCTTCTCGCCACAAAAAGCAATACACTTTATTCTAAATATTCCCTGGAATATGGTTGCTTTTAAGGCTTTAATTCTTTATTATCAGTTGTACTATGAGATTGAAAGGTTTTCTCTCTTTGGTCTTGTCATTCTTTTTCATTTACCCTGCTTTTGGGGAAAGGATATTTCAGATAGGTGAGTTGGATGGTTCCTACAGGGAGTTTGCCATTGCGGGGGATTATGCGAGCTATCCCAAGCTTTTCCCCCACGATGTTGTCTTCAAAATCGGAGAGAGTAAGGAGAAAAGCGATTTCCCCTATATCCATCCGGGTCCATCGGACTTCTGGGCTGGCTCAAGAGCTCATTCTGTCCGCCTTATTTTCCAGCTTGACCATATGCCAAGACCTTCCGTAAGGCTCCTCCTTTACTTTGTCAATACACATTACTCGGCTCCGCCTTTCATAGTAATCTATCTGAACGGTAAAGCCGTCGCTTCCCGCCAGCTACCTCCGGGAGGGAGCGATGCTTCCCTCACTGACCCGTCAAAGGGGCAAAAGTGGGTAGAGGCGATTTTCCTCCATTCCGAAGATTTCCGGCTTGGGGAGAACGAAATCATTATAGAAAATAGAAGGGGAAGCTGGCTTTTATACGATGCTATCCTTTTAGAGGAGGGATTGAATTTGGGAAAGCCCAAAATATCTTCTTTGAAAGCTAAGTCCGTTCCTTTCTTTTTAAAGACCGATTCGGACATAAAGCAAGTCATTCAGGTCTGGTTGACAAATTCTGGAGGTGAAGGGGAAGTTGACCTTTCCCTCCAGGGAAAAGAAAGCAAAAAGGATATGCGGGTTAAAGTTGTTTCGGGAGAAAATTTCCTTGAAATCCCTCTGGATGAAGGTCTTCTTTCTGGCGGTGAAATCAAGCTGAAAGCTGAGGATGTTGAGATATCCGTTCCTGTGAAAAGGGCGAAAAAATGGTTTCTGTTCCTTGCTCCCAGCGTGCACACAGATATAGGCTATACGGATGTGCAGACGAATGTCTATAAGAGACATAACGAGAATCTCTTGATAGCGATTGATGAATGTAAGAAGAACCCGAATTTCAAGTGGAACCTGGAGGTTGCTTGGCAGGTTGAGAATTTCTTAAAGGGAGAGCCTGACAAAATAGGTGAACTTTTCCAGCTTTTGCGCGATGGACATCTATCGCTTCAAGGGCTTTACGCAAATATGCTGACCGGTCTATGTAGTCCTGAAGCCCTTGCCCGCCTTTGCCTTTTCGCTGGACAAGTTGCGAAGATGGGAAAGTTCCCTCTTGATTCGGCACTTCTGAGCGATGTCCCCTCGGCAATCTGGTCAACGCCAAGCATCCTTTCTGCCTCAGGGATAAAATATTTCGCCGAAGCTATAAATACCTATAGGGCTCGTTTCCCCTATCCTCCCCATCCATTTTACTGGGAGGGTCCCGATGGAGGAAAGGTGCTCTTCTTCCCTTCACCAGGTTATGGTTGGGCGAGGGGAATAGGTCTGCTGGAATCTATGGAATCTCTATCCTCAAAAATCGCTTCCCTTATTGAGGGATTGGAGGGTGGGGGCTATCCCTATGATGCTTACCTCCTTTATGGCGGATTTTACGATAACGAGCTCTTGGACCCTCAATTTATGAAGCTTGTAGAGGAGTGGAATAAGAAATATGCTTATCCAAGGATAATCGTTGCAACAAACAGCGAATTCTTCCGCTATTTAGAGGAAAAATACGGAGACAAAATTCCAACTTATAAATTTGACGCTGGCGCCTATTGGGAGGATGGGGCTGTATCCACGGCGAAAGAGTTAGCTATGAACCGGGAGGCGAAAAATTGGGCAACCGAAGCAGAGATACTTTTCTCCATTTCTTCCCTCCTCGCTCCTTCTTTTAAATATCCAACGGAGGAGCTTAAAGAGCTCTGGCGGAATATCCTTATGTTCGATGAGCATACTTGGGGAGCTTGGTGCAGTGTATCTGACCCTTATGCGGAAACAACCATCAAGCAATGGGAGATAAAATCTGCTTTCGCTAATAATGCTTATGAACAGGGCAAGAAGTTGAGGGAGGAAGCGATTTCTCACTTCGCTACATTGGTATCATCCGATGGTGAGTCTTTGCTCGTTTTCAATCCTTTATCTTTTCCGCGCTCGGATATAGTGAGGGCGAAAATCCCCTTGGATGAGTTTGCCCTCTTTGATGGCAGTGAGGAAATAGCCTGGCAGAGGGATGGAGAGGATGTGATATTCTTCTTGAAGGATGTGCCCACCCTCGGCTATAAGGTTCTGCGAATTGAGCGAAGGAAGCCATCTCCCTCATCTTCTGCTTTCAGCGTTTCCAATGGGAAAATTGAGAATAAATTCTTCCAAGTTGAAGCTGATGAGAAGGGGATATTCTCTCTTATTGATAAAATTTCCGGGAGGCAATTGGTGGATGAGGGTAAAAGATTGGGGGATTATCTATATCTTGCAGGACCAGGAGGGAAACAGGAAGTTCACAATTTGGAGAAGGGGAGGGTATGGGTTGAGAATGTAGGACCCGTTTTTGCTGATTTATGCTATTCCTCCTCTGCCTATAAGACGCCTTCTTTCACCCTTCGGCTTCGCCTTTACAGGGACTTGCCAAGATGCGACCTACAGGTTGAGTTGGAGAAGGAGGAAACTTTGGATAAGGAATCGGTATTCATATCTTTTCCTTTCGCCTTTTACAAACCAAGGGTAAGGCTTGAGTATCCGGGTTGTGTCGTAGAACCCGAAAAGGACCAGTTCCGCCAAGCTTGTAAGAATTGGTTCACGATTCATCAATGGGTGGCTTTGGATGATGGGAACAAATCCATTGTTTGGTGCAGTCTTGATGCGCCTCTTCTTTCCCTGGAAAAACCGATTCATCAGGGGTGGGTGGACGAACTTAAGATTGAAAAAGGTTATATCTTCTCCTATTTAATGCATAATCATTGGGATACGAATTACAAAGCGTCACAGGGTGGGAGATTCCGTTTCCGGTATTCCATAATTTCCCTACCGAATGTTTTGTCCAACGAAGAGGCTACCAGAATCGGCTGGGAATATGCCCATCCTTTAATTTGCAAGTTTATCCCATCACAAGAAGGTATTTTGCCACCTCAACCTCATTCCTTCCTTGAGGTGAAAGGAGCGGAACTCACGACTTTGAAGAAAAGGGAGCAGGGTTCGGGATGGATTCTTCGGGTATGGCGGGCAGAGAGACGAGGAGGTAGAGTAGAAGTTAGGCTTAATTTGCCCGTAAGGAAAGCATATAAGGCGAATTTGAGGGAGGAAAGGGAAGAGATGTTGGATTTAAAGGATTCCGTTATCGGGCTGGAGCTTCCTCCTTCCGCCCTTCAATCAATCTTGTTGATGGAGAAGTAAGTAGAGATGAGGCGTTTTTATCTTTTCCTTGGGCTCCTTCTATTTATCACTGGGAGTATCTTCCCACTGCAGTTCGTGCATATAACCGATACACATATTGGGTCGGCAAGCGGGGCAAAGAATTTGAATTCCTTCTGCCAGTTACTGAACTCTTTTCCCGAGAAGCCGGATTTTATCATCCACACAGGGGACATAACGGAGTTCGGAGCGGATGAGGAATTTCAAACCTATTCCCGCATCGTTTCAGCCCTCAACATACCCATTTATCACACCCTTGGTAACCACGATGTCCGCTGGAATGGAGCCATCTTGGCAATAGCTCCAAAGCTTTTCCCAAGCTATAGTAGGCGTGGTTATACATTCAACAAGGAGGGTATAACTTTTATCGGTTTGGATTCCTCTTTCCCATTTAGCCAGTATGGAATTATTGACCCTTCCCAGCTTAACTGGTTGAAAGAGACATTGAGTCAACTTCCAAAGGACCAGCCGATAGTGGTTTTTTGTCATCATCCATTGATGCTATCCAACAACTTCCTCTTTGGTCAGCAGGCTTTGTTAGAGATTTTGAAGCCTTATAATGTGGTCCTTTTTCTTACAGGGCACGGGCACTCAGATAGGGTTTGGCAAGTAGATGGGATAAATTTCCTTATGACCAAAGGATTAATGGATGCGGATGCCAGCTTCCGTCTCATAAAAATAGAGAACGAGGGAATAGAGGTTGCTACTTATGGTCTGGATGGGAAGGAGAAGAGTGCGAGGTTGAAGTTTAATCTTAAAAGGGTGGGGCAGTCGGAGATTTCTCCGAATTCAAAAAGTGCTAATCAGGGAAATTTGGTTGCTCAATTGAATGGGGCGATTCAAGGAGACTTAGTTGCCTCTGGCAATCTGATTTTCGCCTGTAGCTGGGATGGGGAAGTCCTTGCGCTGGATGGAAAGAGCAGAACAGTGGTCTGGAAAAAAAGGATGGATTCGCCTATCCTTTCTTCTCCCTATGTGGAGAACGGGGTTTTGTTCGTTGGTTTTCTCAACGGCTATGTGAGGGCGTTTGAATGCAAAACGGGTTCTATGAAATGGGAGGTTAAATTGCCAGAGCCCGTGACGGGACGGCTAAATGGAAAAAATGATAGATTGTTCGTTCCAGCGAACCGTTCTATCTTTGCCTTAAGAACAGACAATGGAAGCATAATCTGGAGAAAGGACATTGGAGGCAGTTTGGAGAGTAAACCCTTGATAAAGGATGGTATTCTCTATATTGGTGCTTGGGATAAGAATCTCTATGCATTGAGAGCCGATAACGGTGAGATAATTTGGAAAAAGGAGACAGCACGTTCCCGTTATTTTTCTCCTGCCACTTGTCTTCCCATCGCCTGGAATAATTTTATCTTAATCACACAGGCTTACGATAGTAGCAGTAAAAAGGGCGGTCTGTTAGCCCTTGATGAAAACGGCGAAATTGTTTGGCAAGTGGAAGGTAATTTCGGTTATTCTACTCCCATTGTTGCGGGGGATAAGCTTTTCATAGTTTCTATGGAGGGGAAACTGCTTTGTGTTTCGCCGAAGGGTGAGGTCATCTGGAACATCTCATTGGGAACATCGTTCTTCAATTCCCGCCCAGTGATTGCGGGAGGGAAACTTTATAGCGTTTCTTTCAACGGAACGCTTTTCATCCTGGACATATCAAATGGAAAATTGATTAGCAAGGTAAGGCTTTCTCAAGATGGTTGTTGTGTTTCTACCCCAGTGATAAGCGAAGGTAGCATTTTTATAGGGGATATGATGGGTAGGATTTTTGCTTTCCCTCTTTCTGGTTAATCTTCTTCCTCATCTATGTCCAGGAAGAGGGTTTCTTCGTCCTGGTCATATCCGAAGAGCTCGGCGTAGCGTCCCCAGCTTATCGCTGTGCGCAGAAGGAGGTCAGCTTCCTCTTCGGACAAATCTTCCAGGAATATTTCAAGGACTTCATCTTTTTGGAGGGGTTTTCCCTTATTTGCTTTTAGCAACTCAAGGATCTTCTTCATCCAGGGGACTTCCATTACCGCCCTGGCAAATATCTCCTTTCTTTCCTGGATATTTCCCCGCAGGAATTCGTAGCCCCAATCGGTTATCTCTATGTCGCCGCCTTCGGCGACGACGAAGCCGAGGAGTTCAGCTGCTCTTATTACAGGCAGGAGGTCATCCAGCTCAAATTGTAAACTCCGAGCCAGTTTTGGAATATCCTCCTTGCCTCCTAAATCATCAAGTATTTCCAATAAACCTATAATTTGTTCTACCTCCGCACTTGGCAGAGGTTCACCATCCATAGCAAGCAACCTCCTTTCTTATCATACTATAATGGCATAGACCTTGTCCACAATTTTTTGGAACTCCTCATCCCGCTGATTGCGAGGACGAGGGAGGGTAACATCGATTTCACCGATGATTTTACCTGGGTGGGTGGACATTGCTACTATCCTATCGCTCATAAAGACTGCTTCCTCTATGCTATGGGTAACCATAAGGATTGCAAGTATAGGTAGTTCCTTATTGCCCCAAAGCCTCAGGAGCTCTTCTCTGAGGTTCTGGCTGGTGAGTGGGTCAAGACTTGAGAAAGGTTCATCCATACAGAGAAGCTCAGGCTCAAGAGCAAGGGCACGGGCGAAGCCAACTCTCTGCTTCATACCACCCGAAAGCTCCCTGGGATAGGCGTTCTCGTGTCCATCAAGCCCTACTTTTTCCAACCAATACTTTACTCTTCTTTCCCTTTCCTTTTTATCAATCCCGCGTGCTTCAAGACCCAATTCCACATTTTGCCAGACCGTGAGCCAGGGGACCAGAGCAAAATTCTGGAATACAAGTGCTGTCTTGGCATTTACCCCCTCTACTGGTTGTCCCCGATAGAGGATTTGTCCCTTTGTAGGTCTATCGAGTCCAACTATCATCCTGAGGAGGGTGCTTTTACCGCAGCCGGAAGGACCAACTAAGCAGACGAACTCGTTCTCAAAGACATCAAAGGAAACATCCTCAAGAACCACGATGTTGGTATCCTCGTGGTGGTATGTGCGATATACATTCCGCACTTCCAGAAGTTTAGGCTTCAAAGTTGTATTTCCGTTCGGCAAGCTCATACATCTTTCTCCAGAAGAATTTGTTCAAAAGAACTATTGTAAGGCTCATAGAAGCGAGTGAAATCAGGATCAGGGCGAGATTGCCCGCCTTGTAAGTAGCATAATCTAAAAGATAACCGATGCCAAATGCATAGTAAAGTTTGCCCTTAAAGGTAATCCATTCGGCGACGATGAGCGCATTCCAGGCGCCACCCCAGGCAGTGATGCTACCGGTTATGAGGGCGGGGAATACCGCGGGCAGAAGAATCTTTCGCCAATAGCGAAAGCCCCGTATGCCCAGAATGGCGGATAACTGCCTTAAATCGGTTGGGATTGACTTAACGCCACCGATTAGATTGAAGAGAAGATACCACTGAGAACCGGTGAGTATGAGAAGAATTGTAGCGATGTTCACATTTCCTGTTATGCTGACGATATAACGAACGATGAAAGGAAAGAAGGCGATGGCTGGTATGGAGGCAAAAGCTTGGATTAAGGGCATAAAGAAATTTTCCCTTCTCTTGTTTGAAGCGATGTAGACAGCAGTGGGAAGTGTCCAAAGCAATGCAAGGATATAGGCTACAGCGATTCTTCCTGCTGATGCAAGAATGGCAGCAGGAATTTTAAATAGGTAAGCCTTATCTATTTGGACAAGGGAGGAAGTGAGGGAGATGATTGCGAGTGATGTACCAAAGGCGATTAAAAAGAGAATGATTGTGGCGAGAGATAATCGCAGGTAGGATGAAAGGGAAGAGGGGAGCTGGATGGGTTTAAGACGCAGGTTCAATATAGGAGAGATTAGGCGACGAATAAATGAAAGGAGGGAAGATATAAGGGCGATATTGGCTATTTTGACCCACATAAGATAGGTAAGTGGAGGCTCCGCGGTTGATGATACCATTTCATAGCGGAATTTTTCTGCCCAGTAGGAAAGAGGTTGCCAGATGAAAAAGTACATAAGAAAAATTACGAAAACAAGCGCTCCTATGCCAGCAAGAGCGAGGTCAATCCTTCCTTTGTCCACAGCCATTTGCAGAAAGCTTCCCAGACCTGGAAGATGGTAATTCATAGGACCTATAGCGATTATCTCGCAGGCGATAAGGAAATACCAGCCACCAGCCCAGGACATCATTGAATTGTAAACTACCTTTGGAATAGATGAAGGAACTATGAGAATGAAGAATTTTTTCAACCCGCTGATGTTCATTAAGTCGATGGCTTCCTTTATCTCCTCTGGTATAGTTTTTATGGACTCGTATATTGAAAAAGTTATATTCCAAGCTTGGGATGTGAAAATTAGGAATATGGCCGCCATTTCTACACCAATGCGGGAGCCATGAAATAAGTTGACGAAGAAATAAACGGCAGCTGGGAAGAAGCCGAGCACGGGAACCGACTGAAGTATGTCAAGGATTGCCAGCATAATTCCTTCTCGCCGTGGACTCGTTGCAGCTAAATAAGCATAAGTATAAGAGAATATTAATGATAAAATGTAAGCGGAGAACATTCGCAAAAGGGACCAAAGGGTGTAAATCGGGAGTTTTCTGTATTCAACAGGGATATGTGGCGGTAATAGGGCAAAATGGAGGCGTTCCCTATATAGAAAATAAGCTATCCCCATTACAAGCAGAAAGGCGGTTATCTTCGTTAAAGTTTCCCAGATGTTTCTTCTCATATCTTGAGTTGGTTTCTAAATCTTGATTATCTCTCCTTTGATTTCTTTCCCGATGTAAAGAATACCTATGGAGTTATAAGGAGCGAATATTTTATCGGTTGGGCTCCCTGGATTGAAAAGAAGGATGCCTTGCCGCTCCTCATTGAATGGCTGATGGGAATGCCCAAAGACGATGCACTGGACATTCTCTCCCATAAATGCTTCTAAAACCCTGAGTGGCAACCCTTTAGGGTCTCCCCAGCCATGAATCAAACCGATACTTACGCTACCAACTTTGATAATTCTCTTCATTGGAAGTTCTTCTTTCACCTCGTAAGGGTCCATATTGCCCGCTACTGCCTTGACTGGTGCTATCTCTTGAAGGTCATAGAGGACAAGGATGTCCTCAATATCGCCAGCATGCAATATCAGGTCAACTCCCTTGAAATGTTGGAAGACAGCCTCTGGGAGTTGGTCTGCCCTTGTCGGTATATGGGTATCGGAGATAACGCCTATCTTCACATTTAAATTTATGTATTGCAGGTAGGTTTAAGTCAAGTTAAAATTACTAAAACAATATTCTGATAGGGAGGGAAACGATATGAAGATGTTGTTCCTTATCGGTATATTAACTATTACCTTATCGTTCACTTATGCCCAGCAAGCGGGGATGTTCAATGTCAAGGATTTCGGAGCGAAGGGTGATGGTACTACTGATGATACCAAGGCTTTTCAAGCTGCTTTGGATGCCTGTGGAGAGGCTGGCGGTGGTATAGTTTTCGCTCCCACGGGTAATTACCTGATAAAAGGGCATTTATCTATTCCTCCTTATGTTACGCTTGAGGGTGTTTGGCGAGCTCCAAGCACCTGGTCGCAATATAAAGGGACTACTCTCCTTGCGGTGGAAGGGGAGGGGGAAGAGAATGGCACCCCTTTCATAACACTTCACACAAGCTCAACCTTGAAAGGCGTCACAATATTCTATCCAAACCAGAAGGCTGATAACATACGCCCTTATCCCTGGACGATAAGGGGGAGGGGAGACAATTGCTCGGTCATAGATGTTCTCATAGTTAATCCCTACCAAGCGGTAGATTTCGGCACATATCCCTGTGGTCGACATTATGTGCGGGGACTTTATGCCCAACCATTGAGGAAGGGACTTTATATTGACCAGTGCTATGACATTGGAAGAGTGGAGAATGTTCACTTCTGGCCGTTCTGGACTTGGGATGATAAGAGCGGGATAAGGGATTACCTCTGGAAAAACGGAGAAGCTTTTATAATTGGGAGGACAGATTGGGAGTATGTCTACAATACATTCTGTTTTGGCTACAAGATAGGCTATCGCTTTATAAGGACGAAGAACGGCGTTGCCAATGGAAATTTCCTTGGAATTGGTGCTGACGCAACTGAGATAGCCTTATTAGTGGAGGATTGTGCTACATATGGTCTGCTCATAACAAATGGCGAATTCGTCAGCTTCGCGGGCGAAAACCCAATTGAAGTTGTGGTTGCACCTACTAATACGGGGATGCTTCTTCTTCAGAACTGTGCCTTTTGGGGTCCATCCAATCAAATAGCAAAGATTGAAGGGAAAGGGACAGTTTCCTTCCAGAATTGCAACTTTGATTACTGGGATAAGGATGCCAAGGGATTGCCAGCGATAGAAGTTCTTAGTGGAGATGTAATAGTTAACGGGTGTCTTTTCAACAGGGATGCGCCCCAAGTGTATCTGGGAAAGGATGTTCGTTATGCAGTGATAACGAGCAATAGGTTCACGGGTTTTTCTCGGATAATTAACGAAGCAAAGGGCAATGTTCAGATAGGTTTGAACGCTGCCTTTGAGATAAAGGAAGAGGCGGGTAGCATCGTGATAGATGATAGCTTCCCCGAGCCCTTGTTCAAGAAAATTGGCGAGTGGTATCTAGCGAAAGCCGGTGGCGATTATGGTGGTAGTAGTTTATGGGCCCCTAAAGGGGATGGAAACGCGAAAGCTATTTGGTCGCCTAAGATAGAGAAAAAGGGTTACTACAATGTATATGTCTGGTTTGGCGAGGACCCCAATAAGGACCATGCCTCAAACGCTGAGTTCGAAATATATCACGCCAAAGGTAAAACCATCAAAATCGTTGATTTGACGAAGAACTTCTCCTGCTGGCATCTTTTGGGGCGTTTTTATTTCGAACCAAATGCTCCCGCTAAAATAGTCCTTTCCAATAAGGCTAATGGAAATGTTGTAGCGGACGCTGTGAAACTGGTTCCTACCAAATGAAGGGGTGTAATTCTATCAGAGGTTAGTTCTGAACTCTTTGCTTCAGAACAGAGAGCTTATTAAAGCGAATTGATATTCCCAAAGTCTTAACCCTTGAGAAATTTGGTCTTTGGGCTAAAATATTATTGCTATGGTGAGAGAAGTAAAGGATTATTATCAGATTTTGGGAGTTGAGCCTACAGCCACCACAGAGGAGATAAAGAGGCGTTTCAGGGAGCTTGTGCGGCGCTATCATCCTGATGTCCATCCCGATAAGCTTTTCAGCCACGAGATATTTCGCCAGATACTTGAGGCTTACAAAGTTTTGGGTGACCCAGAGAAAAGGCGGATTTACGATTCATTGAGGAAGGGGAAAACCCCTGTTAAGGAGGTACTTGTAGAAGTTCCTACGAAACCTCCTGTTGACTTGGAGGGCTTACTTTTGAGGGCGGAGATAGCTCTTATAAGAGGTAATCTCAAGGACGCAGTAGAACTTTGTAATGAAGTGCTTAAAAAAGACCCGAGGAACGCATTCGCCTACAATCTGCTGGGCGATATTTTTAGAGCACAGGGGAGAATTAAAGAAGCGATAGAGATGTATTCCTACGCCGTTCAGTTTGACCCGCATAAGCCGATTTACGCTGAGAAGCTTAACAAGTTGCTCAAAGGGGAGAGAGGAGTAGAGACGATAGCGGAGGAAAGGATAAGAACAAAACCATTTTCCATTTTTCTCTTCTCGCTCGGTTTGCTTTCCCTCATTCCCATATGCTGGTGGATATCCCACAACCCTGGCACTGTTATAAAAAACTTCCCCTTTGCCAATTTCAGCCTGAATCTCATAATTGCTTTATCTCTCGCAGGAGTATCATTGGGATTTTTCTCAGGTTGCTCCCGTTTCCTTCGTAGGCATGACGAGGAATTGATTTTCGCTTTAAGCTGGATTGGAAAAGGATATCTGCCTCTCGGGTTGATACTCTGCATTTTCTCCTTCGCCTTTTTTTGGGGCTCGTTGATTCTCTATGCGATTATATCGGCTATTCAAGAACATACTTCTTTATCGGTTTGGAAAGCCTATCTACTTTCTATCCTTGGAATCTTGGCTATCGCCTTTTCACTTCTGCCAATTTGGAAGAGCATCATTCTATGGGGAGGCAATTTCGTGCTTCCCTTTTTCTTCATCGGCTGGTTGATAGGGGATATATTCCGCCCTATTGGGAGTTAGGATTTTGAGAAAAACATTCGGATAGCGAGAAGTATAATGATAATGGCGAGGAGCTTCTTGACGAGACCGCCGGGGATTTGGGAAACGAGTGTTGCCCCAAGGAATGCTCCCAAAAGCGAACCACACCACATTATTATTGCTATTTTCAAATCGGTATTTCCGTAATGAGCGTGGCGGAGAGCACCGACTAAAGCTGTGGGAATCATAACAGCAAGGCTTGTTCCAAGCGCCCTATGGGGTTCTACCTTGAACACTTCCGTGAGGATTGGAATTATGATAACCCCTCCACCCAAACCGAAGAAACCACTGAAAGTGCCAACGAAAATGCCGGCTAAAACCAATCCAATTATTCCGAGCCAGCTAAGGGTTGCCATAATTCTTCTTTCTCAAGGATTCTTTTTAACGAGATTTCTTTAATCTTAAGTGGACCCAATGGGAGTATTTTCTCCGTCATTTCGCTGATCACCTGGGCGAATTTTTTGCCCTCTGCGGCAGATATCCATCTTATCTGGAGGCGCTCAGGTTCTATGCCGGCGAAAAGAAGGAGGTCTTTAAGGAGCATAAATCTGCGGCGGGCGTAATAGTTGCCCTTGGAATAATGGCAATCGCCGGGATGACAACCTGCTACTAAAACTCCATCGAAACCCTCTCTGAAGCCCTTTATAACGAAGTATGGGTCCATTCGGGCGGAACAGGGAAAGCGAATAACGCGAGGGGTAGGGGGATAGTGAATGCGGGAGATACCAGCGAGGTCTGCGCCAGCATAGGCGCACCAGCGGCACAGAAGGCAGAGAATCCTCGGAGTCCACTCTCTATTCTCTTTCAACTTTAGCCAATCCCTCCAGTTGTGCTATTAATTGTTCGGATGTAAAACCAAGAAGGTCAATTGCTTGAGACCTGCAAGCTGAGGCGCAATTCCCACATCCCTGACAGAGTCCCGGGTTTACTTTCGCTATCTTCTTTTCCAACCCCGATGTCTGTTCAAGTACGGTTTCTTCCTCAATAGCCGAATAGGGACATACTTCTTTGCAGGAAAAGCAACCGACACATTTATTTTTATTAACCCTTGCGACAACCGGCTCGGAAAAGAGGCTTTCTTGTTGCATGATGGCTATAGCTTTGGAGGCAGCAGCCGACGCCTGAGCAACGCTATCGGGGATGTCCTTGGGGAACTGGCAGGTGCCAGCAAGAAATATACCTTTAGTCATCGTCTCAACCGGGCGTAGCTTGGGGTGAGCTTCCATCAACCATCCATATTCGTCAGTGGAGATGTTCAACTTTCTGGCGAGGTCTTTAACATCCTTTCGGGGAACAAGCGCAGCTGCTAAGACAACGAGGTCAGCCTCAACCTTCACCTGCTGACCGAGAAGAGTATCGGTGCCTTGCACGATAAGTTTTCCATTTTCCGGATATATTCTTCCCACCCTTCCCCTGATATAAATAGCGCCGAATTCATCCTGCACCCTTCTTACGAACTCCTCATAGCCTTTCCCAAAGGCGCGAATATCAATATAGAAAATGTAAGTCTTCACATTGGGTAAATGTTCTTTTAATAGGAGGGCGTGTTTAGCTGTGTACATACAGCAAACACGGGAGCAATAGGGATAACCTTTCTGTTCGTCTCGGGAACCGACACATTGTATGAAGACGACGCTTTCGGGATGTTTCCCGTTTGATGGTCGTATTATTTCTCCCTTCGTTGGTCCTGATGAATTTATCATTCGCTCCAATTGGGCGGAGGTGATGATGTCTGGATGTTGTCCATACCCATATTCGCCATAGACCGATGCGTCAAATATGTCCGCTCCCGTTGCCACGATGATTGTTCCGAATTTCTCCTTGATGTAAGTATCCTGCTGGGAATAATCGATAGCCTTAGCGGGGCAAACCCTTTGGCAGAGTCCGCATCTGCCCTTTGTAAACCAAAGGCAGACCTCTCTATCTATAACGGGAACGAGGGGCACTGCTTGGGGGAAAGGAATATAGATTGCTTTCCTTTCGCCTATCCCCTCGTCAAATTCGCTTGTGGCTTTCGTGGGACATCTTTCAATGCAAAGCCCGCAACCCGTGCAAAGGTCTTCGTTCACGGAACGGGCCTTTTTCTTTATGGTTACCTCAAAGTTGCCGACGAAACCCTTGACTTCCTCAACCTCGCTATAGCTAAGGATTTTGATGTTGGGATGACGGTAGCAGTCAACCATCTTGGGGGAAAGGATGCACATAGCGCAGTCAAGGGTTGGAAAAGTTTTATCAAATTGCGCCATTCTGCCGCCAATGCTTGGGCTTTTCTCAACGAGATATACCTGGAAACCTGCTTCCGCTATATCAAGAGCTGCTTGTATTCCCGCTATCCCTCCACCTATCACCAAAGCTTTTTTCTCCACGCTGAATTCCAGAGGTTCAAGGGGTTGAGCGCGTTTTACCCTTTCTACGGCAGCAGCTATCAGTTCAAAAGCCTTTTCTGTTGCGAGTTCTCTATCCTCGTGGACCCAGGAATCCTGTTCCCTGATGTTTGCCATTTCCATAAAGTAAGGATTCAGTCCGGCTTCGGAAACAGCCCTTTGGAAGGTTGTTTCGTGCATTGCTGGCGAACAAGAGGCGACGACTACACGGTCAAGTTTGTGTTCCGATATGGCGTTTCTGATGAGCTCCTGTCCAGGGTCGGAGCACATATAGCGGTAAGAAGTGGAATAAACAACACCGGGAAGGGTAGATGCTTTTTGAGCCACCTGCTCTACATCAACTGTTTTCGCTATATTAACTCCGCACCAGCAGACGAAAACACCGACACGGGGCATACCTTATCTCCTCCTTAGGGTAGGTATGAGAAATGGGTCTACGAGGTGTCTTCGTAAACCAAGTTTTTTCGCTGGTATCCCCAGTGCGAGCCCCAGAACCTGGGTGAAATAGAGGATGGGTATATTAAAAATCTCACCCTTTACCCTGTGGACATCAGCCTGCCGGGCGTCAAGGTTGAGATGACAGAAAGGGCAAGCGGTGACGATGGCATCAGCGCCCGCTGTTTTAGCTGATTTAAGGATTCTATAGGTTAGCTCAACAACGAGGTCGGAACGGGGAATGGTCAAGTTTGCCCCACAACATTCGGTCTTATGGGTCCAATCCACAACTTGGGCTCCGCAAGCTCTTAGGAGCTCGTCCATAGTTGTGGGGTTTTCGGGATCGTCAAATTGGCATATGTGGGGTGGACGAAGGAGGAGGCAACCATAATAGCTTGCAAGTTTGAGGTCGGATAGGGGTTTCGTGATTTTGGGTTTTATCTCTTCAAGCATTCCCACGAAAAGGTCAAGGAGGTTGCGAATTCGCAATCTATTTTCCCAAGGGATGGGGAGAAGTTCTCTGACTTTCTCAAAGGTTGCCTTGTCCTGGCAAAGAACAGCTGTGTGCTTCAGACGATTGAAACAGGCAGCGCAGGGAGCGACAACATCCTCAACATCCATTCGCTCAGCGAGAGCGAGGGAATAGGCTGGCATCGCTAAGGATAGGAGATGATTTGTCGCATGGGCAGATGTTGCCCCACAACATATCCACCCTTCTATTTCCTCCAATTCTATTCCTACTGCCTTGCAGACTTCCCTGACAGATATGTCAAACTCAATACCAGTTGAATGGAGGCTACAGCCCGGGAAATAAGCTACCTTCATCTTTGAGATGTTTTCTCCATAAGTTGTCTTACCACCTCGCTATTTGGCGAAGTGGTAGGGAAGGGATTCAATTTGCCATTTATGAACATCTTGATTCCCATAAGTATGTCGTTGAACCACTGCCCGCTTCTCAATTTATACTCCATAATAAAGCCCAGTTCGTATAATTTGCCCAACCAGCCTACCCATCTGCAGAAGATTTTGTGAAAAAGAGGGATTCGTGGCTCTTTAGGTGGGATGTTTTCTTTTAGGGCAATTTCGCGCAGAGCATCCATTACATAGGAGATTCGTATTTCAAGCGGACAGCGTGCTGTACAGGAGGCACAGGAGGCGCAAATCCATATCGTGGAGGAGGAAAGGACATCCCTTAAGCCTATTTGAGCCATCCGCATAACCTGATTGGGTTTAACATCCATTGCGAAGGCAAGTGGACAGGAAGCGGTGCATTTTCCACATTGATAGCATTTCTTGACATTTTCTCCACAAATCTCTTTGATCTGATTGGCTAAGGTGTCATCAGCAACGAGGTCAAGCATCAAAAAATCACCGTAAACAATTATATCTTCAGAGGGTTTAAAGTCAAAATAAAATTCGTTTTATTTCAAAAATTCAATTTTTAGAACAAATATTACATAGCTGGCTTATTGTGAGGTGGGAATGCAGATATAATAGAGTAAAAAAATTTATTTTTTTAATTGACGCCATATAATCTATTTATATGCTATTTTAAAAATATCAATTGGAGGTGATTTAAGTGAAAATAGCATGCCAGGATGGTTTGCTTCCCGGCAGGGACCTATTGGAGAAGGCGGAAAACGCCAAGCGTTTTGGGTTTGAGGGAATAGAGCTATGGGGTAGTGAGCTGAGGGATAAGGAAAAGGTCAAGGAGGTAAAGAAGGTGATGGAGAAAGCGGGGTTGCCTGTTTCCACTATTTGCGCCGGTTACAGGGGAACTCCTCTTGATGCTGACCGCTCCCAGCGTGAACTTGCTATCTCCGACTGCAAGGAGATCCTCTCCGCAGCAGCGGATCTTGGAGCGGTAGGCGTTATTTTCGTTCCCATCTTTGGGCATCCCCGTGTTCCTGACCTCAGCCCTCTCTATACTCCTTATGAGCTGGAGAGGGAGCTCCTTTTGAAGCTTCTGGATGAGCTGGGTGCACACGCGGAGAGGGTAGGGACATATCTTCTTCTCGAGCCCTTGAACCGTTACGAGACGCATTTCATCAACAGGCTGGAGCAGGCAGTTTGGTTTTGTGAAAAGGTAGGTAGAGAAGGTGTCAAGATAATGGGTGATTTGTTCCATATGTCCATTGAGGAGAGCAACATAGCCGAGGCAATCAAGGGGGCGGGCAAATATCTCAAGCATATCCATCTCGCTGATTCCAATCGCTTGCTTCCCGGTTGGGGGCATACCGATTTCAAGAGCGCATTTGAAGCACTTAAGGAAATCGGGTTTGGGAACTTTATGGCGATGGAATGCGGCGTTCCTGGCGACCCGATGGAGAGCTTGCCTAAGAGCGTTGCCTATCTCAGGCAGTTTATCTAATCATTCGAGAAGGAGGTAAGTAAGATGAAGATCAAGGTAGGATTTCTCGGTTGTGGAGGAATAGCTCACGCTCATATGGAGCGATTGGCAAAAATGGAAGATGTGGAGATGGTCGCTTTTTGCGATGTGGTTAAGGAGAAAGCTGAAGGAGCGGCGAATAGATTTGGTGGGAGGGCTTACACTGACCATCACGAGATGCTTGATAAAGAGGAAATGCAGGCTCTTTTCGTTGCCCTTCCTCCCTTTGCTCACACCGATGGGGAAATCATCGCTGCAGAAAAGAAGATAAACCTGTTTGTGGAGAAGCCCGTTGCTCTTACATTGGAAAAAGCGAAGGAAATAGAGTCGGCGATAAAGAAAAATGGTGTCATTTCTTCCGTCGGTTATCATTTCCGTTATATGGATACTGTGGAAGAAGCGAAAAAACTCGTTGAGGGAAAGACTATAGGAATGGTGCTCGGCTATTGGATCGGGGGCTTCCCCGGTGTCTATTGGTGGAGGAGGATGGATATGTCGGGAGGACAGATTGTGGAACAGACAACCCACATCTTCGACCTTGCTCGCTATTTCTGTGGAGAGGTGGATGAGGTTTATGCTGCCTATGGGAGGAAGATTCTCACCGATATCCCCGAGTCCGATGTTCCCGATGTAGGCACCGTAACGATGAAGTTTAAAGATGGCACAGTCGGTACCATCTCCAATTCCTGTATGATCTCCCAGGGCTATACCGTAGGTATCCATCTTTTCCTCCGAGACCTCGTGCTTGAAGTGGGATGGCGCTTGAGGATAATTGAGCCAAGCAAGACTATAGAGAAGAACTGCACGGTTGACGCTTATTGGGAGGAAGACAGGATTTTCATTGACGCTATCAAGAAAAATGACCCTAGCAAGATAAAATCCAGCTACGAAGACGGAGTTAAAAGCCTTGCCATAATCCTCGCTGCAAATAAGTCTTGGATGGAAGGGAGGGCTGTTAAGGTAGAGGTTTAGCTGAAGTTGATAGAATTTTAATGCGGCTTTTGGATGTTCTATTCGTTGCTTATATAGTTGTAGTAGCGTATGGAGTAGGGGGGCGTGTCCTTACTTGGATGCGTCCCCCTTATATAGAAGATTGGAGAGGAAGAGGGGTTTTTGCAGTGGGACTTGGGTTGGCTGTGATATCCTATCTCGTCTTTTTCCTCGGTATATTAGCCCTTTTATACAAATGGTCAATAATAAGTTTGCTGTTTCTATTAAGCATTATCGCTTTTTGGCGCAATCCCGCCATACGTAAAAGAAAAGAGGGGAAAAATTATATTCCTTATGAACTACTGATTTTTTTGCCCTGGTTCATCATGGTCCTTTTGACTGTCCTTCCCCCACCAATCGATTGGGATGGACTCGCATACCATCTTGCTGTGCCCAAGCTTTATCTATTGCATCATAAAATCTACTGGGTTAAATTTATCCACCATTCCAACTTTCCCTTTCTTATGGAGATGCTCTACACCATTCCCCTAAGTCTTGGGCTTACCGATGCCTGCAAATTATTTCATTTCACTTTTGCTCTATTAATTATGTGGCTTCTCTATCTGCAGTTCGCTGAAGACAACAAAATAGGTGGTATATTAGCCCTCCTTTTTCTGACGCAGATGGTTCTATTCTCTTGGGAAAGCACCATCGCCTATAATGACCTTGCCTTTTCCTTTTATGTATTACTTTCTCTTATTGCCTTTGTAAGAGGGGAAATCCTGCTGTCAGGTTTGGCTATTGGTTTGGCTATGGGTACAAAACACCTCGCTATATCTTTCCTCATTACCTTCTGCTTACTTCTGCCTTTTTATAAAAATGGAAAATTCAATTTAAGAAAGGATTATAAATCCATACTCCACGATATCGGGATTTTGCTCTTGCCAGCTATTTTATTAGCTTTGCCCTGGTATCTCAAAAGTTATATTTACACAGGCAATCCAGTTTACCCATTCTTCTACGAGCTATTTGGTGGCAAGTACTGGAGCAAGGAGGCAGCATCCGCTTACAGAGAAGCACAGCTTTCCATAGGTACGGGCAGGAATATCCTTTCTTTCATTCTTTTGCCCTGGAACCTTACATTTCATCCTGGAAAGTTTTTCGACCCCGGAGCAAATCCTTACTTCGTCCTAATCGGTCCCGCCTTCTTAGCCTTCTTGCCTCTACTATTTCTGGAACCCTTCTACTTCGCTTTTATTGCTCTCTCCTGTATTCAGTGGTTTTTATTAAGTCAAAATATTCGCTATGCGCTCCCTATACTGGTCGTTCTCCCCTTACCCCTCGTTAAGCGTTTGCTAAGATTGTGGAGGAGACCGTTCAGCATAATCGTTTTATCCTTGCTTTTGGTTTCTTATCTCGTCCATTTGTTCATATTTGGATTGATGATGTACCCTACCTGGAAAGTTGTTCTGGGATTGGAAGAGAAGGATGAATTCATACAGAGTGTATTTCCAACTTACAATGTGTATAAATTCATAAACGAAAATCTACCTAAAGAGGCAAAAATTGCTCTTCTTGGAGAACCTCGTGGTTTCTATCTGGATAGGGAGTATATATGGGCTGACCCCGGTCATCATACTTTGATTCCTTATGAGAAATTCAAGACCCCTCAGGATATGCTTCTATTCTACAAAAAGATGGGTTTCTCCTATGTCCTTGTAAACAGAAGATTCGCAAGGGGAAATCCCCAAAGCAGTAAACCAATTGACAAATTCCTCCTCAATCCTTATATTTATAGCGAGGAAGTTTATAATTACGATGATGTTTACCTCTTCAAGATAAAATGAGGAAATGCTACATTTCATTGTTTCTTATCTTCTCTTCGCTTCTATTGGGGCAGGAAGAGATTATCAGGAATTTCTCCATTGTAAAAGAAGCTGATGAGATACAAAGTGTTTTGGATGAGCTTGGCAGGAAGGGCGGCGGAATAGTTTTCTTGCCTGCTGGGACATATCGGATCGAAAAAACATTGAAAATCCCTTCAAATATCATACTAAGGGGAGCTGGAAGTGCCACCATATTGAAGCCTTCCATTTCAATAGGCGAGAGGGAATATCCTAATAATAGGGTCATCCAGAATGCGGATGAGGCGAAAGGAAATAGGGAGATAATCATAGAGAATTTGACGATAGATGGGGAATTCCTCGGCGAATATCATAAGACAGGGATATACGGAATCAGCTTGAACAATTGCGATAATTGCTTCATCAGAAATGTAATCGTCCGTAAATGTAGTGGTGAAGGAATTCTTGTGGCTTATGGCAAGGGGAACATCGTGGTGGAGAATTGCATTGTGGAGGAAAATAATCACGGTATAAATATTCACCACATCCATGGAGCTGTGCTCGTGAAGGACAATATTTGTAAGAGGAACGGGATAAATAAACCCCAATATGGTGGGATTGGAATTTTTGTTGAAGGAGTAGAGAATGTGAGCATAACGGGAAATATCTGCCAAGATAACGCCTGGGCTGGGATCGTTTGGATGGGAGGTGCTGATGAGGTGAGAGGAATAAAATATCCGGCGAATGATTGCCTTATAGCAAATAACATCTGTATCAACAATGGTTCCCAGGGCGGTATATTCCTCAATGGGACATATTCTGAGACAAGGAGGTTTCTCGTGCAGGGAAATATCTGCAAGGAGAATGAGAGCCACGGAATCTGGGGTTTCAAAGTAAGGGATGGGGTTATAGGGAACAATATGAGCGTTAACAACAAGGGCTATGGAATACTTTTGAAAGAAAGCGACGATGTTCTTCTGTGCAACAACATCGTTCTTGAGAACAAACAGGGAAATATCCAAGTAGAAGGTAAGGGGAACAGAGTTGTTAATAATTTGTATAACGAAAAGATTGAAAAGGAGGTAGAAACGAAATGAGGATTGGGGTATGCTGGCTATATGCGATAAGCAAATATGGTTATCCACCATCGTTAGAGAATACCTTTAGGGTGATTAAGGAGATGCACGATTTGGGGTTCAGATATATAGAATTGGAAGGGGTAGGAGAGGAGAATATGAAGGAGATTTATGCTAATCGAAAGGAATTGAAGAAGCTTTGTGATGATTTGGGGCTAATAGTTCATAATTTCTGCCCAGTCATCCCCGATATAGTTAGCTTGGAACAGAAGCAGAGGCAAAAGGGTAGGGATTTGTTCAAAATGGGTATTGAGCTGGCGAATTTCTTCGGTTGCGAGACTATTCAAACTGATAGTTTCGCTCCGCCCTTGAAATTCATTGGTGAAAAACCTTATAAGGAAATGGTAGATTTCGGTTTGCAATTCAAGGTCGAGATTTCCCCGGGATTTAGCTGGGAAGCCCAATGGGGAGTGCTGGTGGAAAGCTTTAAGTTCTGCGCTGAGGAGGCTAAAAAAGCGGGCTTGAAATTCTGCCTTGAGCCAAGAGTAGGTGAGATGATTTGTACCACCGATGGGATATTGCGGTTGATCGATTGGGTGGACGACGAAAATCTGGGCGCAGTCTTGGACACTGGGCACCTAAACGCTCAAAAGGAAATTCTTCCTCTATCTGTTGAAAAGCTGGGTAAAAGGGTATTCTATGTTCACTTTTCCGACAACGATGGGAAAGTGAATGAACATCTTGGATTGGGTAGGGGGAACATAGATTTTGAGGAAATTTTGAAGGGCTTATTGAGGCATAATTTCCAGGGTGTTATAGGGTTGGATATTGGCAGGATTCCCAATCTTGACGAGGAGATGAAGAGGTCAAAGGAGTTCCTGATTGAACTTTTTGAAAAACTTGGAATAAAAGGTGAGTAGGATGGCGAAGTGCAGAGTATGTGGTAAAGAAGCTGAATTTAAAATTAAAAATTACAATCTTGTCATTTGCCGAGAGTGCTTCCTTAAGAGGTTATACAGAAGAATTGAGGAGACGATAAGGAAATACAGAATGTTTGGAAGGGATGAACCCATTTGTGTGCCCGTTCAGGGATATAATGCTTTGGAAGTAGCTGAAATACTTGGAGAAATGGGCTATCGGATCCAGGTTGTAGGGGAGAGTGAACCGATTCCTCAAGGGGGTGTTGTGGCGCTTGGGAGTCTCTTGGAGGATGAAGTCGCCAATGTTATCTTGAGCATATTAAACTGGGAGCTAAAGGATGACATTTTCCCAGTTTTTCAAAAGGGTGGAACGAGGTTCGTTAAACCTTTATGTTTAATAACGGAAGAGGAGATGGATATCTTCAGGGAAATTGAAGGAATTGAGAAACGAAAGGGAGAGGAAAATATTATCAAAAGAAGGATGAAGGAAAGGAAATTGTTATCAATTGGATTTTGGCTTTCCTTTTATAAATCCTTCCTGAGGGAGCATGCTTTGCTGTTTGAGGAAGGAACGAGAAATTCCTATTTCACAAAATAATTTTTAACTAATTTTATATGAATTTTCTTGCCGATGAATCCAAATGATGCTATTAATAAATATACCCCGATGGGGTATTTTAAACAAAGGAGATGTTATGAAGGTGAAAAGAGCTTTTGCTTTTATCTTATTTGTAGTTATCGTTATCGCTGTAATTTTTCTTGCGACAAAAGGCGGCAGAAAGGAAAAGGTCTCTGAAGGGGTTAGCAATCAAATAGCGAATATCCCCATAACTAATAACCAGCCTTCTTTTACTTCCCAAGCTAAAAAGGAAGTAAGTGATATACTCGTGGAATTGGATACTGGTAATTTCTCCAAATTTATAAATTCCCAAATCCCGGTCGTGGTTGACTTCTGGGCAACAACCTGTAGCGCTTGCAGGATGCTTGAGCCTGTGTTAAGAGAGGTAGCAAAGGAACTTAATGGAGAGATGAAATTCGGTAAAATAGCCATTGATATAGGAAATAACGAGGAGGTTGCCCGTAGATTTTCAATCATTGGGACACCCACCCTTATAGTTTTTCGAGGAGGCAAGGAGCTTGGACAAATAGTTGGATATAGAGGTAAAGAAGAATTGATGGATTCTTTGAAGGCTTTTCTTGTTAAAAAATAAAAGACTAACAAAAGGAGGTTAGTAAAAATGGCATTGATAAGCGAAAAGGATAGGGAGTATATTAAGAACTTGTTCGAGCAAAAGCTGCAGAGAGAGGTAAAAATGGTAATGTTCACCCAACGGGAAAGCCCTTTGGTAGTTCCTGGCGAAGAGTGTCAATATTGCAAAGAGACGAGGCAAATACTTGAAGAGCTTGTTGAATTATCGCCCAAATTGAAGCTCGAGGTTCACGATTTCTATGGGGAAAAGGAAGTTGCTGACCGCTACAAGGTTGACAAGATTCCCGCAACTCTCCTCATAGCGGAAGGAGAGGAGGAAGCGCGAATTCGCTTCTTCGGTATTCCTAGTGGATATGAGTTCGGCTCTCTCGTTGAGGACATAATAGATTTATCAAGGGGGACAACTTCTCTATCCTCTCAATCCAAGGAGAAGTTGGCGAACCTTACGAACGATATCCACATCCAGGTTTTCGTCACGCCCACCTGCCCTTATTGCCCCTCGGCAGTTAGGACAGCGCATATGATGGCAGTTGAATCCAAGCATATCGTAGCGGATATGATAGAGGTAATAGAGTTTCCCCATTTAGCCAACAAGTATGGAGTGAGGGGCGTTCCTAAGACCGTCGTTAATGATGTTGTGGAAATTGAGGGCGCGGTTCCTGAGCAGATTTTCGTGGAGAATGTCCTATCGGTGATTAAACGAAGCTAACAGATTCGAGGAAGTTCTTCGCCGATTGGCATCTCGACGATTCGGGAGCCGCCTATCGTCGTTCTTAGAACTACCTTTCCCTTTGGTTTTCTTTCTATTTTGCCGATGATTTGGGCATCCTTGCCATCGTCTCTCTTCCTCATAATGGTCAGGATTTCTTCTGCGGAAGCTGGAGAAACGATAGCGATGAACTTCCCTTCGTTAGCTACATAGAGTGGGTCAAGACCCAATATCTCACAGGCGGATAGCACTTCTTTCTTAATAGGGATTGCCTCTTCTTCTATGTGAATGGAGAGGTTTGTGGCCTCGGCTATCTCGCACAAGATGCCCCCGAGTCCACCTCTGGTAAGGTCCCTCATTGCCTTGATGCCGCCGACTTTAAGAATTTCCTTGACGATTTCGTTTAGAGGGGCAGTGTCGCTTTTTATATCTCCCCTTAATGAAATCCCTTCTCTTTCCAGCATTATTGCTATTCCATGTTCGCCTATGGGACCGTTGATTATAACGAGGTCACCTGGTTGGACATATTTTAGAGATAAAGACAAATTGTTGGGAATAATGCCAATCCCTGCTGTTGTTATATAGATTTTATCTGCCATTCCCTTTCCTACAACTTTCGTATCGCCTGTTACCATAATTACTTCTGCTCTCTTGCAGGCTTCCTCCATTGAATGAATGATTTTCTCCAGCTGTTCCATCGGGAAACCCTCTTCAAGGATGAAGGCTGAGGAAATATAAAGTGGTGTAGCTCCCATCATTGAGAGGTCATTTACAGTTCCAAAGACCGCTAATTTACCTATATCTCCACCGGGGAAGAAGATTGGGTCTACTGTGTAGGAATCTGTAGTGAAAGCGAGCTTGAGGTGAGGGAATTCCAGAACAGCGCTATCTTCAAGCCTTGATAATAGGGGATTGGAAAAATGGGGGAGGAACAATTTTTCTACCAACTCTTTTGTAAGTCTTCCTCCCCCTCCATGGGCAAGCAGTATGAAATTTTCCTTTCTCATTTTGACACTTCCTTAAGGAAGAGCTCTTTTCTGTGGACTTGGAGAAGTTTCAAGCCAGGTAAAAAATTATTCAGTGCCTGGACTAACTCCCTTGGTTTTACAGAGCCCTGGGGGGTTATGGCGATAAGAGCAGAGAGCATCGCTTTACCCTCCTTGAAATCGCTTAATTTCAATTTTCTGACGAATTGCTTCAGGTCTATCTCCTTGACCTTTTCCTTTGTTTCCCTTTTGATGAAGAAGGAAGGTTGGGAAAGAAATTCTTCGATTGCCTTTTCAAATGCCTCTTTAGAGGCATTTTCGGGCAGTTGGATTTGCAACAGGAAAAGGCTACTATCTGCGCTTATCTCGTCGTTCTTAAGGAAGGATACATCCTCAACTTTGATCCCATCTGGGAGGAATAAGTTCAATCTTTCCTGAATCTGGGTAAGGGGTAGTGGTTCCTTAAGGTAAATTATCGCCTTTTCGCAGTCGCTCGTAGCACCAAGTTCAAGGGCGGTTAAGAAGGAGAGCTTGGGGTGGGGGTTGTAACCTTCAGTGAAAACTATTGGAAGAAGAGCGCGGCGAAGGCTTCTTTCCAGAGCACGGTAAAGGTCCAGATGTGAGATGAACTTGGCTTTCCCTTTTTTTGAGATTGTAAGGCAGACCTTTCTCATCTTCTGGCGGCAATTTTATTTCTTGAACCCAGAATGGGACAGGCGCCACATTGTACACACTCGGCGAATCTACAATCGGGAGTAGTGATTCCTTTTCTTGCACGCTCGTTTTCCTCTATTAGGAATTCCTTTGTTACACCGGTATCAACGATATCCCAAGGCAAAGGTTCCTCATAGGGGATTTCACGCAGGACATAGCGATTGGGGTCAATGTTTTCCTCCCTAAATGCTGATAACCAGCGGGAGAAGTCAAAATAATTCTCCCAGCTGTCCATTTTGCAACCTTTTTCCCAGGCTCTGAGGATTACATTACCGGTTCGCCTATCCCCCCTTGCAAGTGCTGTTTCTATGAAGCTCATATATGGGGAGTGGAAATCCAAATCAATCCTGTTGTCTTTAAGGAGTTTTCTTAAAAGTTTCATTCGTTTCTCCAGTTCCTCAATTGGAAGCATTGGACGCCACTGGAAGGGAGTGTGAGGTTTGGGCATAAATGGGGAAATGCTTAAATGGATTCTCTTGAGTTGTCCTTTCCCAATTTGAAGAATCTTCTTTATCAGCTGGGCTATTTCAACTATATCCTCTTCCTTTTCCTCGGGTAGACCTATCATCAAATAGAACTTGAAGGAGCTCCAGCCTAAGGAGAGGGCTGATTCAACTGCTGAGAAGACCTCTTCATCAGTGATATTCTTATTGATGATATTCCTGAGGCGTTGGTTAGTTTCTGGAGCGAATGTGAGGGTGCTTTTTCGCACCCTTTGGATTTCCTCCGTTATCCTTACCGAGAGGGTATCCATTCTTAGTGAGGAAAGGGTTAGTCCAATTCTTAAAGGGAAGAGGAGACGGGAGAGACGGGAGACTATTTCCTCGATCTGGGAATGGTCTGTGGGGTTAAGAGCTATAAGCGAAATCTCTTCGCTTCCCGTGTAGGAGGCGAGGGAGGAAGCGAGCTTTATGATTTTTTCCGCTGAGAGTTCCCTCACAGGGCGTGTAACCATTCCCGCCTGACAGAATCTGCATCCTCTTGTGCAACCTCTCAAAATCTCAACAGCTGGGCGGTCATGAACGACCTGGATATAAGGGGTTATCCATTGTTCAGGATAGAAGTTGTTTTCTAAGTCCTTCACGATGCGTTTGCGAACCCTTTCCGGGGCAGGGGGATGAACTTTGAAGCCCCGAAAATCACCCGCCTGGTTATAGAGTGGTTCATAGTTCTTGGGGACATAGATTCCTTCAATTTGAGTCAAAGCATCCAATATTTCATTTTTGCTCTTCTTGTCCCGGAGGAGCTCTATGATTTCCTTCAAAACTTCTTCTCCCTCACCGATAACGAAGGCGTCTATGAAGGGAGCCATAGGCTCGGGATTGAAGCAAGCGGGACCGCCAGCTATAATCAGAGGATGTTCCTCAGTCCTTTGAGAGGAGAGCAAAGGAATATGGGCGAGGTGGAGTATTTGAAGCACATTAGTGTAATTCAGTTCATGTTGAAGGGAGAAGCCAAGGATAGTGAATTCGGAAAGGGGTTTACCGGTTTGGAGGGCAAAAAGAGGAATGTTTCTGGAGGCGAGTAGTGTATCCATATCAAACCAGGGAGAAAAAGCCCTATCGCAGATGACACCATCCATATTATTCAATAAGTAATAAAGGATATGGACGGCGGAATTTGACATTCCTATCTCGTAGATATCGGGATAAATTAGGCAGAAGCGGATAGGGTTTTCCTGCCAGGATTTAGGAATACAGCCCCACTCGCTGTTGATATAACGAGCGGGCTTTTGGACAGATAATAATAGCTCCTCCTCGAGAGGGAGGTTTAACATATGGGAAAAAGGATTTATTATTTTAGAGTTCCTCTCCTCCTATTTCACCCACGCTGATCTCGAGTTGGGCTCTCTCCTCAATGCGTTCTATCTTTCCATCTCGTATCCAGACCACCCTATCGGAAACATCGATCATTTTGAGGTCGTGGGTAGCGGAGATGATTGTAACTCCTTTTTCCCTATTGAGCTTTTTAAGGAGGGTTATAATTTCCTTTCCTGTGCGAAGGTCAAGGTTCCCTGTGGGTTCATCTGCCAAGATAATGCCAGGGTCATTGGCAAGCGCTCTTGCAATGGCAACTCTCTGTTGCTGACCGCCTGAGAGCTCGGTCGGTTTATGGTGCAGTCTATCTCCTAATCCGACGAGCTTTAGAAGCTCCACTCCTTTCTCTATGGCTTCGTCAGTTGTCAACCCGGCGAAGATCATCGGGAGGGTGACATTTTCCAAGGCGGTCATTACGGGGATCAAGTTGAAGGTTTGGAAGATGTAGCCGATGCGTCGGCAGCGAAGCCAGGCTAGTTCATAGGCGTCAAGCTGTGCAATGTCCACTTCATCTATGAAAACCGAGCCGGAAGTGGGTCGATCCAATCCACCTATCATATTGAAGAGGGTGGATTTCCCCGAGCCAGAGGGACCCATTATTGAGATATATTCTCCTCGTTTTACATCCAGCGAAACCCCATCAAGCGCCCTCACAACCGTATCGCCCATAGTGTACTCCTTAACTAGGTCTTTTGTGCGGACTATATATTCAGCAACAGCCATTCTTTCTTCGCCTCCTTAAAATAAACATTTTATCGTAATTATATTTAGTGTCAAATTTCAATTAAATCTCTACCCGTAGAGCCGCCGCAGCTGGAAGCCTGGAGGCTCTATAAGCTGGCCAAATGGTTGCTATGATGGTCAAAACCACACCAATTGCAAATACCAAAAGGAAGTTATTAAGAATGCCTGCCACAGGTAGGTGATGAATTAACTTGCTCCATCCGTATTTGCCCCAGTAAACGAAGAAAGAGAAGATAAATCCTAAAATAGAGCCTCCTATTGAAGCGCTGACGCCTAAAATTAAAGCTTCAAGGAGAAACAATCTCACTATGAGGGAATCCAGCGCACCGAGACATTTCATAGTCCCTATCTCGCGATATCTCTCCGTAACAGCTATAAGCATTGAGTTCATAATACCGATCGTGCATACGATAAGGGCGATTACAGCAATCCAGGTGGCTCTCGCCTGAATGTCTGGGGGTATTTCCTTTTCCACAGCGTGGCGTATCGTGTTTTGCATAAAAGTTGACATAAGAAATGCGGTGCCCAAAAGGGTGCCACCTGCAGCAAGAACTTCCCTTCCAAAGCGTATACGTATGTTCTGAAGGGTAAATTTCAGTGCAACCCTCAAGGGAAGCTGGCTTATCCTGCCTATTTTTCCTTCTTTTTCAATGGCTGGTATATTCTTACCTTTTCGCTTCATTTTTCTCTTCCTCCTTTCTAACTGCTAAGACTATCAATTTCCTTTTGCCAAGTTCTCTTAAAAAAGCAGCTACTCCAACTTCGGCTTCGCGCCTCGTCAACTTATAATTCTTGCTTACAATCCGCACGATATCATCAAATGTATGTTGACCATCGGATAAATTCCATACCTCTGAACCTATTTTGTCAAGAGAAATCTGCCTTACCTCGGGAGGTGCGAAAACGAAGGCAAGGAATTTTCCCAGCCAGTCCTTTCTCCGAGGCACTTTAAGTATAACCTCCCCATCCTCCGTTGTTTCCCATTCAATATAAGGATTGCGGATAGGGAGTGTATTAAGTGCTTCCTTTTTGGAGAAGCTGGGTGCCTTTTTTCTACTTAAGGAGAATGGCATCTTATACCTTGACGCACCTCTTCTATATTTATTATACCCTTTTTAGACCTCGCTTCCAAGAGAAATATTTTGTCCTCCTGCTCACAATGCCAGCTAAAGAGAGTCATTGCTTCACCTATAAGGGGAATGGTTCCGAAAAGGCGTCGCTTACCCTTACCAATAAGGGCACGATGTCCTCTGAAGTTCTCCTCGGAGATAGAGATTGAAAAACCTCTCGCTCTTTTTAAAAATTCGCTTCTTGCCCAGTCATAAAAATTGTAGCCTGCAAGGAATCTTTCTGCGATACTGTATCTTTCCACCTTCAATTTCTGCTTACGAGGTCCTAAAAAAGATAGCTGGAGAAAACCCGACATCAGCTTCTGGTCGGTAAGTTTGTAATCCTCGGGCAGTTCCATATAGAAGTTATAAAGTGCCCAGATTGTTTTTCCGGTTGAGGAATGGTCCTCTATGGTGGATAATATATGGCTTGCCCCGGGAGGAATAGTTATTCCAGCCACCTGTGCCATTACTATCTTCCCACAAGTCTTACAATACCACACCCTGCCTATTCCCTTCCTATCGCTTCTCCAGGAAAACACGATTGTTTCTCTGTCGTTTCTCTCAATATATGGTGGTGCTTTTCTCTTTTTCAGATTTAGGCGGATTTTCTTCTTCGTAGCTTCTTTTTGTATGCGAGCGAGGAAATTATCAAGGGCATCTTCAAGGATAAGTGTTGGTTTGGGTTTATTCCACCATTTAATCTCTACATAGGATGTGCCATATGGGTCATCTATACGGATATATTCGGGATGTTCTTCGCCTCCTATACTCGCTACGCTCCAATCTTCTGGCACATCCAAAGATATGCCACGCCAGCCAATGGTGGAAAACTTCTTAAGCTGAGCCATTTTAATAAATTATACTCGATTCTAACCTCACTGTAAAACTTGCATACATCCCCCCTTTACCGTCACTTCTTCTCCACGAACACCATATCCCAGAAGAGGCGGGGATTTTTCGTCTTGCCCAATCCTTTGCCCCATTCTAACCAGCATTTTCTCCCCTGTCCGTCGTTATCGTTGACCATTATATCCAATCCTATCCAACTTCCCGAGCTTAGCGTGAAATTGATTTCACGATAAGGAATGGCTGCTTCGTATATTATTTCGTTCCCTTGCCTGCGAATTGAGAAATTCAGCTCGTTGAATTCTCCTTCAAAAGGAATGCCGGGTGCATGCCATACCCATAGCAACTTACCTCTCTGGGTCAAAGCAAGTCCACCCTCTGCGTAGAATACCCCTTGGACATCTTCCAAGGGAGAGAGGGCAAGCCCTATTTGCACGCTATCCCCTTGCCAGATGTCGCCACCGAGATAGGGTTGGTTGAAGACATCATCCACTACTCTCATTGCGAAGTATGCCTGTTCGTCATCCCAAAGGAAATAAGCTGTTGCGGAGAGGTCCTCTGGTCCTTTCCAATCCCCCTCCTTTATGCCGTGGAGGTCGATCCTTATGGGAATGGCTTCTGCCCATTCCTGAGGGGAGAACTCGCCATCAATTACCGGTGCCTTCTTCGTCTTGATGCAAGGATAGAAGGTGACTAGCCTTTCCAGCGTAGATGTTAGCTGTTCAATTTGCAAAGTAGCTTTGACATCGTAAGGCTTATCAAATTGTATGGATGCTCCAATTTGATAGGAGAATTTGTTGTCACCAGGATTCAGAGAGATTTCCTTTTCATCCTTCAGACCCAATTCATCGGAGGAAATGGAGAGTGTCCCTTTCAAGGTTTGGGAGGTCCGATTTCTTATTATGAGGTCAAGGGCAGGAGAAAGGGATGCTGAGAGGACGGGTTGGAAAGCGAGAGTTATCGGTTGGGTTATCTGTATAGTGGCTGATGCTGACGCCTTCAAGCCATCCTTTGTTTGGAGAACAGCTTTCAGCAAGTAGTCGCCAGAGGCGTTCATAGGTGGTTTTATCTTGAAGCTCAAGTATTGATAATCGCCCGCAGGAAGTTGATAATCCTTTTCTTTGGGAGTTGCTTCCCAACCCTCTGGAAGGACGAGTGATACCATTCCCTGTGCAGGTTTGTTGAAGAGGTTCTCCACGAGGACGGAAACCTCGTTTTCCGTTCCTCCCGTTGCTCGGAAACGTGAGGTAAGGAATTGCACTGGCGGACTGCCAACCTCTGCTTTCTCAAGTCCCTCAACATAAATCGGTTCTTCCGATAGATTTAGCAGTAACTTGCCCTCTTTGGGTGATATTTCCTTCACTTTCCCGAGCATATCGTAGACTTTTACCTTCTTCGCCTTGGTTAATAGGTTAACCGTTCCCTCTTCTTTTGCCGCCCATAGAACTAAGGTGAGAGTATTTCCCTTTGCAAAGGCAAAACCCCAAAGATTATCATCCCATAGGTCTACTTTACCCTCTGGGGTTTTGCCCTCAAGAAGTTTGGTCATAACCTTGTAGGCGTTATATGCCTTTTTGGACGTGAAGTCCCTCCTTATGATGCCGAAATTTTGTTCAGGGTCAGATGGGTTATTCCCATCATCGCGGTAATCGTACCAGAATACTTTATCAACAAGCTTGCTACCAATAGCAATCACATATGTCCGCACGAGCATCCTTGCCTGAACATCTTCGCTGACACCCTTATCGTGAGTCGGCCAGCCTACTTCTGTTATCCATATGGGTATGTTCAATCCATAACGCTGAAGAGTGGAGCGTAGTTTGAGCATTTCAGCGAGGAAACCTGTTTCCTCCGGTGTGGAGGGCCATCTATATGGATGGACGGAAATGATATCCATATATTTACCCCCACCTTTGTTGAGCACTGCCTCTATGAAATCAAAGTCTGTGCCAGCGCTACAAACACCTATAACTTTTGCGGTTGGGTCAACCTGTTTTATGGTAGTATAAGAAGCCTGAAGAAGGGAAAAGTACTCATCTGGGTTTGGTTTTGGCTGCCAGAAAGTGGGGATGTTTGGTTCGTTCCATATTTCCCAGTATTTGATTTTATCCTTATATCGGTTTACAGTAGTTTTTACATATTTTTGCCAGTCCTCAAGTCGAGGTAGCCAGAACCAGGGTCTTTCTGCTCCCTCTGGGGCAGTGCTCGCCCAGGTAGCGCAATAGTCAAGCAGACCGAAAAGGGATATACCGTTCTCATAAGCTGTATCAACAGCCATATCGTATCTGCTGAAATCCCATTTGTCCCTCTCCGGTTGAATTACTCCCCAGGAAAACTCCTCCCGGGACCATTTAACACCGATATCCTGCGCCATCTTGCCTGCTTTTTTCATTTCATCGGGCGAATAACGGTTGCCGAAGTAAATGCCCATTCCGAACGGGGAATTGGGAGAAAGAGTGGCGCCGAATACGAAAGGTAAAAGCGTGAACACAAGAAGCAAAGATCTCATAAAAATTCCCTCCTTTCGAAAACTATTTTGCCTTTGCAGATTGTTAGGCAAGGAAAACCTTTCAGTTTCCAACCCACAAAGGGATTGTTTTTGCCTTTAGAAAATAGATTTACTGTTCTGACTTCCTTAACTTCTGTATCTATAATTGTTAGATTTGCTTCTTTCCCCACCTCAATCTTACCTTGTTCCAATCCCATAAGCTTAGCTGGAGAGGTTGACATTTTATCAACAAGCAATTCAAGAGGTATAAATCCCGGTTCAACGAGATGTGTATAAAGAATGGGAAAGCTTGTTTCCAATCCCGCTATGCCGAAGGGGGCTAAATCGAATTCAACATCCCACTCATCGGGAGAATGGGGAGCGTGGTCTGTAGCGATGCAATCTATCGTCCCGTCCAGAAGTCCCTCTATTAGCGCTATCCGATCCTCTTCCGTTCGGAGTGGAGGGTTACATTTCGCCCTTGTATTATATCCCTCAATGGCTTCATCCGTGAGAATGAGGTGATGGGGTGTTACCTCACAGGTGATTGGCGCGCCTTTCTCCTTTCCCCATTTAACCAATTCCAGAGACCTTTTCGTGGATATGTGGCATATATGCACCCTGCTCCCCGTTTCTAATGCCAGGATGATTGCCCTGGCAACACCGACTTCCTCGGCGGATTTGGGAATTCCCCGTAGACCGAGGCGGGTGGAGGTATATCCCTCGTTAGCGACTCCTCCCCGGGAAAGGGAGATATCTTCGCAATGGAGCATAACAGGCAGTTTGAACATCTTTGCATAGAGAAGAGCATTTCGCAAGAGATTGCTATTTTGGATTGGATGTCCATCATCAGAGAGGGCTTTAGCTCCTGCTTCCGCCAACTCGGCTATGGGTGAGAGTTGCTCCTCCTTCATTCCCTGAGTAAGAGCACCAATGGGGAAAACATATAGGGGTAAATCCTCCGATTTTTTCAAGACATATGATATTCTCGTCTTATCATCTAAAGGTGGTGAAGTGTTGGGCATAGCGAAAAGGGTGCAGAAGCCCCCTGCTACACCTGCCATAGCGCCGCTCGTCAAAGTCTCCTTATGTTCCTGCCCAGGTTCTCTTAAATGGCAATGAAGGTCCACGAAGGCAGGAAGGACGAGTTTCCCATTCGCATCCCAAACCGAAATATCTTTTTTAGGGATATTTTCCTCAATTGCCTTTATGGTTCCATCCTCTATGAGGATGTCGGCGATCTTGTCAAGTTTGGAGGATGGGTCTATTATTCTACCTTTTTTAATTAACAGGTCCATTCCTCTTCACCCAATAAGGAATGTAAGACCGCCATTCTTATCGCAACGCCATTTCGCACCTGTTCAAGGATAAAGGAATCCTCGCAATCAACGACAGCCCCCTCCATTTCAACTCCTCTGTTTACTGGTCCGGGATGCATAATCATCGCGTGCGGTGCAAGGGACTTGTGTAGATGGGTCAAACCGAAAAGACGGGAATATTCTTCAATGGAAGGGAAGAATTGTTCTTTCTGTCTTTCTCTCTGAATACGAAGCATATAGATTACATCTACCCCTTTTATAGCATCTTCAAGGTTGTAAAATAGCTTGACGGGAAATTTTTCTATTTTTGCCGGCAAAAGAGTAGGGGGTGCGCAGAGGCGAATATCCCAATTTAGTTTACTAAAGGCGTGAATAGCCGAACGAGCTACTCTGCTGTGGAGGATGTCGCCCACAATGGCTATCTTCATTCCTTCAACTTTCCCTTTCTCTCTAAATATAGTAAGAAGGTCAAGAAGGGTTTGTGTAGGGTGTTCGTGCATTCCATCGCCCGCGTTAACAACTTTTGCTCTTTTGAGATGACTGCTTGCGTAGAGGCAGGCTCCTGAAGAGCTGTGGCGAATGACGAAAAGCTCAAAGCCCATACTTTCAAGAGTAAGGAGTGTATCCTTAAAAGATTCGCCCTTCTGAACGCTTGAAACGGCGATTGTGAAACTGGAAACATCGGCACCAAGCAGGCGTCCTGCTATCTCAAAGGAATGGCGCGTGCGAGTTGAAGGTTCATAGAATAAGAGGCAAATTTTCCTACCCTTTAAATCGGATAACGCAGTTCTGGTTGATAGATATTCGCAATCTAACCATTGTCTGAATCCGTTTCCTTTTTCCAACAGCTGGAGAATCTCCTCTTTTGACAAATCCTCTAAACCGAGTAGATGTTTCACTTCTCCTCTTCCTCCAAAAGGTAAACGCCGTCAACGCCGTCGAGTTCCTTCCAAAGAACCTCTACTCTCTCGCTGCGAGATGTGGGGATATTCTTGCCAACGAAATCAGCCCTTATTGGAAGTTCCCTATGTCCTCTATCCACGAGCACAGCAAGCTGGATTGCGGAGGGTCTGCCATAATCTATTATCGCGTCCATAGCCGCCCTGACGGTTCTTCCCGTGAAAAGGACCTCATCCACGAGGAGGACCTTTTTATTCTCAAGGGAGAAAGGTATATCGGAACCGAGAGGAGAGCCCTCGGACTTTTTGCTATCATCTCTGTAGGGAGTAATATCAAGGCTTCCTACCGGAATATCTACTCCTTCTATATCTTTAAGAAAGGATGCCAAGCGATGAGCGAAAGGTAAACCTCTTCTCTTGATTCCGATTATTACCAGGTTTTCAACGCCTTTATTATGCTCAACGACCTGATGAGCTATGCGATTTATGCATCGTCTTATATCATTTTCATCCATCAGCAATTTCTTTTTATGAATCATATCTCTTGGATAATCACTATTTTAGGAAATCATCAGGTGATTTTCACTTCCTTTTGGGTTTTGAGGGATTCCACAAGGGCTTCAATAGTTCTCGTAACAAGGATACCCTCCTCAGGGGTTATCTCTGGCTTTTTATTTTCTCTCACGCAATTGACGAAATACCAAATGGGCATATAGACGAAACCCCATCTCTCACCATAAAGCTCTCTTTTATCGGAGACGAAGGGATAAGTGAATTTATCGGTAGCGACTTCAATCCCTTGTCTGCTTCCGGTTATCTCTATTTTACCTTTTTCTCCTACTATTTGGAATTGGAAATCGACGATGGAGGGGGCAGAATCGGGCAATATCCAGGAAGATTCAATGGTGGCGAAGCCATCCTCAAAGGAGATTATAGCCTGGATACAATCGTAGGTATCAATGCCTTTAGAGGAAAGGATACCAGTATGAGCTTTCCCTATGATTGTTTTTGGCTTGCGGGAAAAGAACCAAAATAGAAGATCTATGATGTGGGGCATAAGAAACCAATGGGGACCGCTTTTGCCACTCCAAGAGAGCATTTTTAGGGGAACATAAAGCGAATTAGAGAGGCGCGCGTAAGCCATCAAGGGTTTGCCGATACCACCTTCTTGAATTACCCGCTTTGCTTCATTGAAAGGTGGATTGAAGCGGTTGTGGAAGTCAACCATAAGAAAGACCCCTTTTTTGTTAGCTTCAGCGAACATTTCCTCCGCTTCTTTCGTTGAAGTTGCCATCGGTTTTTCTACGAGAACATTTTTGCCATAGGATAGCATCTTCATAGTTGGTTCATAATGGGCGAAGTCAGGCGTGGCTACGCTCACTATCCTAACTTTCTCATCTTCTGCAATATCGTCAAGGGAAGTCGTGTATTTGCAGTTGAATTTCTCAGCTAATGCCTTTGCCCTTTCTTCGTTTATATCACAGACCCAAAGAAGCTGGGATGCCTGGTGAGTGGTATAGGCTTCTGCATGGATGGAACCAAATATGCCACAACCGATTACAGCGGTGCCGATTTTATCGTTCATAATTTTCACCACCTATGAACTTTCTTTTCAGAACCTCCTTCTCTTTTTTCTCCGAGGGGGGAGTAAATTGATAGGTATCTACCAATCTCCAATAATGCCTTTCCTTACATTCAAATCCACTCATTTCCGTGTAGGATTCCTCCTTGAATTTGAATCCTCTCCCTTGTGACCAATACCAGAGAATCAAATAAGAGATGCCATCGGGAGCATAAACGACTTCCGTCTCTTCGGGTTTACCGTAGCGTGCGAGAATATCCCCAAGGTCATTTTTGTGGTCGCCAGCACAGCCCAAAGGGAGGATGGTGAGAAAAGAAAGAAAAAGAGCGTAAAATATTTTTCTTTTCACTTTTTTATTCACCCTGCCTGATATAGGGTTACAAACCATAGCCTTGATAATAGGAATTCATTATGTTAAAGCATTCCACCGCCTGACCGGCAGCTCCTTTCATAAGGTTATCAATGGCTGACATTGCCACGACCCAATCACCATCAGTCCTCAGAGATATTTCGCAATAATTGGTTTCTTTGACCAATTTAGTTGAGGGTAAAGTGGAGATAAGCCTCACAAAAGGAGCATCCTTGTAGAAATCGTTATAGAGTTCGTAAAGGGTTCCTTCGGAAAGTTTTTCTTTCAATTTCACATAGACGGTTGAGAGTATGCCTCGCTCTATAGGAGCGAGGTGGGGAACGAAAAGGACTTTAATCGGTCGACCCGCCAACATTGATAACTCTTGCTCCATCTCAGGGGTATGGCGGTGTCTCAAGACATTGTAGGGGCGAAGATCGTCGTAGCAATCTATGAAAAGGTTTCCAACGGATGGGTTATAGCTGCGTCCTGCCCCAGAGATGCCCGAGTAGCAATCAGCCAGCACATCGCTTTCAATAAGTCCTGCTTTTGCCAAAGGAGCCACGGCGAGGATAACCCCTGTTGGATAGCAGCCGGGAACAGCTACGAGGGTAGCATTCTTGAGCTCCTCTTTGTGTAGCTCTGGCAATCCATAAACACTTAGGGAAAGTAGTTCGGATGCTGTATGCGGCTTGGAATACCATTTTGTAAAAAGCTCAGGGTCTTTAAGGCGGAAGTCCGCTCCGGAGTCTATCACCTTAACACCTTTGGGCACAAGCTCCTTAACGAGGTCCATTGAGGCTCCATGGGGTTTACAGATGAAAACAACCTCACATTTCTGAAGTTGTTCAATTTCTACAGGTTGAAGAATTATGCCCAGTTCCCTAAAACGGGGTAGGACCTCGCCGATATTCTTACCAGCAGCGTGGTCAGAGGTCAGCAGGGTTAGTTCAACTTCTGGATGACGGAGAAGCAGAGAGAGGAGGGTTTCTCCTACTAATCCTGTGGCTCCAACTATTCCTACTTTTTGCATATCAATTAAAGTTTACAGATTTTAAAGTCATCGGTCAAGCGAAAATGGCTTGAAGGAATGGAGAAATATTTTAAAATAGTGATTGTTAATGAATTAGGAGGTTTATAATGAAGTTCGCCGTTTGCAATGAAATATTTAAGGAACTTCAATGGAAAGATATATGTGATTTCGTTTCCACCCTTGGTTATGAAGGGGTTGAGATAGCCCCATTTTCAATAATTGATGATGTGCGAAATATCGAAGAAAGGAGGGTAGGGGAGATACGCAGAGTTGCTGAGGAAACGGGGTTGGCGATTATCGGGCTTCATTGGCTTTTAGCTTCGCCCCCTGGGCTCCATATAAATCATCCTGACCCCTCCGTGCGAAGCGAGACCGTGGATTATATGAAACAGCTCATAAAATTTTGCAAAACATTGGGGGGATGGCTGATGGTTCTTGGTTCGCCCAAACAGAGGATGATATTACCTGGCGTGAGCAAAGAGGATGCTTGGCGATGGACGAAGGAATTCCTGTTAAAAGTTTTGGATGACGCGGAAAAGTCGGGAGTTTTTATCTGTATAGAGCCACTCTCTCCCCAGGAGACGAATTTTATCAACACTGCCGAGGAGGCTGTATATATAATAGAAGAAATATCACACCCAAACCTGAAGCTCCACCTGGATGTCAAAGCGATGTCCTCCGAGAAAGAGAATATAGAGGATATTATTAGGAAGAATGCCCGTTATTTGAAGCACTTTCATGCCAACGACGCAAGTGGTAGGGGACCAGGTTTGGGAGACACCGATTTCCGTCCTATAGTCAGGGCTTTGAAAGAAATAAACTACGACGGTTACATCTCTGTTGAAATATTTGACACCTATCCTTCCCCTGAAATTTCTGCTCAAAAAAGTCTTGAGTATCTGAAGGAGGTAACGGGATATGAGGATTAAAGTTAAAGCTGGTGCTCATAGTAGATTTCTCTGCCCTTTGGAGATTCCCCTTGAGGCTGATTTGCCAGCTTCGTTTTATTTAAAGGAAATGCACAGTGGACTTTTGCTTTCTGCACAATGCGAGGATTATGGGGGAATAAAGAAAATGGTCTTTCTTTTGCCATTTTTGGATAGTGGAGATGAACTTGTTTTTGAGCTTGTAGAAAAAGAGGCGGAGGAGAAAGTGAGGATAGAACGAAAGGAAGACCGTTTGGATATTCTGCTTTCCGATGTTCTACTGACGAGTTATCACATAGCCTCGTCTTTTCCTCGTCCTTTCCTTTATCCCTTATATGGTCCCGATGGGATTCCTGTAACCCGCAATTATCCAATGGCAGAAGTGGAGGGAGAGAGTAAGGACCATAAGCACCATCGTTCCCTCTGGGTTGCTCACGGCGATGTAAACGGAGTTGATAACTGGAGTGAGGAGGAAGGTCACGGAAGGCAGTTGCACAGGGAATTCCTTGATGTGCGAAACGGTGTTGTAAGGGGAAGAATTTTAGAGAAGCTGGAATGGGTGGACGCAGAGGGAAGGAAAGTCCTTGAGGAGGAAAGGGAAATAAGTTTCTATAATCTGCTATCTCCTTTGAGGATTATTGACTTCAGGATATGCTTTACTGCTACGGAGGGGGATGTGGTTTTTGGTGATACGAAGGAGGGAGGAATTCTTTCTATCAGGGTGGCGAGTGAAATGGAAGGAAGCAGGGGTGGGCGGATAGAGAATTCCTATGGAGGGGTAGGGGAGAAGGAAACGTGGGGAAAGAGGGCTCAATGGTGTGATTATTCTGGAATTGTGAGAGGGAAAAAGCTCGGAATAGCTGTTCTTGACCACCCTTGCAATTTCCGTCATCCAACCTACTGGCATGTGAGGGATTATGGATTGTTCACAGCTAATCCATTTGGCGTTTCCTATTTCACAGGAAATCCCCAAAATAGGGGCGATTTTAGACTCGTTAAAAATGGTAAATTGGAATTTCGTTATCGCCTTTTAATTCACAAAGGAAATGCAAAAGAAGCAAAAGTTGAGGAACATTTCTTGAATTATTCTTATCCCCCCGAGATCGAGGTGGAGAAATGAAGAATATTTTGAAAAAAATAGTATCCATAAGGGAAGCCAATATACTCCTTGCTCTTATCGTTTTATTAATAGCGGTTTCCGTCGCAGCGCGAGGCAAGTTTCTAACATCGTTCAACATAGGGAGCGTGCTACGCCAGGTCGCTTTCTTTGGCTTGCTATCAATCGGTGAAACGCTCGTTATAATAACAGGAGGAATAGACCTTTCCCCTGGGTCGGTAATAGCCTTCATAGGTGTGGTTGTTGCTCTTTTCTTAAAGAGCGGAGTGGCTGTTCCCCTTGCGGTTCTGTTTGCCTTGGCGATTTCCGCCCTAATTGGTCTATGGCATGGTGTCTTCGTCACTAAATTAAGGGTTCCTCCATTTATAATTACCTTGGGAACCCTTAGCATTGCCAGGGGAGGAGCTTCCGCTTTGACCAAAGGTTGGCCTGTCTCAGGATTGCCCGATTCGTTCAATGCACTTGGCAAGGCGAGTCTTGCTTTCCTTCCTCTTCCGTTCATCATTCTTCTTGTCGCTTTTGTCCTATTTCACATTCTGATGAACTATACCGTTTTCGGTAGGCGGATATATGCAATAGGTGGAAATATAGAGGCTGCCAGATTATCCGGTATAGATGTTGATATGGGGCGTATCCTTTGTTATATGATAAGCGCCTTTTTGGCTGGGCTTTCTGGAATTCTTATAGCCGCCTATATGGGACAAGGACACCCAGGAGTAGGTGGTGCCTATGAGCTACAAGCTATCGCTGGCGCGGTCATCGGCGGGGTCAGCCTTATGGGAGGAGAAGGAACAATCTTTGGAACATTGATAGGAACCTTCATCATCAGCGTTCTCTATAACGCCCTAATCCTGCTCCAGGTAAACCCTTACTGGCACGATATAGTGATTGGTAGCGTGGTTGTAATAGCCGTGACCCTTGATGTTTTGAGGAAAAGAGGATGAGTTGATTTCATTTCCCTTTAATTATGATTTCGGTTTTGCCTCTCAATATTCCCTTTTTTAATCCCCAATCTGCTCTTAACTCCTTTCCTGCCAGGAGAATTTTCCCCCACTTTATGCGGACACCCTTACCGATGATTTTCTTTTTCTTGAAGAGCACTTCAAGCGAATCAAAATTGAGCTTTTGCCCTTTTCTCAAATCCTGCAAATCTGCCCCTTTATCAAGGAGGAGGATTCCCTGTTGAGGTTGATAAATAGCAGATGATGCTACAAGCTCGGCGAACTTCTCGTTATTTTCGTAGAGGATGCATCTAACTTTCTCTAATCTCAAGTAATCCTCTTCTCCTTCGCTCGAGCCTGCCCATATTTCAAGTATTTTTTCTCCTTTGTTGTTTGTTTGAATGTAATGAGCTTCTTTGAGCATTACTCCTATCTTTTCTTTTTCAGTTGGCTGGGTGCTTATTGGGGCTTGAACCTTTTTCCCACCGCAGCCGGCTATTATGAGAAGAAGCGATATTTGAACAATGTATATAGCGCTATGAAACCATCTTTCCATCTTACTTTTTTGCCTTCCTTCTTTGTACGAGGGTTATAAGAAATAGGTAGTTCCTTTATCCTTATCCCTTTTTTACCTATCTTCGCGGTTACTTCTGGGCAGAACTCAAAGCCTTTGCATTTCAGCCCAAGGGAACGGAGAAGCGATGTCCGGAATGCCTTATAACAGGTTGCTTCATCCGTTAATCTTCTACCGAGGAGAAGCGACGCTGTCCAAGCAAGTATTTTGTTGGCGATGAAATTGAGGAAGCGCATTCTTGGTCTTCCTTTCAGGAAGCGGGAGCCGTAGACCACTTCCTCCTTGCCCTCAAGGATTGGTTGAAGAAGCATCGGTAATTCTGCGGGATTATATTCCAAATCGGCGTCCTGAATAACCACTGCCTCTCCCCTTACATAGGGAAGAGCGGCTCTTATCGCCGCTCCCTTACCCATATTTCTTGGAAGATAAAAGATGCGAAAATCGTCATTCTTTATCTTTTTGAGGATTTCCCTGGTTCCATCTGTTGAGCCATCATCTACGATTATAACCTCTTTTTCAAGGGGTACTCTCTTCAAACGGTCAATAAGTTCTTGTATGGTTTTCTCCTCGTTATAAATCGGAACGATAATGGATACCTTTACAGTTTTTCCAGCCATCCCTTGACCTTCCCTTTATCCACCTCTATAATGGCAAAATTTCGGGCGTAGCAACCGGAATGCATTATATAACAATTGCCGATACTCATAGGTTCAGTTAGCTTGGTATGATTATGCCCTCCCAATATAAGGCAATGAACTTTCAGTGCCTTTGCCAGTTCAATATCTCGTGCAAGTCCCATATGGGTGAGGAAAACGATATAATCGCATTGGTCTTTTAATTCTCCCGACAGCTTAACCCCCTCCGTAATTGGCTCCGAGAAACGGAAGGGTAATACTTTCTCCCAGAAACTCTTAATCTGGGGAAGGGTCAACCCTATGATGGCTATCTTCTGGTTTCCTTTCTCAATCATTATAAAAGGTTTAACTTCAGCAAGTTTTTCCCTTGGCTGGAGATTTGCCGAGAGATGAGGGAAGGAGGAATCTCTAAGTTTCCATTTGAGAAAAAGTGGAAATGGGTGGAATTCCCTATTGCCGATAGCTCCAGCGTCATAACCTATTGAGCTCATAAGGGAAAGGGTTCTTTCACGCCAACGGACATCAAGGTTTCCAGCGGAAAGGGCGTCTCCCGAATCCAGAAGGATTGCTCCTTGTTTTTTGAAGTAGAATAATTTAACCGCTTTTTCAGCTGTTAACTTTCCGTGCATATCGGATGTGTGGACGAATAGCACTACTCCTCCAATTTTTCAAGGAATAATTTTATTATTTCCTCGTATTTGCCCCGTTTTCTCAAAATCTCTTCAATAGCTTCCCGCACCGCTCCTTTTCCTCCTTCTTTTTCAAGAAGCAGGTCAGCTGATTCTTTGATTTCTTTTGCGGCATTTCCAACAGCTATTTTCAATCCCACAAGGGAGAAGGCGGGAAAATCGTTCAAATCATCGGCTATGTAGGCGATTTCCTCGGGAGAAAGGGCGAGGGTCTCGCAAGCCTGTCTGAGAGCCTTTGATTTTCCCCTTGCTCCCTGAATGAGCAAATCAACTCCCAACTCCTTCGCTCTTTTCTCCACCACTGAGGACTCTCTGCCAGTTATCCAGATGATGTGTAAACCAGCGGTTTTAGCGAGCGATATTCCTAATCCATCCTGGGCGTTGAATATCTTGGATTCCCTTCCTGCTGAATCCCAGATAATTCCTCCATCAGTCAGCACGCCATCAACATCCATAGCTATGGCTTTGAGATTTTTTATCAGCGAGAGCGGTACATCCTTCTTCCAAAATGGCATATCAATTAGATTTTACCAGAGAGATGTAAAACTAACAAATTGCCCTTATTTTAATAAAGTAATTGCCGTCTTTCCTCAAAAATAAATTGCTTTGAAAGCTTGTTCCGTTTATTCATTGTTATACCTCCTTACCTTTATTTGATATGCTTTGTCAAGTCTTT
>JACIXQ010000010.1 GCA_014360465.1 bacterium
GTCTATCTATTGTAGCGGGACTTATTTTCAGTAGTTTCTCCTTTATCTCCTCCGATACGGACACTAATTCAGGATGGGAGAATAACTTATCGCTGTTTGCAGAAATGTAAACCCTTAAGTGCTTATGAGGAGATGTATCCCGCTACTCTCCATATCTTCAAAAGATAAGAGACTATCTACTTTTATCCAAAAGTAGCAGCGTCTTCTCTTTCTTTGTTGCTTGTCTATACCTCTTAGCATTCGCTTTTATTATTGCCCGTTTGCTCTCAAGAGAGTATACTTCTGAAAAGGCTTGATATAGAAATAAATTGTTGGAGAGGCTAGGCTCTTGTGCGTCATTATTATAGAGGAAGAGCGCTTCGTTGATTAAGGAACTTTTCATAGGTATAATTCATATGTGTTGAAGCTATATCAGAGGTATACACTGAGCGAGATGACGCTTCCTTTCATTGGGGGAGTGGGCATATTTGCTGTCATACTTGTGGGAAATCTCATATTCTTTCTCATCAATCCTCTTGCCCAGAGAATAATAACACTCTCGGATTTGTGGAAACTCATCCTCTTTAAGCTTCCTTCTTTTCTTACTCTTTCCCTACCCCCGGCGATGCTCTTCGGGACCTCTCTCGCTACTGCACGCCTGGGCAGGGAAGGGGAAACGACCGCTATGCGGATGGCGGGATTGCCACTCAGAAAGATTTTCTCCTCTTTCCTAATAGCGGGATTTTTGACCAGTGCTTTTTCATTTTTACTTAGCGAGGAACTCGTCCCGCAAGGCAATAGGAAAGCTCAAAGAATACTCCAGACTGTTTGGTTTGGTCAAGCTACACCTGTTCCCCTTGAACGGGTCTTTTTCCAAAGTGATAAATATACTTTTTATATAGACAGGGTGGAGAAATTTGGGAACGAAGTGAAGCTCTACAATGTCCTTGTAATGGAGATGAAAGGCGGTTCTTTTCCTAATCTATATACAGCCTCCTGGGGTGCCTGTGATAGAGATAGTAAGATATGGAAACTCTATGACGGTATCCTTCACATACTTGATGATAGGGGATATGTGAGACAAGAAGTAAAATTCACCCATGCAGAATTGTCCCTTGAGCGTCCCTTCCAAGATATTTGGCTGACCCATAGAACCCCCGAGGAGATGAGTGCAAAAGAGCTGTGGAAAGAGATAAAGACCTGGAAGAAAAGCGGGGTAAGAAGCGTTGAAATTATGTTGATGGAATTCCATTGCAAATTCGCTATTCCTTTTGCCTGTCTGATCCTTGCTATGATTGCACCTCCTTTTGCCCATCGTTTCGCCAGAAAGGGAGGAAGTATAGGAGGTTTTCTCGTTGCAATCCTTCTCTTTTTCGTATATTATAATGCCTACCTACTTTTCAGAATGTTGGGAACGAACCATCTCCTGCCTCCTTTTTTAGCTGCTTGGGCGCCCAACATAATCTTTGGAGCTTTTGGTTTGTATATATTCTTCAAGGAATAATAAGGAGGAAAAATGATGAAAAGACTTTCGACAGTTTTTTTGTTATTTTTAGCGCTGTTCCTTCCGGGTTGTAGTATATGGGATATTCTCGGTCTTGGTGGTAGTAGTGGGCAGGTGAGTGGAGAGAGAATTTGGACGGTTATGGTCTATATTGCTGCAGCGAACGATATGGAATCTGTAGCAAAGATGAACATCAACCAAATGGAAAAGGTTGGCTCGACCGCAAATGTAACGATATTGGTTCAGTTAGATACGAAGACGGCTTGCTACCGATACCTTATCCAGAGGGATAATGATGAGAGCAACATCAATTCCCCTATTTTGGGGAAGATGCCTCACCAGAATTCAGGAGACCCCGCCGTTCTCGCGGATTTCATAAAGTGGGGTGTTAAAGATTTCCCTGCTAAGCATTACGCGCTTGTCCTATGGAATCATGGCTCGGGCTGGAAGCCAACATATTCAAGAACCTTACCGCGTGCGATTTGCTTTGATTTCGTCAGTAATGATGCGCTTGATACTGACGAGCTGAGGGAAGCATTTGAGAGTGCAAACATCAGGTTTGATTTCCTTGGTTTGGATGCCTGTCTGATGCAGATGACGGAAGTTTCTACAGAAGTGAAGGATTGGACGCGTGTGGTTTGCGGCTCGCAGGAAGATGAACCCTGGGATGGTTGGCCCTACGACCTTTTTCTTGGACCCCTGGTTCAAAATCCCAATATGGATGCCGTTCAGCTGGGGCAAGTTGCAGTCTCTGCATACCAGTCCTATTACAAGAATTCCGGATTGAGCGCTACTCTTTCCGCGGTGAGCACTTCCCCTATCCCCGATTTGGTAAGAGCGATAGACAACCTTGGAAGTAAACTCGCTTCCCTTTATCCCTCGTCATCTATAGATTCCGTTATCAATTCAACCCAGAAATTTGCCGATGATAGCTATAAGGATATCTTCCATTTTGCTCAGCTCATCAGCCAGAATATTCCAGAGGCGCGTGCGGAAGCAAACGCTGTGCTTACTCTCAAAAGCCAGCTCATCATCGCTAATTGGCAAACCTACAGAGAGAACGCTCAAGGACTCTCTATCTACCTACCCACCTCTGGTTATTCTGAGTACGAGGCATCATACAGTTCCCTTATTTTCGGTAAGCTCGCACCCAATTGGATTGTATTTATCAAAAAAATAAATGGTTTATAAGGAGGTGCCGACTTGAGAACCTTCTTTTTTATTAGCTTTCTACTCTTTCCCATCTTATTTGCCTTCCCGGAAGGGCAGATGAATTTTCTTAAACGTGTGGGGAGCGACATATATTTGAATGGCAGGCCTTTTCGCTGCGTGGCAGTGAACAAATTCAATCTTTTCCTCAGCTTTCTCAAAGGTGGAGAGGATAAAGAGCAGGCTATCAAAGCAATTGAGGAGGCAAGCAAGCAGGGATTCAAAGTCATCCGTTTTTCGGGCGTGGGCTACTACCCTGTTGATATGCGTCATTGGGCAAGGGAGGAAATCTATTGGAAGGCTTTCGACGAACTTGTTGATGTAGCAAAGAAAAATGATGTGTATTTAATTCCTACTCTTTATTGGAATATTTTCCTCTTTCCCGATATGGCTGGCGAATGTGTGCAGGATATCCTCCACAATCCTGATTCTCGTTCCCGCCAATATCTTTGGTTATACACATATCAAATTGTATCGCGCTACAAGGAGGAACCTACCATTCTCTTTTGGGAGCTCACTAATGAGATGAACCTCTTAGCTGACCTCGCCTTTATGCACCCTTATGGGTTCAGCAACGGGAACTGGATAGAACTTGGTACTTCCTATATGCGCCTTCGGAGGGACCATTTCACCTCGGATGAGATGATTCCTTTCATCAAGGAATGGGCGAGTTTTATAAAGAGCATAGACAAAAACCACCTCATCGGAAGCGGTTTTTCCATACCTCGGGCAGCTGCCCAGCATCTCCGCCGTGCAAAAGGTAAAGGAGATTGGACGGAGGATACACTTGAGGAATTCAAGATATATATTCGCGATGTTCATCCCGACCCTGTAGATTTGATAAGCATTCATTTCTATCCTCGGGACGGCAATCTTCGTTTCGGTAATAAAGACGAAAATTCCGCTGTTGTCTTAGAGAAGATAAAGAAGGTGGCTGACGAAATCGGAAAACCAATCTACATAGGTGAAACGGGTGATGATTACTCAAATAACCCCGATTCTCTCTTCCTTAGAAATGTTTTCAGTGAGGTGGTAAAACTCGATATACCGATAACCTTGATTTGGAATTGGATGAGTCCGAATGACGCCTACGATGTCAATCCAGAGCGCACACCCCGAGTTGTTGAGATGATGAAACAAGCTAATGAGGCGTTCAGCAAGAAGCTCCTCCAGGGGGGAAAGGAATATCACTAATCTGAAGAGACAAACCAGGAATGCAATAGCTGATTCACCTTTTGCTGAGGCATTTTCTTTTGGTTTTATGCCGGGATACTTCCCTGTTTTCCTCATCCGCTATTCATTCTTCTTTGCTCGTTTCTCCAACCTTAAGAACTCCCTAAAATAATGATTGTTATCATTAAATGTGAACTTTTTTGCTTTTAATTCGTCAATATTATTGGAGGTGAATGTTTTATGAACAAGTGGTTTTATGTGATTCTTGGTGTTTTCGTGTTGTTCCTGTTTGTGGCTGTGCCCCTTCTTTCCCAGCAGGCTCCTCGTGGGCAGGGGCGTTTTCAGCCGGGGACAGGTTTTCAGCAATCACTTCAGAATCTTGAGAAGGTGCTGGATAACCTTGGATTGACCTCTAATCAGAAGGACTTGGCGATGAAGATAATAAGGGAAAGAGCAGATGCCTTCACCAAATTTATGGCTGCACAGGCGAACCTAGCACGGTTAGCGAGAGAAATAAGGGCGGGGCGGAATGTTTCGGATAGCGATGCGAAAAAAGCGCTCTCTGACTACTATAAGGAGCAAGCCGCCTATTTCTCCACTATACAACGCACAGAGAAATTGCTTCGCACCTTACCGGTCAAAGCACAGGTTGTCATTCTTGCCCCCGGTTTTATGGGTGGAAGAGCTCCTGCCGGTGCAGGAAGGCAGGGACCTATGGGCAAGGGACCGATGAGCAAGGGACCGATGGGTAAGGGTCCAATGTAAAATTTCAGCGGCAGAGGGAAATCAGAAGGCGCGCGAGTTTTTTGTGGTCGTGGCGAAGAGGTAAGAGCTGACGGAGGAGAGGTTGAGCGATAACCCTCAACCTCATCCTCCGCAGTTCGTCTATATCGGGTTCAACGAAATCGGCTTCTTCCTCATAATATTTCTCAAGGATTTCAGGGCGTGGGCGGGCGTTGTTTACGATAACATATTGGAAGGGGATTTTACCAATCTGCTCCTTTATCGCTTTTATGTGGTCGGAAGCCTTGAATCCCTGCGTTTCTCCTTTTTCGGTCATTAGGTTGCAAATATAAACTTTTTTAGCCTTGCTCTTTTCCAGTGCTTCCACCATGCCTTCAACTAAAAGTGCGGCAAGTACGCTCGTGTAGAGACTTCCGGGACCTATGATTATAAGGTCAGCTTCTTTTATTGCTTCCCTTGCTTCAGGAAGGAGGGAAGCGCGAGGCTCTATGGAAAGATGTTTTATTCTTTTCCCATAAGAGTTTATGTTTGTTTCCCCTTTAACTATTTTACCATCTTCCATTTCTGCCGTGAGGATAACTTTTTCTGAGGTAGAAGGAAGAACTTTTCCCCTCACAGCAAGGATTTCGCTAATCCGTTGAATTCCCTTTTGGAAATCGCCGGTCATTTGGGTCATCGCGGTTATCAGTAGGTTTCCTAAGGAATGCCCCTTCAACCCCTTCCCATTTGGGAATCTGAATTGAAAAAGGTTTTGCATAAAAGGTTCAGTTTCCGCGAGGGCAACGAGGCAGTTCCTAATGTCTCCTGGGGGTGGAATATCGAACTCCTCTCGCAACCTTCCCGAGGAACCACCATCATCGGTAACCGTCACTATAGCAGTTATGTTAGAGGTGTACTCTTTCAATCCCCTGAGGATTGTGGATAAACCGGTTCCACCTCCGATTGTGACTATTTTGGGTCCTGTAGACAGATAGCGTTTAGTAAAGATTACATCTGATATTGATTTGTCACTTGGCAATCTGACATTAACGAGAATGCCTTTTATAGCTCGCTGAATGGCAAAAACCATCAAGGCAGTTCCAATTACAATCAATCCTGTTCCTGTCCAAGGAGTGGGAAGCAATTTACCTGTGAAGAGATAGAATTGCTTTATCACCCACCCTATGGCGTCAACTAATCTCAGCTCTAATGTGAGAATTAGTCCACCTGCGATGATAAGAGCGCCAATTAGGCTGAGAAATATCCATCGCTTTACTCCCATTCCCGGATAAAGCCATCTAATCTTTTGTTTGAACTTTAGAAGGGTCCTTTTCCCTCCTATTAAGCGATAAAATTTCCTAATCAGTTTTTTCATTTTCTACACCACCATCTATATCACGATGGAAAACGACCACTTTATAACCTTCATTCCTCAAAGTTCGCCCCAACTCCTCGCTGATTACGACTGACCTATGCCTTCCTCCTGTGCAGCCGATTCCAATCGTAAGATGCGCTTTTCCTTCTTTAGTATACAAGGGCAAAGTGAAGTGGAGGAAATCGCTAACATATTTAAGAAAGTTTTGCGTTATCTCGTTTCTCAGAACGAAGAGTTTAACCCTTTCATCCTTGCCATTGAGGTCTTTCAGTTCCGCTTCGTAATAGGGATTTGGTAAGAAGCGGACATCAAGAAGGAGGTCGGCTTCAAGAGGTATTCCTCGCTGGTAACCGAAGGAGATTATGGTTATGGTAAGGGGGGCAAGCCCCTCACGGAAGTATTCTATGAGGCGTTCCTTGAGCTGGGCGGGACGAAGTTGTGAGGTATCTATTACCAAATCAGCGGCTTGTTTTATGTTTTCCAATCTCTTCCGCTCCTCTCTAATCGCCTGCGAAATGGTGTTGCCTTGTTGGAGAAGGGGATGCTTCCGTCTCGTCTCTTTGAAACGGTTTATAAGCACCCAGTCGCTCGCATCCAAAAATATGAGTGTGACATCCACTCCCTTGTTTTTTTCCTTTTGTATAGTATCAAGGAGCTCTCCAAGGAACTCTCCCCCTCTTGCATCAACCACCGCTGCAACTTTTTCAAAACCTCCAGCTGAGTGGCACATCCGGAGGAGTGCGGGCAAAAGGGTCGGTGGGATGTTATCAGCACAGAAATAGCCCATATCCTCCAGGAAATGCATACACTGGGTTTTTCCAGCTCCAGAGAGACCTGTTATTATGATTAGTTGCATCCCTTTGTCCATTTTTTAATTTTACCTTTTGTGGGTATTTGGTCAAGCAACCGTTTTCCCCAAAATTAATAATTTATTCCTATATCAAGGGTTTTAAGAGATATACTCTCTTGAGAGCAAAGGGGCAATTTTATAGAGGCAAATGCTAGCCGTAATGAGTTAAGTGTAATTCTACATTTGTTATGCTCTTATATCGCAAAGATCTTGGATAAGGGAAACAGCCCCTTATCTATAGGAGATTGCGGAGTAGCGGAATACATCTCCTTTGAAAATGGGTATAGAATTTAGGCGTTACTACATCTATTAGGGTGTTAGGACTTTCCGATGTGAATGAATATACAGAACAAGCTTTCAAAACGATTTATCTTTGATGACTTTACTGGAAAAGATGAAAGCGTTTGTTGGGTCCATTAATGCATATTTTTGCTCAAGGGTTTTAGAATTTGCCTCGCTTCTACTCCATTCTTATAATACTATTTTGGAACTATGAACGAAACCATCAAAATGGAAACTCAAAATGTCAACTTTTACTATGGCGATAATCAGGTTTTGAAGAATATCACGATAAAAATACCTGCCAACCGGATTACCGCCATAATTGGTCCTTCTGGCTGTGGAAAATCCACATTCCTCAGGCTATTCAATAGGATGAACGATATCCTTGAGGGGGCTAGGTTGGAGGGGAAGGTTCTTATAGATGGAGTGGATATTTACGACGATAAGGCTATAGATGTGGCAATGTTACGTAGGAGGGTAGGGATGGTTTTTCAGAGGCCCAATCCATTTCCGATGTCCATATTTGACAATGTCGCATACGGACCGCGAATCCATGGTTTGCACAAAAAGAAGAATTTGAAGGAAATAGTGGAGAATGCTCTCCGTCAAGCTGCTCTTTGGGACGAGGTCAAGGACAAATTGTATAATTCGGCTATGGAATTATCTGGAGGACAGCAACAGAGATTGTGCATAGCACGATGTCTTGCTGTTGAGCCCGAGGTTATCCTGATGGATGAGCCAGCTTCCGCCCTTGACCCGATTTCTACTTTAAGGATAGAGGAATTGATGCAGGAATTGAAAGAAAAGTATACAATTGTAATTGTGACGCATAATATGCAGGAAGCTGCGAGGGTATCGGATTACACAGGATTCATTTATAGGGGTGAACTCATAGAGTTTGCTCCTACTGTTGATATCTTCGAGCATCCTCAAAACAAATTGACCGAGGAGTATATAACGGGAAGATTTGGATAGAAAGGAAGAGAGATATGGAGATAAGGCGTTCTTTTGAGACACAATTGCAAAGTTTAAAGGAAAACTTAATGGAGATGGGGCAATTTGTCAGGCGGATGCTTCAGAAAGCGATGCAGGCGCTTGTGGAACAGGATATTCCCCTTGCTCAGGAAGTTATTTCTGATGACGATGTTGCAGATGCGATGGATATAAACATTGAGACCAAATGTATCCGCCTTATTGCCCTTCAGCAACCTATGGCTGGAGACTTACGGGTTATTGGGACTGTTATCAAAGTAATAGCTGACCTTGAAAGAGTAGGAGATTATTCTGTTGATATAGCTAAAACCGCCATCAGGTTAGCTGGGGAGAAATATTTTAAGCCTCTGGAGCTTATTTCAAAAATGGCGAATATAGTTGACGATATGATTGGTAAGGCACTCACAGCTTTCTTGGAGAAAGACCTTCAGCTTGCCCAAGAGGTCTGTAATGAGGATGACGAGATAGACCACATCTATAAAAATCTCTTTGACGAGCTTCTTGATTATATGCGTAAGGACCCCAATCTCATCTATCAGGCTACCTACTTCCTTTTTGTTGCTCGCTACCTTGAACGCTGTGCTGACCATATTGTAAATGTGGCTGAAAGAGTAAATTATATGGTCACTGGTCAACTACTCCAACTTGCTCCCAGCCATCGTTCCACCGCGGAGGAATGACGATAGCGGAAAGGATTGCCAGTATAATGGAAACTATAGAGAAATCCGCCCGAAAAAGTGGGCGAAAAAAGGAGGATATCATTCTTCTCGCAGCCTGTAAGGGAGTGGATAACGGGAGGGTAGCCGAGGCTATAAGGGCGGGTATAACTGTTATTGGAGACAACTATGTACAGGAGGCAGTGAAAAGGAGAGAAGAGCTGAAGGAACTTGCAAACTTGGTCGAATGGCATTTTATTGGGCATCTCCAATCGAATAAGGCGAGAAAAGCGGTTGAGTTATTCCAGGTGATTCAGACAATTGATTCCCTGTCCCTGGCAAAGGAATTAGACAGGAGAGCGAAGCAGTTGAGCAAAATTTTACCGGTTTTAGTTGAGGTAAATATCGGGGAGGAAGAAAGCAAATTCGGTGTGAAGCCCAGTGAGCTATTCTCCTTTCTTGAACAATTGACGAATTTCAAAAATCTTAAGATTATGGGTTTGATGACTATGGGTCCGCCCTTGGAGAAGGAGAAGATGCGTCCTTTCTTCGCCAAGATGCGAGAACTGTTAGAGAAGGCTAAGGAAGAGTTCTCATCTGTGGACAACTTTCAGTTGTCGCTCCTTTCAATGGGTATGTCAGCCGATTACGATGTAGCCATTGAGGAGGGTGCCAACCTTGTCCGGTTAGGCACCGCGATATTTGGGCAAAGGAGGTGAAAGTTAATGCAAGAACATCAGGAGAAGGGAGGCTTATTCGCTAAAATAAAGAATTTCTTCACGGTTGATAGGTTTGAAGAGGAGGAGCCTCAGCAGGAAGAAATAGAGGAATTTAATCCCCCGAAGAGCAGATGGTCATTGCGACTCTATTCCAGGAAGGATGTCCCTGTCTATAGGAGGGAGGTTAAAGGTTTTGAAGAAGTTGAGGAACCAGCCCTCAGATTAAGACAAGGGTTCATAGTCATAGTCAACCTTGAAAATGCAAGCGAAGAAGCGAGAAGACGGTCAGTTGATTTCCTTATGGGTGTCACTTTTGGAATTCGTGGTAGCTTTGAAAAAGTCGGGGATAAAGTTTACCTTTTCGCGCCACCCGGTTACACCATATCTTAAATTTTTTAAAAAATAAGGAGGTTTCCTACTTAGAATGAACAAAGCAAAAGTGATTGTTCTTGGGGAGTTGATTAATTTATGAAGTTATTTTTGCCCCTAAACATTGGAGCAGGAAATTTTGTCATCGCACAAAAGGTGGTTGCAATAGTAGACCCATATTCATCGCCTGTGAAGCAGTTGATTCAGGAAGCGAGAAAGAAAGGATTGCTTCTTAATGCAACGAAGGGTAGGAAAACGAGGACCGCCATTTTGATGGACAATGGCACGGTTATTCTTTCTACGCTATCTCCTCAAGTTATAGCTCGTAGGTTAGAAGAACTGCAGAGAACTTACGAAAAAAAACTGCAGGAATTGGGAAAGGAGAAGAGCGAGGAATAAGTGGTAGAGAAAGCTGTTTCGGATTCTCAAGCCCTACTCTTCGTTCTTTCCGGACCATCTGGTGTTGGTAAGGATACAATTCTCAGTGAATTACTCAAGACCGATTTAAAGATAAGAAAATGTGTAACTTATACTACCCGTTCACCGCGCCCCACAGAAATCGACGGTGTTGATTATAAATTCATAACTTTGGAGGAATTCAACAGGTTGAAGGAGGAAGGAGCTTTTCTTGAATGGGCAGAGGTGGGAGGTAATTTCTATGCAACTCCAAAGGATTTCGTGGAGGAGAAGCTAAAAAATGGAGAGGATGTCATACTCAAGATAGATGTGCAGGGTGCTATGCGGGTAAAGGAACTTTTCCCCAACGCAATCCTTATATTCATTGCTCCCCCTTCTCTTGAAGAGCTAAGACAAAGGATGGAAAAAAGGGGTACACCTCCCGAGGAAATAGAACGAAGGTTGAAAATAGCGGAGCGGGAGATGGATATGGCGAAGCACTATCAATTTCTGATAGTAAACAACGAATTACTGGAAACGGTAGAAAAGGTATATAGAATCATTAAGGAGGCACAAAATAAAAGAGATGCAGGACGAGAGAGCGCTGCAAAGTAGAAGGATCGTTCTTGGTGTTAGTGGAGGAATAGCGGCTTACAAAGCAGTGGAACTTCTCAGGCTTCTCCAGAAAGAAGGAGCAGAAGTAAGGGTGGTTATGACAAAATCGGCTACAAAATTTGTTTCGCCTCTTACTTTCAGCACTTTATCTCATTATCCTGTCCTTTATCAGATGTTTACTTCACCTCAAAAATACGAGATTGAGCACATTTCCTTAGCGGAATTCGCCGAGCTTCTTCTTATTGCTCCGGCTACGGCTAACATCATTGGCAAGATAGCATCTGGTATTGCCGATGACCTATTAACAACGACAGTTATGTCGGTTAGTTGTCCTATTGTCATCGCACCAGCTATGCATAGCCAGATGTGGAATAGCCCTATAGTACAGGAAAATATCAAGAAACTTCTCAATTATGGCTTCCATATAATTGAACCGGAAGAGGGAGAATTAGCCTCCGGGGGAGTAGGTAAGGGACGCTTGGCTTCGCTGGATGTGATAGTTGATTATGTGAAAGATATCTTCTGCCAGAAAAACACCTTGAAGGGCGTTAGAATCCTCATAACCGCTGGTCCCACGAGGGAATATATTGACCCTGTAAGATTCATATCTAACCCTTCCACCGGTTTAATGGGCTTCACCCTTGCTGAGGAAGCTCTAAAGAGAGGAGCGGAGGTAATTCTTGTTTCTGGACCGACCTATTTATCTCCCCCGAAAGGGTGTGAATTCGTCCCCGTTTGCTCTGCTGAGGAGATGCTTACTGCGGTGATGAAACATTTTGACAGGGTCGATTGCGTCATCGCAACGGCCGCAGTTTCCGACTTTGCTCCTGAAAAAAAGGAAGGGGAAAAGATAAAGAAGAGTGGTAAAGAGCTTGTCCTCCGTCTTATCCCTACTCCCGACATTTTGGAAGAGCTCGGTAGAATAAAGGGGGAAAAGATTCTTGTAGGTTTTTCTGCCGAGACAGGGAATGTCATTGAAAATGCTTTGAAAAAGATGGAAAGAAAGAACCTTGATTTAATCGTGGCGAATCAGGTTTCCCGCGAGGGTTTTGGTTTTGGTTCGGGAAAACTTTTTGCTTCTCTCATAAGAAGAGGCGAGACACCACCTCCATTGTCTTCTATATCAAAACAGGAACTTGCTAAGTTGATTTTGGAAGAAATTAAAAAGCTTTTAGATAGAAGGGAGAAGGGGGCAAATTAAAAGGGTAGGGAAAGTGGTGAGCTTTTATGAAAGAAATCTATCATAAACCATTTTATGGAAGAAGCCGGAAGAAGCGTCACTGTGGTTATAGGGAAAAGAGGGGATAGCATTGAGGAACCCCTCGTTTTCTTTCTTCCCGATTATATAAAAGACATCACCCTTGGGAGTTTCGTCGTTGTTGAGATAGCGGGTAGATTGAGAATAGGCTGTGTTGTTGGCAAAGGGCGTGGAAAAGCACGAGAGCCAGTTCTTGCTGTTTTGCCTGTACCTCCTTTACCTTCATCTCTCCTTGCTTTGGCTCATTGGTTGGAGGAGGAATGTCTTGCCAGTTTACAGGATGCCCTTCAATCAATGGTTCCCGAGATTTTAAACGCGATTCCTTCCCTTTATCTCTACCCGAATGTTGATTATAGAAAAGTTAGGGGAAAGGTTAGGAGAGAAATCGTGAGAGAGGCATCGGAAGGTGCGTCTTATGCAACGCTTCGGTCTTTACCTGCTACAGCTGTCCGAAAACGGATTCTCGCTCTCCTGAATGCTAAAATTTTAACTCCACGAGTGGAGCTCTCCTTTAGAGAAAGCAAGGAAGATGAAAAGGAAGGAAATCTACTTCCACCAGTACCAAAGCTTTTGCACTCGCCTTCTTCCATTGCCCATCATCCTGTGATGGTTTTGTGGGGAGGAAATAGGCTTAGAAGGTTGGGATATTATCTCGCCAATATCCTTGAAGTTATAAAGGGTGGTGGTAATGTTATTCTTGTGGCTCCTGATGTCCTGACCGCTGAATGGATTGGAAATACATTCTCGCAATTCATAAAGAGGACCATAATATACCATCGCCAGTTGCCTTTATCGCAGAGGTTCACGCTCTGGGTCCAACTTGCTTCAAGCTATCATTCAACTTTGGTCGTTGGTAATAGGTCAGCCCTTTTTCTTCCCCTTCCAAATGTGAGGTTGATAGTAGTTGAAGGAGATGGCGAATCTTCACTTTTTCATCAAGAACCTCCCTATTACGAAGCTGGCAATGTCGCAATGCAAAGGGCAATTCAAGAAGGGGGGAGGGTTATCTTTGGTTCGGATTTGCCATCTATTGCTCGTTTCTCCTTGGTACGGAAAAGGAAGTTGCATTTGATAAGGCTACCATTTCAATCGGGCGAGGTAGAGATAAAGGATATAAGGGAGGAGAAGAAAATTATACCATCGTCAACAAAAGAAGAGATAGAAAGGGTTCTAAATGAGGGTGGCAGAGTGGTTATGATTGTTAACAGGAGAGGACTTTTTTACCTTGTTTGCCGGGATTGTGGGAACAGTTTTCTTTGCCCTTCTTGCAATGTTCCCCTTATCGTCTATGAGGGAAAGGAAAAATCAAAGCGTTCCCTTTTTTGTCATCTTTGTGGGACATTCAGCGAGGCACCGGAAATTTGTCCCCAGTGTGGTAGTTATAGGATATCCGTCTGGGGTATTGGCATCCAAAGGTTAGTTTCGGCGATTAGGAGATTGTTCCCCACTGCCAAGATAAGCAGTTTCTCAAGCGAAACTCCTCGTGAGGCTTTTTGGGAAGCTGATATAGTAGTGGCTACCAAATCAATTGTCCAATGGTTGGAGATTTTGAGTCCTTCTCTTACTTGTGTGTTTGATATAGATTCCCAGCTCAGCTTTCCGCACTTCGCCCAGACGGATAATGTTTATAGGATGCTCTTCACTATCAGGAAAGAGAGCAAGCGAGTGATAATTCATACCAAACAGCCAGATAATCCTATTTTCACATCTCCTCCACTTGATTTTCTTGAGCGGGAATGCAGGTCAAGGGAGGAAAGGAAGTATCCGCCGTTCGGACATATCTTGACTTTTCTTTTCGATGACCCTGACGAGAGCAAGGCTAAGGATAAGGCAGAACGATTATATGAATATATTTTGAGCAGGGGGTTCTCTTGTCTTCCTCCATTTCCTTCTCTTTACCCTAAGAGGAAGGGTATGTTCAGATATCTTCTTGTGATATCTTGTTTGAACCTTCCTAAAGCAAGGAAGATTTTGAATTTAGCCCTGAAAGCCGATAAGAAATTGAAATGGTTCCTTGATGTTCAGGAGAGTTTATGATTTATTATTAGATTTAGTCAAAATATTTTTAAGCAATCGTTTTTTTCCCTTGCTTTCAACAAGTTAATCTCCAAGATCACAATAGGGTTAGTTCCCTTTACTTACAGGTTAGTTCCACTTTTTGTCTTTGGACACTGAGTGGAGCGTTCAACCGCATCAATCTAAGCATACTTAATAAGTTCCTTTCGTTATCTTCAAATAGTTGGCTTTAAAAATGATCGTCTGATTTGACAGGTTTTTCAATTTATTATAAAATTTCCAAAATCAATAAAAGAAAGGGGGTGAATACATTGAAGACGGCGAAGGATATTATGACGACGAATGTTATCACTGTTAAGTCGTGCACGACGAGAGAGGAACTGGCGAAGATATTGGCAACGAACAAGATAAGTGGTGTGCCTGTTATGGACGATGAGGGTTGTTGCATCATAGGCATTGTCACGGAGGCTGACCTCCTCACGAAAAGCGGTGCGACGGTAGGGGAGATAATGACGAAGGAAGTCGTCTCCGTATGTGAGGACACGCCCATTGAGGAAATAGCGAAGATACTCGCTGAAAAAGGTATTAAGCGCGTTCCAGTTGTAAAGGAAGGAAAGCTTGTTGGGATAGTCAGCAGAGCGGATATCGTCAAGGCATTCGCGGGAGGATAGCATAATATGTTGGCCGCAGGATGACGAACCCTGCGGCCAACAAAATCTAAGGTTATATCCTTATTTGTCTCTCCAGCCAAGTTTGGAGGAGGAGAGATGCTGATATCTTATCTATTTTACCCCTTTTCTTCTTACTCTTTATGATTTTTCCAGCCTCTCTCGTGGTTAGGCGTTCGTCAATCTCTTCTACCCTAAATCCAGCCTCCCTGAGTTTATCGGCAACTCGCAGGGCTAATTCAGTGGAAGGGGTTATCTTCCCTCTGAGCGAATAAGGTATTCCAACGACTATCGTTTTTACCTCTTCCCTCCTTGATATTTCAATTATTCTCTTCACCAGCTTTTCTTCGCTCTCTTCCTCTATCACTTCTAAGGGGAAGGCAAACTTACCTTTCTCGTCGCTTATTGCCAAACCTGTTCTTTTTTTGCCTACATCAACACCTAATATTTTCATTTCCCTTTAACAAGAATATTGTGAGTAGATAAAGAAGGGCAAATAGTATGAGTATTGCTCCTGTATCGTTGAGGAAAAAGGCGAATATGACGCTTATAAATGTTGGTATGAAGAGAGATATCTCTTCTTTTGTCACTCTTAAACCTTTCATAATAGCGAGAAGAAAGAGTCCAGCTAAAACAAGCATCCCAGCTTTCCAGCCGGTTTCACTCGCTATACTTAGATTCATCATTAATTTATTGTAAAGGAGGTTTATGCTTTGCGTATTGTTTTTCATAATGAGGCGAAGGAAAGCGCCCAAATGGGAATTGCAAAAGTGAGATAAGGTCAAAATGCTAATAGCAAAGAAGACTGAGAGTGAAAAAGCTAATAGAAATTTATGTTTTCCCTTTCTGAAATAGAGAAGGAAAAGGAAGAGGGCAAAAAGAGAAATGGAAACACCCACATTTGCCCCAAAGAATGGCAACCCCATAATCAGTGCTGATATAAATGTCCCAAGTAATAGAGCGAGCTCGCTTTTGGAAAGGTAAGAAATAGCGAATGGAAGGGTGGAGAGCAATATTCCACCGTATTCATTACCTACTCCGTAAAATCTACATCCTCCCAGAGCATATATAGCTATAGGTGAGTTTTGAGAAAGTTTGCCTCCTAATAGCGTGTCAATGATTATCAGCAAAGAGATGGAAATAAAAGGTAGATAAGAAAGCGGGAAGCCAGTCAGCCTTGATAAGCCCCAAAGGAATATATAGAGCATAAGGTTGAGGAAGAAAACGATGAAAAGGAAGGACGATAAATTCCAAGGATGGAAGAGGGGAGCGAAATAGCAGGTAGAGGGAAATAAGAGTGAGAAAAGAAGTGGGGAGGAAATACCAGCATACAAGGCGAGGAAGAACCCAATGAGGTAGATAGATAGGAAGATGACAAGAATAAGAGGTTGGGCAACACCATTTAGGGTTGATAGCAGGGCAAGTCGGGAGAGTTCTACCCAGCTTCCATCGCAAGGTTTTATCGTTGTTCCGTAGGGAAATGTCTGAGAGGAAAGACGGTAATACCCCAGGATAGTGGCTGTTATATCGGGCAGATTTACTAAACCCTTAGTGTGGGTTGAAGAGGAGGTGAGTAGTTTCCCTTCTCCTTCATCAGATAGGATAGCAATGGGAGAAAGCCTATCTGGTTTATCCTTTTCTTTACCGATGAGGGAAAGGAAGATAAATAAATCCCCTTTCTGATAGATTCTAATTGTTTCTTGAAGTAGGGCGTCCACTCTTCGTATTGCATCTTCTCGCCAAACAAGCTTAGCAATTGGGGAAAGGTATGTTTCCATCTGGGTGTATCTACCCATTTCACCGCTATCCACTACTATCAGCGAACAGGAAGCAACTTTAGATAGCTCGTTTCTGAACTTTTGCAGATCGATAACCTTACCTGCAACTGATAAGGGCTCGTTTTTCAATAATTCCTCTCCCACATTCCCTTTATCCACGATACCATTTTCGTCGCAGGCGATAAGAACTGCCAACCGGCGAGGCTGGTCAACATCTGAATTTCCCAGGACTGCGACCTTATATCCATTTGCTCTTAATAGCGAACCTAAAAAACCTATATGTGCGCCTGTCTTTTCCTCCTTGTTTAAAGTCTTTATCGCCTCAATAGCGATCTGCACGATGTTCTCACTGGAGGGCATAGCTCCTGTTCTCGTGAAAAGGATGTATTTAGCTTCTATTCCTCCCCATTTCTCTCTTGCATTGAAACCAAGGTATGCATCTGTCTTTCTGACAAGGGGATAGGCTCCGGCAGAAATTGCACCGATTATCTCCTCAAGTTTACTTCTCCTTGTGGAAACAAGTCCCCAATTAGCATGCTGTCTAATATAAGAGAAAGCGGGATAATTAAGGCGATCGATATCAGCGAGCTCGATATCCTCGGTCAAGAACAGTATAACTTTATTGGGAAAAACGAGCGATGAGAGGAGGCTAAGTAAGAGTATTTTCCAGTAGCTGGAGGGCAAAATCCAGTGCCTCCTCCAATTTCTCTGGGTTCTTACCTCCTGCTTGGGCGAAGAGGGGGCTACCACCACCTCCTCCGCCAACAAGCTTGGCAGTTTCTCTGACAAGTTTATCAGCTTGTATGCCTCGTTCCAAAACATCTGGAGTTATCTTGCAGACGAATATCACGCTATCCTGTGAAGCGGTAGTTCCAAGGAGGACAATGCCGTTCTTTAACTTTTCAATCAGTGAGTCGGCTAATTCCTTCAAGCCTTCCCTACTCATCCCCTCGACCTTCTCTGTTAAGACCTTGACTCCCTTGATTTCCTTGACTTTGGAAATAAGTGATTCCATATCCTTTAATGCAAGCTTTCTCTCCAGTTCCATCTTCTCTTCTTCAAGGGTTTTCAATCTTTCAAGGATGTTTTCCAGTCTCTGGGGAACTTCCCAGATACTACCCTGAAGTAACCAGGCACTGTTTTTAAGCGTATCCTCCAGATTTCTAAGATAATTCAAAGCAGAGAACCCACAAACGCCCTCAATTCTCCTCAAGCCTGCTCCTATTGAGCTTTCTTCAAGGATTTTGAAAAGTCCAATTTCTCCTGTTGAAGAAGTATGGCAACCAGCACATAGCTCTATGCTGAAATCCCCTATCCTCACCACTCTTACTATCTCCCCATATTTCTCCCCGAAGAGGGCAACGGCACCCATCTCCAGCGCTTCCTTCAATGGATGAAAGGAGATTTCCACCTTTATATCTTCCATTATTTTGGCGTTGACGATTTCCTCAATCTTGAGTAGCTCTTCCTGGTTGAGCGCTCTTGTCCAGGAGAAATCAAATCTCAGCCTGTCTGGACCCACATATGAACCTGCCTGATTGACGAATGGTCCGAGAACTCTTTTTAGAGCAGCGTGAAGAAGGTGAGTGGCGGTGTGATGCCTCTGGATTGCTTTCCTTCTTTCCTCATCTACGATAGCTTCTACCTTCATTCCGTTCTTCAATATTCCTTTTACTTCCGCTTTGTGGACTATGAGCGAGCCAACCATCTGCACATCCTTTATCAGGGCTTCGCCATTAGGAAATCGGAGATGACCCTTATCAGCTACCTGTCCACCTTTCTCGGCATAAAAAGGCGTCCTATCCAGGAGTATTTCGCCTTCACCTTCCAGTTCTTCTACTTTTTCTCCTTCCTTTATAAGAGCGATAACCTCGGCTTCGCTTTTCAAATTGTCATAACCGATGAACTCGGACGATGGTAGGTTTTGGGCTAAAATGGAGTAGATTGGTGGTAATTTCTCTTGCTCAACAGCAAGACGTGCCCTTTCCCTCTGTTTTTCCAAAGCCTGCTTGAATCCCTCAATATCAACTTCGGCTCCTCTTTCCCGGGCAAGCTCGAGCGTAAGCTCAAGGGGGAAACCGTAAGTATCGTAGAGGCGGAAGACATCCTCGCCGTTGAGGAATTTGCTGGAAGAAAGCATATCTTCAAGAAGGGATAACCCTATGTTGAGGGTTTGTTGGAATCTCTCTTCTTCTCTTTTTATCTCTTCAAGGATAAAATCCTGATAATCAACGAGGTAAGGGTATCCGCCTTTCATAACCCTAACAACGACGGGCACAAGACGATGGAGAAAAAGTTGGGGAAGCCCCGATAAAATTCCTTGAACCTCAGCCCTTCGCAGTATTCTTCTGAGAACATAGCCTCTCCCCTCGTTGGAAGGGAGGACACCATCCGCTATCAAAAAGACGCCTGCCCTTATATGGTCTGCGATGATTCTCTTCCTTGGAACTGCTACTTCTTTCCCAGCCATTTCTTCCACATAATGGAGAATGGGTTGGAAGACATCTGCGTCAAAGCAGTTTTTTCCTCCCTGTACAGCAGCGGCAAGGCGTTCAAGCCCCATTCCTGTGTCTATATTTTTTCGTGGTAAGGGATGAAGTTCTCCGTTTTCATCTAAAAAGAACTCGGTGAACACATGGTTCCAAAGTTCGATAAAGCGGTCGCAATCGCAGCCAGGTTTGCAATCAGGGGAGCCACAACCAACATCTTCCCCAAAATCGTAGTATATTTCTGAGGAAGGTCCGCAGGCACCTGTTGCTCCGACAGGACCCCAGAAATTATCCTCCTTGCCAAGAGAAACGAGGTGCTCCGGTGCTATCCCTATATCCTCAAGCCAAATTTTGCGGGCTTCCTCGTCCTTCTCATAGACGGAGACCCAGAGTTTTTCCTTGGGCAGATGAAGCACATCCACGAGGAATTCCCAGCCCCAAGAAAGGCTTTCTTTTTTGTAATAATCGCCGAAGGAAAAGTTCCCGAGCATTTCGAAGAATGTGAGATGGCGGGAGGTCAAGCCAACTTTTTCTATATCGTTTGTGCGCACACAGCGTTGGCAGGTAGCAACCCTCTTGTAGGTCGCTCGTTCTCTTCCCTCAATGATTCCACGGAATGGAACGACCCCCGCACCCGTGAGGAGAAGGGAAGGGTCTGTGGGGACGAGGGATATACCTGGAAGTATCTTATGTCCCTTCTTCTCAAAGAAGCTCAAAAAGAGGGCACGAAGTTCATCGCTTTTCATACTATCATCCCAGGTCAATGCTTTCCTTAGCGAGGGGGGTGGAGTGCATAAATTGCAATGTTTCCTGGAAGCTTCTGACACCCGTGGTTGCTCCAATAGCTGTGACGCAGAGCGCACCGACGGCGTTTGCGAATTTTGTTGTCATTTCCAAATCCCATCCTTTAAGTAATCCTGTAAGGAAGCCAGCCACGAAGGCGTCACCTGCTCCAACTGCGTCAATTGCCTTCACCTCAAAACGAGGCATATATATTTCCTCATCCTTTGTCCTTACATAGGAACCTTTGCTTCCCATTTTAAGGGCAACCATTCCCACTCCTTTGTCCAGGAATACCTTTGCAATTTCCCTTGGTTTTTCCTTTCCGGTTATCATCTTCGCTTCTTCTATGGAGGGTATGATTAAATCCAGGTGGGGAAGAACAGGTTCAATAAGGCTCATCCAGCGGCCTTGGGAATCCCAGACCGTATCAAGAGAGACAAATGCTCCCAAGTTTTTAGCTCTTTGCAAAAAACGCGCGCAAGGCTCGCCATCAAAGGAGGAGAGGACATAGAAACCAGCATAATGGACTATTCTTGTCCCTTCAAGGCATGTGTCATCTATATCTTCTTCTGTGAAGTTGGCATTCGCGCCAATGTAGTGAATGAAGGAGCGCTCTCCATCGGGATGGACGAAAACCTGGGTAGCGGATGTAAGTGCCTTATCATCTCTTTTAATTCCTCGCGTATTAACCCCGTGCTTATTCAGACTATTTATGACGAAATCGCCGAAAGCATCTTTTCCGACTTTCCCTACGACTGCTGTATCCACGCCGATTTTAGCTAGGGAAACGCCTGTATTGGAAGCACAACCGCCAGTATGAAGCTCAATAGTATCAACGAGGACCAGTCTTCCCTTTTCCGGATACCTCTCAACTGGTTGGGCAACTATATCGGCAACGAGAATACCGACACAGGTAACCTCGGGCAATTTAATTCACCTCCCTGAGGGGACATAAAAAGGTTAACTTTCAAGGATTTCTTTCTCCTTAGCCTTTTGTGCTTCGTTCAGGAGTTCTATATATTTATCCGTGAGCTTTTGTACCCTCTCCTTGGCGCGGAAGACATCGTCTTCCGAAGCTTCTCCACTTTTCTCCAGCTTCTCTAATTCCTCGTTTGTTGAGCGTCTAATGTTCCTTATTGCTACCCTACCTTCTTCAATTCGTTTGGCTACTACCTTGAGGATGTCTTTTCGCCTATCTTCGCTTAGCGGTGGGAAGGGCAGTTTTATAACATTGCCGTCATTTGTAGGGGTTAAGCCAAGCGGGGATTTAAGAATTGCCTTTTCAATAGCTGGGAGGGTGGATTTATCCCAGGGAGCGATGATAAGCAGGCGAGGTTCGGGAACAGTTATTGCTGCTAATTCCTGTATGGTGTATTTACCGCCGTATGCGTCTACTTCTATTTTTTCGACAAGTGCGGGACTTGCTCTACCTGTCCTTATCCCCGCCAGGTCGGAGAGGACCGCTTCCAAAGCTTTCTTCATCCTCTCCTCGCATTCTTTCTCTATCTTCTCTATCTTTTCCATAGGCATTCCCTCCTACGAAAGTTCCGATTTCCTCACCAAGAGCAGCTTTGGTGATGTTGCCTTTCACTCTCATATTAAAAACGACAATCGGGATATTCACCTGCTGGCTCATCATAACCGCTGTATAATCCATTATTTTCAATCCTCTTTTTACCATTTCTAAGTAATCTAATTCCTTGAAGAGGCGAGCTGTGGGCTTAATGCGTGGGTCATCCTCGTAGACGCCGTCAACATTTGTTGCTTTGAGGAGGACCTCAGCTTTAACCTCTGCTGCCCTTAGTGCCGCTGCGGTATCAGTAGAGAGGAAAGGGTTACCGGTTCCCGCAGCGAATATAACTACCCTTCCCTGTTCCATATGAGAGATAGCCCTCCGCCTAATGAATGGTTCTGCCACCTCCCGCATCTCTATCGCAGTTTGCACCCTTGTAGGGACGCCTATTTTCTCCAAAGCATCCTGAAGGGCAAGGGCGTTGATGACTGTGGCGAGCATTCCCATATAATCGCCCGTTGCCCTGTCCATACCGACTTTCTCAACTTCTGCTCCTCTCACGATATTCCCGCCACCGGTTATCACCGATATCTCCACTCCTTTTTCCCACACTTCCTTTATTTCCTGTGCTATTCTTTGTATTTCCTCAAGGTCGAGACCGAAACCCTTATTTCCAGCGAAGGCTTCGCCGGAAAGCTTCAGCAACACCCTTTTCCATTTTGGGCGTTTCATCTTTATTCCTCGCCTATTGCGTAGCGAGTGAATCTGCCGACGGCTATCTTTTCACCTATCTTTCCCATAGCTTCTGCTATAACATCCTTTACTTTTTTCTCCTCGTCCTTTATGAAAGGTTGCTCCAGCAGGCAAACAGTGGAATAAAAGCTCTCTAATTTGCCTTCAACAATCTTTTCTACAGCTTGAGGAGGTTTGCCCTGGCTTTCCGCCCATTTGCTTAGCGCTTCTTTCTCCTTCTCAAGAACCTCGGTAGGAACATCCTCCTTGCTGATGTAGAGAGGCGCCATAGCTGCTACTTGCATAGCAAGGTCATGGGCAAGGGTTTTGAACTCCTCCGTACGCGCTACGAAGTCCGTTTCGCAATTGAGCTCTAAAAGGACACCAACCTTTCCGCTGTGATGGATATAGGAAACGATGATTCCTTCTTTCGCCTCACGTGCTGCTCTCTTTGCTGCTACGGAAAGCCCCTTCTCTTTGAGGACGGTCATAGCTTTCTCTAAATCGCCTCCTGCTTTTTCCAGGGCTTTCTTGCAATCCATTAAAGGTGCACCTGTTAATCTCCTTAGCTCCTTAACTTGTTCAGCACTGATTGACATTCAAGCTCACTCCTTTTCTATTTATCTTAAATCTTCTTCCATTAATTCTTCCTTGCTGAAATCCCCTTCTTCAAGAACCCTTTCCAATAGTGCCCTTCTTTCTCCCTCTGTTTCTTCCACTCCCTTATCTCGTGTCTCGGTTACTAAGACGCCCTGTTCCTTTAGTTCTTTTGCTTCTAAAATGGCTTCTGCCAACTTATCAGTGATCAGTTTGATTGACCTAATGGCATCGTCGTTTCCGGGGATTGGATAATCTACGGGAGTGGGGTCGCAGTTTGTATCAACAAGGGCGATGACTGGAATATCCAAACGTTTCGCTTCCCTAAGAGCTGTCTCTTCCTTGCGAAGGTCGACTATGTAAACCGCCCCTGGTAATTCTTTCATATTCCGTATGCCACCCAAATTCTTACGTGCTTTTTCCAATTGTTTTCTAAGCATCTTTGCTTCCCGCTTTGGAAGCAGGTCGAATTCCCCCGCTTTCTCCATCCTTTCTAGTTCCTCAAGTCGTTTAACACCACTCATAATCGTGATAAAGTTTGTAAGGGTGCCTCCCATCCATCTTTCCACGACATAGGGCATACCGCAGCGTTCTGCGGCTTCTTTTATCGCTTCTTGAGCTTGTTTTTTCGTGCCCACGAAGAGGATATCTTTTCCGGAAAGGACCACTTCTTTGGCAAATTGACAAGCTTTCTCCAGAAGCTCAATAGTTTGCTGGAGGTCTATAATGTGGATGCCGTTCTTGCCGGCATAGATGTATTTCTCCATCTTGGGGTGCCATCTGCTTGTCTGATGTCCGAAATGCACCCCAGCTTCAAGCAGTTCCTTCATAGTTACAACAGCCAAAAATATCTACCTCCTTTTTAGGGTTTTATGTCCTCCTCTCCTTCGGTACCTCAAAAACCTTCCCCCATTAAGGGGGAAGGCACCCAGAGGAATCCGGAGAGTGCGTAATTACATTTTTTATTTTAACAGAAATAGAAAGAATGTCAAAATTTCCCTCCCTCAAAAAATAATTTACTCTAAAAAGAGAAAACGCTTGAATATAACACAAGCTTCGGTAGGTCAACTGTTAAGGCTTTTGATGATGTTTTCTAACGGATTGAGATGTTGGAAAGCGAATAAAGAAAGCTTTCAAAGCAATTCATTTTTGAGTAAAGACGAATTTTGTAGAATTCCATATTCTTCTCCAAGGGTTTCTGATTTGCTTCTCTGCTATGCTGGTTTTATAGACCAGAATTGCAACTTTGCTAATTTTATAATTTTTTCACCCTTAAAGCCAGGTGGATAGAGCCAAGTGCCTTCATAATTGGGAAGCGGCAATTCTTCCGCTATGGCGGGATAAGATTCTGCTTTCCCAATTTGAATATTTGCCCTTTTAATTCCGTCCTTCAAAGCGAGTAGGCATACTGCCATAGATTTTAAAAAGCTTCCGATACCTATCTTCACTCCACCTATCTCCACATAAGAAGGGAGCCTGTTCTTTTGCACTATAAAATCGTTCGCTTCTTTACATCCTTTTAGAAAATCTCCCAAGGAAACCTCCAGTTCTTTCTCAATAGTGGGAATCTCCGAGGTTGGACCGATTGTCCTTCGTGCTGGAATCTTCTCCGGCAGGTGGTTATTTACAGCAAAATGTTTTAGTGCCCAGACGAAAAGTGAGAATATCTCAGATGCCGAAAAGCTTTGACCATCAAGAACCGCATAATCTATCTTTTCCAATATTTTCTCTGCAAGTTTGAAGAGGATGTCCGTATCCACCCATTTTGTTGTTTGTCTGTATCTATCATATACTTCTCGGTAGGTTATGAACTCAATATCAGCTTTTACTTTTAGCCATTTTACAAACGCGGTTATATCCCTCATAAGTTCCTGAACAAAATGGTCTGGATAGAGGGGAGCAGGTTTATAATTTTCTGGTGGTGTATTTTGCCCTTTTGAAAAATTGACATTATCCCAGAACTCGCTTGTGACGAGCCTACAGGGATGAGTGCCGAGAACGACTATCTCGTGTTTCTCACACAGCTTTTGGAAATCGCTTTTCATCGCCTCAAAACGGTTTTCGCAGAAGAAGTAGCTCTCAAAAGAGAAGTCCCAAGTTAGCCCATTGAGCGAATTGCAATACCAGACGAGATTGCCGTCAGGAAGCCTATGCAGAAAGCTTGCCTCAATCACCGGCATATCAAGGAGGAACATAGCATAGAAAACCTGAGGAGTGCCGCTGTTGCCTGGTTGCATAAAGCCGATTGGTGATTGTCCGAAAATTTCCTTCACATCGTTGAGCCCCTTTATCTCTCTCTTTATTACTTCCCTAACACCTTCCTCCCACTCCAGCTCCTCCAGATATTCGGGAAAAGTCGGATGAAGGGAGTGATAATCGGAGTGATAATTGATTTCGTGGAATTTTAATAGTTCTATGATATCCTCTCTCCCTCTTTCTCGCAAAACTCTTGCCCTTTCAGCCACGAGATTGAAGCTCCCTCTTATGTTGTTTTCTTTGAGCACCCTCGCCCAGAACTCAACTCCCTCATCGGCCCTGGGAGTGATGAAATCCTCTTCATCAAGGGAAAAAAGCACTTTTGTCATATGATATACCTCTCTTCTTGATTTTTTATTGGTTATATCTTTTTAGCCTAATTTAATATGCTTTGTCAAATATTCTTCAGACATCTCAGTTCAATTGGATGGTTTAACCAAGCTTTTTGAAAATCCTTGATGATGCTTTTCAGGGTCTATACACTCCACCTGCGGACGATAATTCGGGTTGGGGGAATAGCTACTCCTTGTTCCCCGAAATGTAAACTAACAGGTATGTAATCGCTTTCATTATTGCAAGTTCGCCATTGAAAAGATATCCTATAGTTATAAATGACGAAAGCAAGGTGTGAAGATGTGATGATTTTATTGTTCTTGTTTATCCTTCTATTGTGTTCCTTCACGCAAGCGAAGCCGATTTATCATCTTGTGGTTAATTGCGGCGGAGAGGCTGTTCAGAAAGCATTGAGCGATAAGGAGTTTTCCAAGGGGAGCTGGGGATTTATAAAGGGAGGTTCTTTCAGCATTAGTGCAGAAGAGAAAATCATCCCCGATTTTGGCTATCCGTCTGCTATGAAATCGGCGAGATGCGATGCTAAGAAGCCTGGTGTTCCTTTCAGATATTTATTCACACTACCAAACGGCGATTATACTGTAAAGCTCTATTTCGCAGAGCTTAGCTATGATAAAGCCGGGAAAAGAAGATTTGATGTTAGAATTCAGGGAAAGATAGTTCTTGAAAACTACGATATTTTTCTCCGAAGTAGTGGAAAGAATAAAGGTAAAGTGGAAATTTTCCCTGGTGTAAAAGTTGAAGATGGTATTTTGCAAATAGATTTCATCTCCAAGGTAGACAGAGCGATGGTTAACATCATAGAGATTCAGAGCGAGGAACAGGTCCCTGAACCTGCTGAAGTCGCAGGATATACGGAACTTTGTTTCTACGACGATTTCAACTCCCCCGAAACAATAGACCTAAAAGCGACGGGTAAGCCAGGATACAAATGGTATGTTGACCTACCTTGGGGTTTCCCTCCAACTTCTCCCGACGATATAGAGGTTAAGGATTCTGTTCTAAAAATATCTGCTGGTCCGATGAACTGGGGGATTTCCACTTATAGTGTTAAGGGGAAAACAGGAAGAGCTTTTCGTTTTGGCTATTTTGAAGCAAAGATTCGTTTTGACCCTTCTTTGGGAGAGAAAAGCTCTGGCTGGCCTTCTTTTTGGAGCATTGCCCTTGAGCATGCCCTTGGAGACCCTAATCACTGGAACGAGTTGGATTTCTTTGAAGCTTATACAGGTGGGCATCGTAAATACGATGGAGCATTTTATGGTACTCTTCACGATTGGGCAGAGGATTCAAAAGTCCACTTTCAGAATGTCAATAACCGGATTGAAGTGGCGGGTATAGATTGGAACCAGTGGCATATAATCGGATGCCTCTGGCAACCTGGCTCAGTCACTTGGTATCTGGATGGTAATGCGCTACTCACCCAGCGTTATTCTCCTACTTCATTCCCTGAGCCACTGATTATTACTGGAACGAGTTCGGAGGTGCCTTTGGGAACCTTCAGTATCCTTGACAAACAAAAGAATATAGTTATCCTTGGTTCAGGAAAAAACTGGCCTCTTTTTGTGGACTGGGTCAGAATCTATCAAACAGGAAAGGAGGAAAGCACAATGGAACCCAATTCCAAAGAAATTGAAATAAGATCACCTAATGGAGGGATAGTTTTCAAGCTGAGGATAGGTGATGAGGGAAGCCTTTTTTACAGCGTGGAGAAGGATGGGAGGCAAATATTTGAGGATTCACCGCTCGGTATTTTTACCAGCGTTGCCGATTTCACGAAGGACCTCAAAATCCTTTCCCTTTCTCGCCGTGTGATAGACGAGAAATACTCATTAATCGGTAGAAAAAAGGAGATTAATGAGAATTTTTGCAACGAGCTCCTCCTCAAATTGGGTAAGGAGCTTCATTTAATGTATCTGATAATACGCGTCTATGATGATGGAGTAGCCTATCGTTACTTTATACCCGGTGAAGGACCGATCACAATCAGCTTTGAGACCAGTGCCTTCCGCATACCGAAATCGGCAATTGGTTGGGCGATGGAATTCGTCCCCAATTATGAGGGATTCTATATCAAGCGCAATTATGATGAACTTTTGAAGGGCTATGATTTCGGGATGCCTGTTCTATTGAACATAGGCGAGGACTGGGTTTTAATCTCCGAGGCATCAGTTTACGGTGATTATTGTGGTTGCCATATCAAAGGGGAGCCAGAAACAGGACTTCTAAGGGTTGTTTTCGCTCCCGACCAGAAGAATGCTGTGATGAGCAAGCGTCCCTTTTATTCTCCCTGGAGGGTGGCGATAATCGGCGAGCTTAAGGACATCGTTGAGTCCACGATAATTGAAAACCTTAGTCCAGATTGTGAGTTAGCTGATACTTCATGGATTAAGCCGGGTCGTTCTGCATGGTCCTGGTGGTCAGGGGACAGCACTGAGGATTATGCTACCCAAGTCAAGTATGTTGATTTCGCCGAGAGGATGGGCTGGGAATACTATCTCTGCGATGCTGGCTGGAAACCTGAATGGCTTCCCCAGCTTGTTGAATATGCGAAAAAGAAGAACATCGGTATCTTCGTCTGGTATCACTATAAGGAGGTTGAAACGGATGAGGAAATAAATAAGAAGTTTTCCTGGCTCTCCGATATAGGTGTGAAAGGGGTTAAAGTTGATTTCTTTGACAGTGATTGCCAGGAAAGGATTCAAATGTACGACAAAGTCGCTCTAACGGCGCTAAGATATCGTTTGTTGGTTGTCTATCATGGAGCTACCAAGCCAGCTGGAGAAAGGAGAAGGTGGCCTCATATCCTAACAAGGGAGGGTGTTTTGGGAGCAGAATATTATAAATGGTCAGAAGGACCAACTGCAGAGCATAACTGCACGCTTCCCTTCACCCGCAATGCTCTCGGTCCGATGGATTATACGCCCGTGACCTTTTCGGAATATAGAGATCAAACCACGCATGCTCACCAGCTTGCCCTTGCGGTTATCTTTGAATCAAATATCCAGCACCTTGCAGATAAACCCGAATCATATGAGAGCATCGGTCCCGCTTTGGAGTTCCTCAAGGAATGCCCTGCTACTTGGGATGACACTAAGCTCATAGAGGGTTATCCCGGTAGGTTCGTGACGATTGCCCGTAGATATGGAGATAAATGGTTTATAGGGGCGATTTGCGGAGGTGGAATATCAAGGGAATCGATTATTCCTCTGGATTTTCTTAAAGAGGGCGTGAATTACATCGCAAGGATATATAAGGACTCTGAAAATCCAAAGCAAATAGCCTGTGAAAGCAAACAGGTCAAAAGAGGGGATGTTTTGAAGATTCCCATAGCGAAAAATGGAGGATGTGCAATTGAGATAAAGCCAATGAACTAAAAAGGAGTACTATTTGGAGATTAATAGGTTTTGCCTATTAGCGCCCCAAGCTGATGAGCAATCTACAAATACTTGTAACCCTCTTCCCAAGCCGAGCAAGGCTCAGCTTGCCTTTCAGGATTTGGAGCTCGGACTTTTCATTCATTACGGTATGACTACTTACACCCGCTACTCTGAGCCTGGGCGTCATAGCCCCGAGAAATTTAGACCCACAGCCCTGGACTGCGATAATTGGATGGAAGTGGCACGAGCAATGGGCGCGAAATTCGCTGTTCTGACGGTCAGACATCAGGAGGGCTTTTGCTTGTGGCCAACCAAAAGCACGGAATATTCCGTGAAAAATTCCCCCTACAAGGGTGATGTAGTGCGCCAGTTCGTGGAGAGTTGCCACAGATATGGGATAAAGCCCTGCTTCTATCACTGTTCCCTGATGGATGCCCATCACCTTTTTCAACCGGGTGACCCTTATGAATGGCACGAGGAATGGTTTGAAACGACGAACAGGAGGCTTTCCGAACCCGGCGCATTTGAGCGATTTCTCGCCATTCAGAAACAGCAAATAAGGGAACTGCTTACTGAATACGGGGAGATAACTTATCTCTGGCTGGACCATATCACAGAAACACAGGGAATACTCATCCCCGATTTGGTCGAGAGATTTTGGTGCGAGATAGTGAGTGAGGCTCGTAGGCTCCAGCCCAAATGCCTTCTTTTGAAATGTGATGTATTTCTTACAAGGGATAGGGATGCAAAAACGGGTGTTCATGGAGGAAGGGCGGCATACCCGCTATGGTACAGGTGCCGGAGGGAGGATACAAACGAGGGATTGCAGGACCCCATTCCCGACCCGATAAATGGAGACCAGTTCATCGTCTGGGAGTCAAATACCATCTTCAGCGGTGATTGGTTCTGGAATGGCGATTATGTAAAACCTGTTGAGGAAATGGTGGAGCATTACTACTTCACGATAGGAAGGGGCTCGACCTTTCTTCCGAACTTTGCTCCCGCTCCCAGTGGCAAGATGACAGATAAGGTTCTGGAACATGCGAAAGCGTTTGGAGATAGGATAAGGGCTATCTATGCCAATCCAATAGCTGTTGTGGAAGAAGCAGGGGAGGAAATAGAGGTGGCGATTAATAATGAGCCTTTCACTCATATAGAAATAATGGAGGACTTAAGGGAGGGGCAGAAGGTAGCTGGTTATACGATAGAGATTTTGAAGAACGGTATTTGGAGCAGGTTGGCGGGAGGTGAGAGCATAGGGCACAAGCGTCTTCATCGCTTTGAGCCTGTCGTAGCGGAGGCTGTTAGATTTAAGAGAGAGAAGACTTTCTGGGAAAATCCCCGTATCCGCAGGTTCGCAATTTATAAATGAGGAGGGTGTTAGTATGAGGGAGGATACAAGGCTAATCCTTGAGGAATCATACGAGAGATTGAAAGGGTATCTTCTGGAATGTGCCCAAAGGGCTAAGGCAGAATTGCCAGGTGGCATAATTACTATTGCTTCAAGTGAGGGACACTACTATGGTCTCTGGCCAGACGATTTCCTCTTTCCTCATATAGTTTGTCCTGAGTTGGCAAACAAGGAAAAATTAGCGAGGATTCTGGAATTCCTAACCGATAGTGTCATTGATTTAGAAAGGGTTCCCGATAGGGTTGAGCCAAGTGGGCTTCCCATAATGGTGCCTGGTTGGTATGATGGTCCGATAGGGGAAAAGATGCCTGCCCATTTGCCATCTGCCTGGGTGAGGCTTTTGAGCTATTTTGATCAATGGGGAGTTCATATACCAAGAAGGGAAGGATGGGCGAGGGTGATAAGGAGAAGTTATGAACAGTTATCATTCAGCTGTGGGCTTGTCTACATTGACCCCCAAAGACCATATGTAGGCTTTGGCTATCAAGATAACATCGCTATAACTGGTTTCTCCTTAATGAGTAGTTTGGTGACTTATAGGGGATTGCTAAGGGCTGTGGAGCTTTTCAAAGGATATCTTGAAAGAGAGACATTGAACTATTGGCAAATGTTGGCGGAGGGAATCAAGGAGAATCTCTGGCGATTATACGATGAGGAAGTAGGTGGATTCGTTGCGGGAAGCTTTGATTGCCGCCAATTTGATGTCTGGGGAAATGGGCTTGCTTATGGACTTGTGGAGGATAAGGGAATGAGAAGGCGAATTGAGGATTTCTATCTGCGGAATAAAGAAAGGATAATAAAATTCGGCTTCACTCGGCAAATAGCGGAGGAGAAAGGTTGGCAGAGGCTTCTTGTTTCTGCTGAGGTGGGAAAGTATATGAATGGTGGATATTGGCCCACGGGGACAGGTTATATCCTGCCCGTTATATTTGCCGCTGATGAGGAGCTTGGGAAGGAGATAGTTAAGGAGCTTCTTGAAAACCTCCCTCGCTTCCATTTCGCTGAATGGGTCGATGCGGAAGGAGATGAATCAAACGCTAAGTATTTCCTTATGGGCATAGCGATTCCGATGCTCGCCATAAAATCCCTGCTTGAAGCCAAGCCCCTGATAGATTTTTTCTAATTTTTTCTTGATTTTTCCCTGCAGAGCCCGCTTGATAGGGATTTATTTTAGCAATCCTTATTTTAAGTATCCCCCATCTGTAGTAATATTTTATATGCTCATTAGTTTATCCCGATTTTTAAAATTCGATGACAAAAGCGGTATCTCTTTCAACGCAATTAAAACAATCAATACAACAATTTTTATTTGAAAAAATTACTTTCTTTTGTTCGAAAGTGCAGAATATCTCTTTTGAAGCCCGCACAATCTGATTTCGCACTTTTAGTTTTGGCAATTTAGCGCGTTTGAAAGGATATACTAATGATATCTCTGGGGATAACCAGTCATAGAGTTCGTTTCTACTCAACTCTAATTGCAAAAGCCCAAAAGGACAACAAAAGGGGATGGGTGGAATGTGGCCTCTCGATAGCTCCCTTATTATGTAATAATGCCAATCTTCCCACAGACGGAGCCAGGGATGAGGAAAGCTCAGCCAGAAGTCCCGAAAATAGCAACTTTTAGTTAAGGTAAAGATAGCATTAAAATAATCTTCTGGGTCGTAGTATATTTCGCTACCATGATGGGGCACTTTAAGGATGCGATTCCTGATTAGCTGGGGATATTTGGCAAGGACAATAGACCAGTTTGTTAAATCACCTGGAAAGAGAAACTGTCTGGTTACTTCCTTATACTGATATGTTATGCTTACCACTATGCTAATATCGTTAAACAAACTTCGGGCTTTGTCATAGAATTTATCAATTTTTTTCCAGTAACCTGGGTCATAATCATCGTTTTCAAATGTTCTTCTTTCTTTTTTAATTTCCTCAATTTGTGGTATCTCTACCTCAAATTTTTCGATTACCTGGGAAAAAATTTCCTCTTCGCTTTCAATTTGCCTTTTTTCCACCGATACCTTTTCAAGAAGCCTTTTAAGATAATTAATATAATTTTTAATCGTCTGCCCCTTCGGAGAATTCAGTATTCTTTTTATGTTTTCTGGTTTTCTTAGATAATGATGAAGATAGGGGGGTGGAGATAACACTTTTAGATGAAACGGACCTATTTGGATTTCATAGCCGTCATAAACAGCTACTTTTCTTTTTACTGCTCGGCCAGCGGTAACTAATGAAGTCATGTAGAGACAAAATAACATATAGGGAGAACCGGTTTCTTTGAATGATTCAATAAGTGGTTTAATATCAGTAACCCATAGTTCTTTTACTTCAATTTCATCAGCGATTCTCGATAGACCCCCAATATGATCCTCATCCAGGTGGGATGCGATAAGGAGGTCTATGGATTTTATCCCTAGCTTCTGGATGTAATCAATACAAGCGTTTTTCTTGTAACCGCCATCTATGAGGATGTTTATTTCCTTATCCTTCTCGCAGAACCTCAAGAGCGTTGCGTCACCTGCCGCAGGGATCATATGTAGTTGAAGCACGTCCTCAACCTCCTTAGAATTTTTTATGCAATAGACTCATCGCTAAACAAGTTTACCATAGGGTTTCCTTTTGGCAAGCCAATTTCGTTATAATTATTAACTCTTTTTTTCCCGTTATTTTGTTGTAGGAATCAAAAATCGTTATTCTTTCCTTACTCGCCGATTACCTCAACACTGATGCTCTCCCTTATTTCTTCTTTTCTTTCCAGTATTTCTTTATCCATTGTAAGAAAGTATCCGACAAGTCCCTTTTCTGCTAATATTTTTGCGTAGGCTATATGAAGCATATCTCCTGATTTCAATTTAACTTTCGGGGATATTTGGGTTGCTTCGAAAAATATGTGGAATAGATATAAACCTTTTAATTTTCCTAATTTGCGCTCATCTGGTATAACTTCGATATCAAGTTTCCGGAGTAGATAGGGCGCCAAAGCACTCCTTTTAATTCCGGGAGGCAATATAAAACAACCTATCCTATACGCAATGCTATAAAGTTCAACAAGTGTGAAAGGTGATGTGCAGAATTTTCCCAGATGTTTATTCCTCTCAATGAGAGCGCGAGCTTTTTCATGGTTAGGGTCTCTTTCTATCCCATATGAAAGGATTATGTTAGTATCCAGATAAACCATAACCCTTTAAAAATGGTTTATCTTTCCCGTTGCTCCTGAACGATTCTAACCGCGTCAAATCCGGGAAGGGCTACTGGACCGACACCAGATTCTAACATTATTTCTACCATATAATCTATTTGTTTATCTTCGGGTATGTCCTCTTCTCCTCGCCATTCCACCGTCACAAAAACATTAAGATTACTACGTTTTAATTGTTTAACAAGTTTTTTCCAGAGTTCTAAGGCTTCTTTAGCGGATAGCTCCGTCGTAACTTTAACAATTAGACCGAAGTGTTTATCAAAATAAGATTCTACATAATGGGTTTTCCCTTTGGCTAGAGTGTTAGCCAAGCTAAAAACTTCTCGCTCTAGCTCTATCTGTTTTTCAATTTCCGACATTTCGGAGGGTTTAGTAATGGCCGAGTTAGAAGCAATAGGCCATTCATAGATATAAGAAAGTGAAGACGGCCTTGCCTCTTTTTGAGAAGAAGACTGTTGTGAAGATACCCATGGGAAAGGTGTTCCCACAGTACTTTTAACTTCAGAGGGGTAACTTAAAACCATATTATTCACACCTTGTCAATTAGTTTTTTTAGTATATCTTCCAAGTGTTCTAAGAAATTCAAAAGCTTAGATTTCTCATCGCGATAAGTTATTGTAAGCCGATGAGGGTTCTTCTTCTCCTCAGGCTTATATGCACCCCAGAGGGGAAAAATCTCCATATGAAACCACTTATTCGAGCTTGGATCCCCTTTGTCCATAATAAAGGATGTTTTCGCTAATCTTAAATTAAAACCTAATATATCCTCAAAGAGATATACATTATCTTCAAACTTCGGCTTAAGAAATTCTTCTGCTATGACAATTACCTCATAAGGTATGAGTGCCTTTTGCTTTAGATCTATGCCTATTTCTTTAAGAATATCCTCAACCTCATTTACTGCCTTGATAACCTCTTCAGGGATTGGACTTTCAATACCTAAAGCTCTTCTTACCAGGTTATAATCTATTTTTATATTTCCCTTTCCTGCAATAACTCCTGCAGGAGCTCCAGCAATAACACTTGGTGGTTCGATAAAACCTATATCTACACCTTCAAGGGTTGGTCTAACACGGGGGGTAATGTAGCCCTTCTCTCCAAGCTTCCTGATAAACAAGTGGAGAGCAGGGTCAAGCATAAAAACAGTAGCGATACGAACTTGTAGGATTTCCATAAACTATACCTCACTTTTTTATTATGAAGTATTTATTGATAGAAAAAAGCATTTCATTTTTAAATTTAGCTTATTTGTATTCTTCTGTCAACAAATTATTACTGTATACAAACAACACAATATTAAAAATTAATATTATTCCAAGAAATACTCTTGCTAATTCAATCCAACACCAAGACATAAGTAGATTCTACAAGCTTCTACGCTAAATGATACTATAAAAGAAAGGGCGTTTTATATCTTTAGACTACCTATTCCATTTCTTTGCCATAATCCTCTCTCAGCCATCTCGCGGTCAAAGACTGAAAATTCTCCATTACAGGTACTTTTTTTTCTAATTTTTTCTTGATTTTTTCCCTGTCCGATTTATAATAAAGCAACTTTGATAACTCTTCTCAGGGAGAGTGAAAGATGTTTGCAAGAACTTATAGCGGAGTAATCGTCGGAGTGGATGCCCATCTCGTTGAGGTGGAAGCTGACACTTCGCTTGGCTTGCCACATTTCAATGTAGTTGGCTTACCTGATGCGTCTGTCCAGGAGGCGAGAGAGCGCGTCCGTTCCGCAATCAAGAATAGCGGATTCGATTTTCCCTACAACAAGCGCCTAACAGTAAACCTCGCTCCAGCCGATATCCGCAAGGAAGGTTCATTCTTCGATTTAAGCATAGCGGTGGGACTTTTAGCAGCTACTGACCAAATTAATACAAAAAATCTCGGCGATTTCGTCATAGTGGGTGAGCTGGCCCTTGAAGGGACGGTTAGAGAAGTATCGGGCATCTTGCCCATTGCCCTTATGGCAAGGAGAGAAGGCAAGAAGCTCATTATCCCGAAACAGAACGCCGAGGAGGTCTCTTTCGTTGATGGTGTATTGGCTTATCCGGTCTCCAATCTTGCTGAAGCTGTTGCTTTTCTGAATGGGGACACAGACATTCCACCCGTTCTCTTTCGTGAGATGCCCAAGGGTGATGAAGTGAGCTACGAAGTTGATTTCAGCGATGTCAAAGGACAAGAGCACGCGAAAAGGGCACTGGAAGTAGCGGCAGCGGGCGGTCATAATGTGATTCTCATTGGTCCTCCTGGCTCTGGCAAGACGATGCTCGCTAAACGGCTTCCCACTATATTACCGCCACTTGATTTGGAGGAAGCGCTTGAGACTACCAAGGTTTACAGCGTAGCGGGAATGCTCTCCCATAATACACCGATAATCCTCCAGCGTCCCTTTAGAAGTCCTCATCACACAATTTCCACAGCGGGGTTGGCGGGAGGAGGCACAGTGCCCCGCCCCGGGGAGATTTCACTTGCCCATAACGGTGTATTGTTCCTTGACGAGTTTCCCGAGTTCAGGAGGGATAGCTTGGAAGTCCTCCGTCAACCATTGGAGGAAGGCTATGTCTCCATATCACGAGCTAAGTTGACCATATCATATCCCGCACGATTTACCCTTGTTGCGGCAATGAACCCTTGCCCTTGTGGATATTTTGGAGATGCCACAAAAGCTTGCACCTGCACACCTGCTCAGATTCAAAAATATCTTGCCAAGATATCTGGACCGCTTTTGGATAGGATAGATATTCATATAGAGGTTCCAAGGCTTCCACAGGAGAAGTTGTTGCAGGAAGTTCAAGGGGAAAGTTCGGAGAAGATAAGGGAGCGGGTGATGAGGGCGAGGGAGATACAGGGAAGGAGGTTTAAGGGAACTAACATCTTTTTCAATGCCCATATGAATTCTCGCCAGATAAGGGAATTCTGTCCCCTTTCCGCCGAGGTTAAGGATATTTTGCGTTCTGCAATAAGCAAGCTTGACCTATCTGCTCGTGCTTATGATAGGATAATCAAGGTGGCAAGGACAATCGCTGATTTGGAGGGTAGCGAGAATATAGAGGTTCACCACATAGCGGAGGCTATACAATATCGTGCTCTTGACAGAAAGTTTTGGTAAGGTTCAAGAGTTAAGGTAAAAATAATCTTATACTCTAAAAGGGCTTCAGCTTCAAGCCAGAAATTCCAAAAAAGCACACTATATGCGATTGGGTGCGAATTGAAATGCACAATTGTGAGTAAAAAGCACCAGAGTGGAAGTATAATTAAGATGATAAAGGAGCTCAAACTATATGGGGAGAGTAGAGGGCTTTAAACGGATTCAACAAATTTAAAAAATAAGTTAAAATTAAGCGAAAGTATGGTTATATGCGTAACTCATAGAAAAATTGACTTGGAAGCGGCGAGCTGTCTTTGGTTCCTCCAGAAAAGAGGACTAATAGATGATTATGTCTTTGGGGAGGATAGCTGGAGAACGCTTGAAGGAAAGACAAGTATGCTTATCTTCGTAGATTGTCATCCAGAAGAGGATATATCCGACCTGGATGTTGAGGTTTACGACCATCACTTTATTGAGAAAATCTTTCAGGGCAGGGAAATGATAGAACTCACTTCTTTTGACTTGCTTATCTCATCTAAAGGAATTGGTGATTTGGATGAAGAGAAGCTAACGAATTGGGCAAGGGTTGTTTTTCTATCTGATTATCGGGTAGATACAGGAGATATGGATTTGAAAAGGGCGCTGAGCAGAATAACCCAATATTCAGAGATGACTGATGGGGAAGTTTACGAGGAATGGTTCATGCCCCTTGTGGATAGTTTCTTCCAAAACGAAAAAAATGTAGAAAGGGGACAAAAAATACTGAGTGATGCCATTTCCAGCTTTCTTGAAAGATATCCCGAAACTCCAGCGAGAAAAAATTTGGAAGCCTGGCTGGAAAAATTAAGGGCTCCTGAAAAGCTGGATGGCAAAAGAAATATACTACATTTTCTCAGCTATATGGAAGAAGCAGAAGCCCGGAAATGGCTCTCGCCTGTTTTTGATTCCCTCCATAAGGAACAATCGGTTTTCAGGGAAGTCCTTGGTAATCTCGAGGAAAGATTTGAAAAGGAGGTTAAAGTTGATTTCGGCGGGCGGTTTTTAATCCTTTCGTATATAACATCTAAGAGAGCTTTTCAAAACGCTTTAAGATACCTTTTATCAAATAGAGCCCCTTTCCTACCATATATTATCAAAGAATATTTCGCCCAATTGCCTAAACCATATATCGTCTTGCAAGTAAATCCGGAGAATCTTAACTTTCAAATTTTAACTGGTGGGGTTTGGGAAAAACAGGATGGTAAATCTATTGCTTATGTTAAAAGTCAGCTATCGGAGATAGCGAGGGAGTTAGTGAAGGCACTACGAGGAGAAATCCTTGTAAAAAGGGGGATAAAAATGGACGATTGGCGAGAGGAAGTAATCGTAAATATAGGGAAAGAGATAGAGTTGTTGGATATATTTGCAGATATGATAGAAAATCAGAAGCCCAAAATTGCAGACGAGCTGAAGGAAGTAGCGATGAAACTTCGGGCAAGTTTGAAAAATATTGGGATTAAATGGATGCTTTCGTTGCCCTGCGATGTTGTGGGGACGAGACCACTATTCTACAATAAGAAAGAATTTCCCCAGATTCTGTGGGGAAGTGCAACCCACGAGGCACCGCCGGCGGATATATTTGGCAAGGATGCCGAGGAAATCAGGAGAAATCTTGTAGAAAATATCAAACTTGTCATTGATAAGGAAGATTTTCCTCCCTATTGCGACCCTGGGAATTGCTTAGGTTGCCCAATGGAGTTTTGGTATCTGGATAAGTGCGAGAATAAGAAAAGGGGAAATGGCTGAAATCTCTCAATAATTCTCTAGGCAATCACTCATAAATTTAAGCAAGGCTTTAACTAATCTTGGAGATTTACAGTTAAATAATCAGCTCTTTTTCAAATCATTTTCACTTTCACAATCGTTTTTCTTTTTAAGGGCAAGCATCTAAAAATGCTTTCTCTTTGATTTTTAAGGGTTATATCCACATAATTTACTTCATCTTTTTTATTCTAAAAAGTATTGACCTTTTTAATTCTATAGATTAAAAATAACGAAACTATTTTTTGAAAGGAGGATTTTCCAAATGCCAAAGAAAAAGTTGAAAATAGGAATAATCGGTGTTGGTGGTATCGCCCAGGCTCATATGCAAGGTTATGCCAAGGTCAGCGATAAAGCTGAACTTGTCGCCTTCTGCGATACCATCGAGGAAAGAGCCGAGAAGGGAGCAAAGGAGTTCGGCTCTCCCAATGCCAAGGTATTCACAGATTATCGGAAGATGTTGGAGATGGAGGACCTCGACGCAGTTGATATCTGTACACCGAATAAGTTCCATGCTCCAATAGCGATTGATGCCTTAAAAGCTGGCAAACATGTCTACTGCGAAAAGCCTATGGCGATGAACACAGAGGAAGCAGAAGCTATGGTCAGAACCGCTAAGGAAACAGGGAAGAAATTAAGCGTAGGGTATCCTTCCCGCTATTCAGACGATGCGCAACTTTTGAAGAAAATGATTTCTGCTGGCGAATTTGGGGATATTTACTTCGCTGAGGCAGCTGCTGTGAGGAGAAGAGGAGTTCCAACTTGGGGAGTTTTCCTCTCCAAGGAATTGCAAGGTGGTGGACCACTCATTGATATCGCTACCCATATCTTGGACCTCATCCTCTGGTTGATGGGAGATTACTCTCAGCCCGTCGCTGTTCTCGGGACCTCATATAAGAAAATAGCCCCACTGGGTGGCTACAACATCTGGGGACCCTGGGACCCAGAGAAATTTGAAGTTGAGGATTCTGCCTTTGGAATGGTTAGGTTGGAAAGCGGGGCTACTGTAATAGTTAAATCTTCTTGGGCATTGAACACGGAAGAGCCACATACTTCCTATCTTTGTGGAACCAAGGGAGGAGCGGTATTAGGAGCTGGCTCGACGAAAATCTTCACCGAAGCTCACAACAGGCTCATTGACCTTGTTCCCGTTCCTACCCACAGTCAGGGTAGCCTAATAGATAGGGAAATCGCCGATTGGGTTGATTGCCTCATAAAGGATAGAGAACCTTTGGTAAAGGCTGAGGAAGCGGCCCAAGTTACTCGCATTCTCGACCTCATCTACAAGTCAGCCGATGCGGGTAAGGCAATTAACTTGATTTAATAAAAGGGGTGAGAAAGATGGTAGGTATTGCGATGCTTAGTTTTGCTCATGTCCATGCGGAGGGTTATGCAAGGCAAGTCCTTGAACAACCCGATGCTAAATTGGTTGTTATCTGGGATGAGGAAGAGGAAAGGGGAAGGGCTGCTGCAGAAAAATTCGGCGTTCCTTTTGAGCCTGATTTAGATAAGGTGCTCTCAATGCCCGAGGTGGATGCCGTAGTAGTAGATGCCCCAACATCAATGCATCCTGAGGTGATAATCCGCAGCTGTCAGGCGAAAAAGCATGTTTTCACGGAGAAGGCGCTGGCTATTACCGTGAAAGAGGCAGATAGAATTGTTGAAGCTGTAAAGTCATCCGGGGTCAAATTTATGATATCACTTCCTAACAGGTGTAGACCGGAGTTCCTCTTTGCCAAGAAGGTCATTGAAGAAAAGATAATAGGGGAAATAACGCTGGCAAGGTTAAGGGTAGCCCATTCAGCTGCTCTTGATTACTGGTGGGCACCGGGCAACTGGTTCAGGGATCCTGTTAGGGCGGGAGGAGGAGCTTTTATAGACTTGGGTTGCCATACTCTTGACCTTTCTCTCTGGTTTTTGGGTAAACCCGCGAGTGTTGTTGCCAAATTGACGAATTTCCTTGGCAATTATGAGGTGGATGATAATTCTGTTGCCTTGGTGGAGTTTCAGAACAAAGCACTCTGTGTCCTTGATGTATCCTGGGTGCATCGTCGGGGAAGCAATCCAGTTGAGCTCTACGGAACAGAAGGTTCTTTAGTAATAAACTCTGTCAATCAGCGGATTGCCTTGACGACAACGAAGCTCAATCCCTATGGGATAGATGGTTGGGTAGAGCCGACGAAGCTCCCTGAGCCTTTACCAAGTCCTATGAGGCAGTGGTTAGATGCGATAACGAAGGGAACACCCACACATATAACGATTGAGGATGGGCGTAATCTGACGGAACTAATAGAGGCGAGCACGATATCGTCAAGGGAAGGGAGGGTAGTTGAATTTCCCTTAATTTATTGAATCTTTTATGGGGCGGAACCGCAGGTTCCGCCCCATAGAATCTAAAAGAATTTTTTCACTATTTTTAGAAAATATTTGACCAAACTCTAAATTTATCATATAATGCTTTAAAACCCGAATTTAAGGGGGTGTACTTTTATGAAATTAAAAAAGATTATCGTTATTTACTTGATTGTTTTCGCCGTTTCTTTGCTCGCCCAGGAGACGGCGAAACCGCCTTTTGCCCTCTTATGGAAATATTCCACAACTTTCCTCCAGGGAAGCATCGTTCAACCCTTAATGGATGGCGATACGCTCTACTTCTCTGCAGGCAACGAGGTCAGTGCCATTGATGTCAATACTGGTGAGACAAAATGGAAGTTCACCCTTCCTACGGGAACTACAGTCAGAGTTACCCCCTTGCTTCATAAGGATTCCATCATCGTGCCCGCCAGCGATGGGAAGCTTTACATCATCAATAAACAGGGACATCAGGAGCGTCTTCTGGATTTTGGTGCTGGTGGAGCGGTTACCGCCACTCCAATATGGGTTGAAGATATGCTCGTCTTCCCTTGCCTTGATAACACCCTTTACGCTATCAATCCCGATGCGGAGGACCCCAAAGACATAGTCAAGTGGAGATTCCGAGCAGGTGATAATATACCACGAAGCCCTGTCTATGGTAAAGGACTGATATTCTTCGAAAGCGCCGATATTTACCTCTACGCTTTAACTCCTAATGGGGAAGTCAGATGGAAAGTTCCTCTTCCCTCTACTATAATCTCCTCAGCTCCCATTTTGGGGCAGAAATATGTTTATGCTACTGCAGGGAGAAGCATCCAGTTCGTCAATCCTCTCTCTGGGAAAGTCGTAAGACAGGTAGATTTACCAGATGTTATAACTGCTACTCCATTGCTCGTCGGCAATATCATCTATGCGGGATGCAAGGATGGCAAGCTATATGCCATTGACGCAACAACGGGAGGAAGAGTGAAGAACTTCACTCCTTATGATGCTGGCGTTTCTATAACGACATCTCCTGCTCTTTATGGTGATTACATCTATTTCGGCACTGCTAACGGTCTTCTTGTAGCTATTGATAAAAGTGGTAAACTCCGCTGGCAATACCGAATGATTTCCCAGGCTACGCCTGTGTATCCTTCACCCTTTATGCCTGCCACCGCAGCCGCCCAGCTTACAAGCCAACAGTTTGCTATCTATGCTACTCCTTTCTGGGCTAATGGTTATCTCTTCGCTTTGAGCGATGATGGAACCCTTCATTGCTTTACTCCTCAAAATGTTGATGTGGCTCCTCCTATAGTTAGCGATATCTGGCCAGAAGGTGGACCAATGTCGGGGCTTCCCGTGCCCTTGAAAATCAGCGCCAAGATTACGGATGAAGGTTCTGGTGTGGACTCTATGAGTATAGTAGTAAAGGTGGATGGTAAGATAATCTCTGGAGGGACAATTGGTGGCAAGGTAGTTTCCCTGTACAAGTTTGACCCCAATACGGGAACGCTTGAGTGCAATTACAATCCTGGTGGGGCGCCGGGGACACCCATTCCTGCTGGAGAGCACACGGTTACCGTGCAGGTTGCCGATTGGTTTGGCAATGTCGCTCAGAAAGAATGGAAGTTCACTATAGATAACACGCTACCGCCAGGTGCTGGTAGGGGTACTACCCCTACTATCTATTATTTCAGATAAGGAGGGAAAAAGTGTATATTTGGGCTATCCTCGTTGCGTTGTTGTTTACATTTGCAATGTGTTGGTTGGCATTGCTTAATCAGACACTTATTGAAATAGTTCTACCACCGGGAAGCCGTACCCTGGGAGTCTATGTATGGGAACTCATACTCTCCACAGCTGCTGCAACGGCTATTTTCATCGGGATTATAGCCTTATTTAAAGGAGCGAGTCGGCGAAGATGGGAGAAGGAAGTTGATAAACGAATTGAGGATATCAAGACGAAATTGGAGGGTTTGGCTGGAAAGTTGGAGGATATAGAGATGAAGATAAGCCTTCCCAGTGAAAAGGAAGAAGAGGTTGTAGCGGAAGAAGTACCAACCGAGGGAAAGGGATAAACTTGCAGGAGCTTGATGCTTGGATTCTTTTGAGTAAATTGGAGATAAGCCCTCGTAAGAGGCTTGCTCTTCTCCAAGCTTTCAATTCCCCTCAGGAGATATTCCAGGCTACCAGGGAAGCGCTATTGGAGGTGCAGGGAATAACTGAGCAGAATGTGGAGAAGATCTTCGCTTTAGCGCGGGAAGGTGGAGATAAGGAGAAAATGATTATGGAGAAAGTCGGAGCTAAAATCATCACCATCCTTGACCCTAAATATCCTCCCAACCTCAAGGAGATATATGACCCGCCAATCGTCCTCTATGTTAGGGGGGAGATAAAAGAGGAGGATAAGTTCGCTGTAGCAATTGTGGGGACAAGGCGTCCCACGCAGTATGGGCGAAGCGTCGCCTACAAGCTGGCGAGCGAGCTCGTCCAGAGGGGGTTCACGGTAGTCTCAGGGCTTGCAAGGGGCATCGATGCTTCTGCTCATAGAGGAGCGCTTGAAGGAGGAGGAAGGACAATAGCTGTTTTGGGATGCGGAATAGATATAGCCTATCCAATGGAAAATAAGGAGCTTATGGACGAGATTGCCCGAAAGGGAGCGATTGTGAGTGAATTCGCTCCGGGAACGCCTCCCCAGCCCTGGCATTTTCCCGTTCGCAACAGGATAATAAGCGGGTTATCTCTGGGAACGGTGATGGTGCAGGCGCCAGAAGGCTCGGGAGCATTGATAACAGCTGACCTTGCCCTTGAACAAGGTAGGGAAGTTTTTGCTGTTCCGGGAAATATAGAGGACCCTCGCTCCAAAGGACCCCACCAGCTCATCAAGGAAGGAGCGAAGCTTGTAGAATTCGTTGAGGATATAATAACGGAACTTGGCATCCCTTCTCAGATTTCTCATCCTGCTCCTGCAGTCTCTACTCCCAATCTTTTTCTGCCACCTGAGGAGGAACAGCTACTCAAATTGTTGTCTTATGAGGAACGATACATTGGTGATATATCAAGGGATGCTGGACTACCTCCTTCCCGTGTTGCTTCAATCCTGACAATGCTCGAGTTGAAAGGATTGGTAAAGAGGCTACCGGGCGACCATTTCGTCCTTGCAGGTTAAGAAGTTGTAATTCGGAAAGAGTTTTCCCCTTTAAAAGAAAAAAATATCATTTCCCCTCTTCTTAAACTTTCGCTACTTTTAGCATAATATGGAAGAAAATCTAAAAAGTAGTTTTAGTGGATGAATAAAATTTGTTGATTGTTTCCTGTTTTAAGGCGAATTATAATTGGTAAAAAATTCCATTTTAAAAAGGAAGGCGAGCGGAAATATGAAGAAAGCGGAAATATTCACTTTGATATGGATGCTGTTTATCATTGCAATGAGTGGATATTGCGGCTTGGCAAAGCAAGTTGTGTGGGTTTGGTGGGAGGGTGAGGATTCTATTGCCACTAATTTCCCACCACCTTCGCAAAATCCTTTCGCACCTGCTAATCCCGATGAAGCTTCTGTGCTTTCCAATGGTCAGTGGATAGGAATCTCGGGAAATTATGGAGGAAAAACTATTTTCGCGGAGTATTTAATCAAAGTTAACCAGACATCTGATTATCATTTTTACATCCGAAAGTTCTGGAAGCATGGACCTTTTCGCTGGCGCTTTGATGAAGGTGAATGGCACTATATCGGAAGGGATGTTTCTCTGCTTGATGAGGAGCAACTAAGGCTTTTCGTTGTAGCCAACTGGATTTATGCTGGACAAGTCCATTTGACAGCCGGTGAGCACAAGTTGAGAATAGAGTTGACGGAAAATGAAGGAGCAGCTTGCTTTGATTGCTTTCTTCTGATTTCCCAACTATGGTTTCCCCAAGGAAAACTTAAGCCCGACGAAACCCCTCCATCGGCTGACGAGCCCGAATGGTTCGCTTTCTCCCCTTCTATGGATGACTTCAAAAGATCTCCTATTGACCTTCGCTTCCTCAACGAAAAATTTGCCGGTGAGAAAGGCTTCATAAAGGTAAAAGGAGATAGCTTCATACACAGCAAGACGGGGGAAATCGTGAGGTTCTGGGGGGTGAACGCTGGACCAGACATAGTGAGATTGCCCAAGCCCTATGTTGATTATCTTGCTCGTTACTTGGCTAAATATGGGGTAAATATGGTGAGGGTCCATGGCTCTATTTGGAAGGAAGACGATTTCCGCCAGGTTGACCGAGACTACCTTGACAAACTTTGCTATTTCATCTATGCGATGAAAAAGGAAGGCATCTATACTGAAATTTCCCTCTATTTTCCTCTTTGGCTTCGCCTCACGGAGAAGGATGGCTTTCCTGGATACAACGGTCAAAATCCTTTCGCTTTGCTCTTTTTCAATCCCGATTTCCAGAAAATCTATCGGAACTGGCTTAAAACACTTCTCACCACTGTTAACCCTTATACGAAAATTCCCCTTAAGGACGAGCCAGCTTTAGCCTTCCTTGAACTCGTTAACGAGGATTCATTTTTATTTTGGACATTCAATTACGATAATATCCCAGCTCCCCAGATGTCAATTTTGGAGAGGGAGTTTGCCGAATGGGTGGAGAAGAAATATGGTTCACTTGATAAAGCGATGCAAGCTTGGAATGGAAGAAAACACGAGAGGGACAATCTCACTGAGAAACGTCTCGGTTTTCTCCATCTTTGGAATATATTCAACGAGCGCGATCAGAGATCTCAGGATACCGCTACATTTCTGACCTTGCGCCAACGACGGTTCTTTGAGGAAACGGTGAATTTTGTTAAAAAGGAAATCGGTTACAAGGGGCTTGTTATTTGTTCTAATTGGATTACGGCTGACGAATCTCGACTTGGTCCTTTGGATAAGTGGAGCAATACCGTGGGGGACATTATGGATAGACATGGATATTTCAGCGGTCCCCATGAGGGAGAAGGAGCGGGATGGTCAATAAGGAATGGTCATCGTTACGATGACCTTTGTGCCCTTCTCGTTCCCCAGCAAAACGACTTCTCTTTACCATTGATGGACATAACCTATGATAATAAGCCCTCAATAATAAGCGAAGTCAATTGGACACCTCCTAATCGTTTCCGCGCCGATTTCCCCCTCCTTTTTTCCTTCTACGAGAGCCTTCAAGGAGGAGATGGCATATTCTTCTTCGCTCTTAGTGGTCCTTCCTGGTCTCGTTCCCTCACCAAGTTCGCCATCCAGACCCCAGCTGTTTTCGGACAATTTCCTTCTGCTTCCTTGATCTATCGCAAAGCACTATTGAAAACAGCTCCAGTCGTAGTGGAAGTGAAAAGGAAACTTT
>JACIXQ010000100.1 GCA_014360465.1 bacterium
GAGGAATATTCATTTTCTGATGGTCTAAAGGGGGAAGCTTGACGCTTCGCAAGATTAGGGGGATTTGCCCATTTGGGCAAATCCCCCTATGTTAAGCTATCCGAAATTACACCTTCCAAAGACCGTGGATGTTGCAGTGTTCCCTGACAGCCGCTATCTTCTTTGTCAAAGAGAACTCCGCTTCGGGCTTATCGCCAGGGTTGAGATATTTCCTCAGAATTTCTCCATCCTCTGTCCAAACCTCTATCCATTCTATGAAATGTTTTTCCTCCATAGGATGGGGAATGCTACCTACCTTTACAAGGACCTTGCCTTCCATTTGCTCAACTACGGGAAGGTGTTTCTCCTGACCGACATCCTCCGTCTTCTCTACGAGAAGCTCCATCGGCTCACCGCAGCAGACGAGCTGACCAGCTCCTTCATGGAGAACCTCCACGATGTTTCCACACTTCTTACACTTGTAAACCTGTCCTCTCTTGGTCATCTCTTTCACCTCCTATTTCTTCATTTTCTCAATATCTTCCTTTAGGTTCTCCAAGTCCTCCTCGTGCTCTATCTCATCCTCAAGTATTTCCAAAATAAGATTGTAGGTGACAGCATCTTTATCTTTCAGCTCGGCGAGAAGCGAGTTATAGAACTCTATGGCACATTGTTCACCTTTGATGTTTTGCTCAAGGATGGTATAGGCACAAGAGTCCTGAGGTGCTTCGTAGTCGCAATTGGTCATTTTGAACCAATCCTGTGGATTGAGGAGGGGAGTCCCTCCCAAAACGATTATCCTTTCGGCGAGTTTCTCCGCGTGTCCGAGCTCCTCACCAGCATGTTCATTAAGCTCGGCACTTACAGGTCCCCGTAAGGGACCCTTAACAACCTTGGCGCCTACCCAGTACTGGTAGTAGGCTAACCACTCGTCCGCGAGAGCCTTGTTGAGCTTCTCTATTATCTTATCAACGCCCTCGCCAACTATCTTTCTTCCTTTCGTGCCCATTTATTGACCTCCTTTCAAAAAATTTTGAATTTTATAGTTTCTTGTGGCAGAACCACCAATCAAAGCAGGTGAATTTCTTCGGTCTTTCCTCAGCATCCTTGACGGTGGCTGCAGGAGGTATTATTACCTCCTCGCCTATCAGTTCATTGTTTGGCCAGTTCGCAGGTATGGCAACGCCGTTTTCATCGCCGACCTGCAGACCCTTTATCATCCTCAAAATCTCGTCCATATTCCTGCCCAGCTCCTGGGGATAATAGAGCATAGCTCTTATTGTGCCGTTCGGGTCAACTATGAATACAGCCCTAACAGTGTTCGTCCCCTTGGCTGGATGAATGAGACCCAATCTGGAAGCGATTTCCCCCCTGTCATCAGCTATTATTGGGAATTGAATCTCCACCCCAAGCTTCTCCTTTATCCACTCAATCCATTTGATATGGGCGAAGACCTGGTCAATGCTCAGACCTATCAGCTCGCAGTTCAGCTTTTTGAATTCTTCAAAGCGCTTCTGGAAAGCCACGAATTCTGTGGTGCAAACCGGGGTGAAATCAGCGGGGTGGCTGAACAGAACGAACCATTTACCCTCATAAGCCTTGGGCAGTTCAATAACTCCCTGCGTTGTCTTGACGGTCATCTCGGGGAATTTCTCTCCTATCAAGGGTATCCTCGCTGTTTGCCCTACATTCTCAGACATAATTTTAATCACCTCCACTTCTAATTATGCTCAAAAAAGTTAAAAAATACAAGTAATTTTTTCAATAATGAATAATCAAAAATTAATAATGGGGAGAGCAATGAAGATGGTCAAAGGGATATGAACTCGTTCAATTATCTATTTTGAATTATGCAATAAAGCTCCAAAACATCGTGCTCATAATTTTTGCGAGAAGATATTTGATAGATTTTAAAAATTGCGAGGGTTTCCTCATAGGAAACCCTCGCAATGAAGGATTGAATTTCTCCTTTAGCTAATCGCTAACACTGGGTTAGGACTTCCCTTGCCGATTTTAGCATCTCCCTGATTGGCAGTTTGTAGGGGCAGCGCTGTTCGCATACTCCACATTCTACGCAAGCATCTGCCTTAACCGCCTGCTGGGCGTACATATTCCTCGCTCTATCCATTAGGTTGAACCTCGTCGCATATAGGAGGGCACGCAAAATCGCGGGTATATCTATACTTTGGGGACAAGGAAGGCAGTATCCACATCCCCTGCAGAAAGGCTCAACGAGGATGGTTTTCAATTTCTCAAATATCTGTTTCTCCTCCTCGGTAAGAGCACCGAACTCCTCACCCGCCTGAACCGCCTCCTCCACTTCCTGTGGATTGCCGAGCCCGGGGATGACGCAGGAGACCCCAGGGAAGGAAAGGGCGAATTTCACGGAAAGTTTTGCCATCTCGCCCGAGCTTTTTGCCCCTACGAGAGCCTGCACATCCTTATCAGCTGTCACTAACGAGCCACCGGCGAATGGCTTCATCACTATGAATCCGATGTCTCTCTCTCTGCAGAGGGGGAGGAGGTTGGCAGCGTGGCTCTGCTCAAGGAAATTGAGTGGTGACATAACTGTGGCAAAGGGATAGCGATTTATCGCCTCTATAAGAACTTCTGCCCTATGTCCCGTTATCCCAATGTATCTTATATATCCCTTCTTTTGAGCCTCTTCAAGGGCGGCAAGAGCCCCATCTTTGGACATAACCCTGTCCAGTGTCGGGATATCGTCCACGCTGTGGATTTGATAGAGGTCTATATATGAAGTGCGAAGGTTTTTTAAACTCTCCTGTATATGTCTCTCCGCTTCGGTCTTTGAGCGCAAATGAGTTTTAGTCGCATAGAAGACCTTGTCCCTAACATCCTTGAGCGCGTCGCCTATCTTCTCCTCGCTTGTATTATAAGCGCGGGCTGTGTCGTAGTAATTTATACCAAGTTCATAGGCTCGTCGGGCAGTTCTGATAGATAGTTCGTAGTCCCTCGTTATTATCGGAATACCACCGAAGCTAACGACCGTTACCATCATATCCGTATTCCCTAATTGCCTTTTCTCCATAATACTATCAGCTCCTTTCAAAATTTAATCCCCCTATGGGAGGGTTTCTTTCAGAATTTCTGCCGCGGTTTCTGGTGGAACGGTATTTATGAAAATCCCGCTCCCGAGCTCAAATCCCGCAGGAGTGCTCAAGCGAGGGATGATTTCCAAATGCCAATGGAAGCCATTCGCACTTTGCCCCTGAAGGGGGGTATTGTGAAGGGTAAAGTTATATGGTGGATTGCCGAGGGCTTTATCGATGCGTGAAAGGACATCTTTAAGAATGGAGGCGAAATCATCAAGTATGCATTCTGATTCATCGGCAAAGGAAGGGTGGTGGCGCTTGGGAAGGATAACAGTTTCAAAGGGGTATTTGGAAGCAAAAGGTTCTATTGCAAGGAAATTCTCGTTCTCCACAACAACCCTTTCTTTAAATTGAAGTTCTTCTTTGACCATATCGCAGAAGGGACATCTCTCGCGGAAGCTATAGTATCTTCGCATTCCCTCAATCTCAAGCATTACCTCGTGGGGAACGAAGGGGAGGGCGATAAGCTGGGAGTGGGGATGCCGCAGGGAAGCTCCTGCTTCCTTCCCTTCGTTTCGGAACACGAGTATGTAAACGAAGCGAGTGTCCTTTTTCAGGTCAAGGATTCGCTCTTTATACGCTGTAAGAACTTTTTTGACTTGTTCCAGCGGTAAATCAGAGAAGCGAAGATTGTGGATTGGTGTTTCAACGATAACTTCGTGCGCACCAACGCCATCCATATAGTCAAACATCCCTTTACCCTTTCGCTCAGTATTTCCCTCAATGCGAAGGGCAGGATACTTGTTGGGAATCACCCTCACCGACCAGTTGGATGATGAGTGCCCATCTCTCAGAACTAAAATCTCTGGTGGAGTGAGATGCTCATTTCCAGGGCAGAAGGGACAATTGGGGTCAAATGGGGGGAACTCTTCTGTGGAAGTCGTTTTGGAGAAATCGTGAGGGCGGTCTTTCCTTTCCCCAGCGATTATCACCCATTCAAATGTAATTGGGTCTTTCCTCAGCTCAGGCATATAGATTTAACGAGAAGAGAACTCCTTGCAGGCTTCCTGATCAAAGGGGAAAAGATGTTTCCCTCTTCGCCCATTATGCAATCTACAATAGCCCAAATTAGGATAAATTTGGCTCAAACGAAAATGGCAACAGTGTTTGCAGATATTTTTTGTCAAATCCATTTCCTCGTCCATAGCGACCGCTCCTTTCAAAGTTTCATAAACTGTTTTTTATTATATATCATATTCTCAACCATTCGTCAAAAAAAAATGGATCAAAAGCTTGTTGAATTCATTTACGCTTATTAGCTCATAGTTTTAGTAAATAGCAGAGCTCTATTCTAACGCCACTAACAGCCAACCTTTCCCTTTTTCAATCGGTATCTCCTCATCGGGAAGGAACTCGCGATGGGGTTGAAAATTTGGGATTTCTGGAGCTATTATCTTCGTCTTCTCCGGCTTCAAACCGAGAAGTTGCCAATTAATCTTTAGCTTAACTTGTACATCCTCTTTCGCCCAGCTTGCTAAGGCTATTAGAGCTTTCCCCTTTTTCTTGTAAACGGTGGCGAGAACATCCTCTCTATTCGTTTTTACAGGGCAGGAATCCAACCAATAACCTATCATCTCCGCTTTTTGAATGCCGAACTCATCCCAGAATTTGAAGATATGTGGAGCGGAAGGGTGGAAGCGACCGGACATCCCATAAATCATTCCACGATACGGATTGCCGCCATTTTCATAATTTAGCATCTCACCCGTCAAACCGAAGGGAATTCCCGATATCTCCACAAGCCAGTAATCGGGTGGCGAATCATAATCATAGAATTCACCAAACCAGAGGCTATCAATATAAGGGAAATGTTCCATATACTTATTGGCAGGGCTTATGTGCCAGTCCATAAAATCGTATTCGTTACCACTGTGGAAGTTAATCCTACTCTCCGGATTTATCTCCTTCATAACCCGTCTTATCCTCTTCATAATCTCCCTATCGTAGCCGATTCCATCAAGATAAAGTCCATCCACACCGGCGTTCATCATAATATATCGCATACCTTCAACATAATAGTTGTGCCAGCGTGATAAACCCTGTGTGGCGATAGCGGCATCAACATCTCCTCTCCCTGTGGGCGTCAGCCAAGCAGGAACATAACCCCATACGAGATGTTCCTGAAGCCAGGGATAGCCACCATCTCCTTTGCTTTGGTCGATTTTTTCCTCACCATAAATATCAACACCACCCGTCTGGAAAATTTCGTCCCCAAGACTGCGCAAAGCCCAAAGCTCAACACAATGATTGCTCAGTTCTCGCACCGTGTAGTAGATATTTACCCCTTTTGGAGGAATTTTCTCTTTCCTTGCGGAAAAGACAATTTCCTTACCAAATTCCCCTTTCCCTACCTCGCAGACACCGATTACCTTCCCCGTGCCTCTGCCTTTCTCGGGTTTGGTTTCCTTGCCACCATTCCAATCGGCGAAGGAATCCAAAAAGAGGGTGGATGCATCCACAATAGGTCTTATCTTTTTCCCCTCCTCATAGGGAACATCCTCAATTTTTATCGCCTCAACAGCGAATCCTTCCCCGGGTTTTCCTTCTAAAACCATCTCAGCGTCGGTGAGGGAATTTGCAAGAGTTCCTTTATAAGGAACGCCAGCGAGCTTCTTACCATCCACGAAGATGGAAAGTTCATCGCCCCAACTCAGAGTAAGGATATGCCTTTGCCCTTTTTCCCAGTCGGGGGAATTGCTCGTGAGGATGAGGGGATATTGGTTAAGCTGTGGAGCTCCTTTTCTTATATAAGCCCTCATCCCCCTGTCATCTATGTTCCAATAGAAGCCGAGTTGGTCCTGATTGGGGAAGTTTAAATAGAAAAGTGGCTGATTATAGCGGGCATCGCCTGCCTGCCCCTGATGGGGGTCAAAGTTAATCCTAACCCAAAGATGTAGAGAGCCCTTAGCGAGGTTGATATTCCCCTCTGCCGGGTATATTATCTTGCCGAAATCGGTTAGCCTGTAGCTTACCGACTTTACCTTCTGGACGAAATCCTTAAGTTCTTCTATCGTCAGGAAAGGATAATTTATATATGGATTTTGCGGGGTTGCGTGGTGAAGGTGGAAGATATTGAAGGCGGATTCGCTGGATTCATCAAGTAGCCATCCGCCGATTCGCCAGTTCCAGTGATTGGGGTCTATTTCCTTGAAGGGAGTGACGAGGAAACGGAAGCCGAAGGTGAGCTTCTCGCCAGCTTTAATGGTTCGTTCCCCAGTGAAGGCTCTAACGACTACCGAATTTCCCTCTTCCCTTATCTGACAACCTCCCTTGCCTTCGTTGTGCCAGGATTTGGGCAATCCAACATCTCGTAGGTCAACCATGGCCCAGAAATCTCTTTCTCCTTCCAGCTTGACCTGAACGCCAGCCTTTACATCCCCTAACCAAACCATATTATCGGCTCTATTTATGTCCCATTTCCAAGTCCATTCTTTCGGTCGATATCCGCCTTTATAGCTCATCCCCATCATATATTTTGCTATCTCCTTCTTTATGGGGACCTCAAGCCTTACATCGCGCAGATTTATATCCTTTTTCGCCTCCAAAATCACTTTCCATTTGATGCAACCGTCGAACTCCACCTTATAATCAATGGAAATAGCCAGGTCGCCCGCATCTGCCCTTACCAGCTTTTCAATAACCCCTTTCGTTACCTTTACTATCTTTTCTTCACTCTTCTCATATTGGGCAATCCCCTGCTCTGTTTCAATTAGGAAACGCACAGGTGAGGCGAGGATTTCGTTACCCCAGCTTTTGATGCTCTTGGGGAATCCAGATTTGGCAAAGGTTATCTCCCTCCCGAGTAAGGTTATTTTTCTATCCTGGAGTTTTAAGGGTGTGAAAGGAGGGATTGGTTCATCGCTAAGACCAAGGGTGGAATCCAACCAGCGGAGGCGGGAGAGACGCCATAGTTCGCTATCGCCATGGTCTTTCAAAGGTTCCCCTTCTACTTCAATTATTAATTTTATCTTAGTTTCCTCAAGTCCCTGCGGTTTGACACTTATCGAGCCTTCATATCTGCCAGTAGCATCAATAGGTATATCCAGCCCAATCCATAGGGGACGCACTTTCCCTTTGCCTAGGCTGAACACCTTTTTGAATGGTCGTCCAAGCCAATCTATTCCAGAAAGGTTTATACACTTAAAGGCTGAAGCTGGAATCACCCCATTTTTGCCCTTCAAATCGCTGTATTCCAGCTGTAAGTTGGTTATAGATTCTCTCGCTGCCCAAATGCCGAGCTGAAATGTGTAGAATTCCCCGGGCTGGGCTTTACCGATGAATTCATTTCTTGGTCCTTTTTTAGCCCAAATGGAGGGGATTATCTCAAACATCTTTACTGGCGTTTTTCTATCTTCAGAGAAAACGAAATAATGGTTGTTAGGATAACGGGAGAGGAGTTCGTTTATTTCCTCCCCTGTTGCGATTACCTCCATAGGATAAAAACTGTTGAATTCATCCCTTGCCTGGATTTCCAGAACTTTAGCTTGGGGAAGACTTCGCCAGGTTCCCCTTTTTAAATCATCGGGGAGCAAACCATTTCTTTGTAGCCATTCATTGTCGGCTGAATCCTCCCAGGGCAGATAATGAGGGACATCCATAGGACCCTTTGAGCTATTATGTGGCAGATAATAAATCTCGTAAGTTGAAGGAGCGCTTGAAGGTTGGAAAACGATGTCACCGTATTCCTGGGTTACATTTATCCTAACTACATTCAGGATGCGTTTTCCTGTTTTAGTGTCATAGACGAGGATTGCTTTATCTTGCGGGTTAGGGTCACGGCGCCTCCAGGGAATATGAACCCATACAGCATCGGCTTGCTCATTCACCTCTACAATAGCGCGATGGTTACCTTTACCATCTTCCTGCCAGGTAGCAATCGTGAAGGGCAACTCCTCTCCTTTAAGAGGAAATGAGAGGAAAAATAGCGATGGAAAAAGCAGAAGACCAAGGATTGAGATTGAGGTTTGCACTTATAGTTTTCCCCTCCT
>JACIXQ010000101.1 GCA_014360465.1 bacterium
ACTATCAGAACGGATTGAGATGTTGGAGAAAAGACTTGACAAAGCATATCAAATAAAGGTAAGGAGGTATAACAATGAATAAACGGAACAAGCTTTCAAAGCAATTTATTTTTGAGGAAAGACGGCATTTACAGAAGAGAATTTTATCGAGAGTGAGAAAAATTTAAAAAAAATGAAAAACTTATGATCAAAAAGACCAAAGACTCTTTTGATAAAGAAATCTCTTTGGATTAAATCGCTCGTAATAAGGGAATGGCGAGGGAACTTTTATGCCCCGTAAAGAGGTCCATATAATTTCCAATATCTAACTGAAATTTTTAATCTACTTGACCTTTTCTTCCTAAGGCTTTTAAATTAGTAATTGTGAACAATCCGTACCTACCTTATTTAGCAAGAATAGAGCACATCAGACAAGAAACGCCTGATACCAAGACATTTCGAGCAGTTATCCTTGATGAAACTGCCCATAAGAACTTTGATTACAAACCTGGGCAATTCCAGATGGTCTCTGTTTTCGGCGTTGGTGAAGCTCCCTTCTGCCTCACTTCATCACCAACGAGGCGGCAGTTCATAGAGTTTAGCGTAAAGAAGATGGGTGTTGTTACAACCGCACTTCATAGCTTGAGCGAAGGAGCGATAGTAGGTATAAGAGGACCTCTCGGCAACTATTTCCCTTACGAGGAAATGGAGGGGAAGAACATCGTGTTCATAGGCGGTGGAATAGGACTTGCTCCTCTGCGTTCCCTCATCCAGTTCTGCCTTGACAACAGGAACAAATACGGCGATATAACCATCATCTATGGAGCGAGGTCCTCGGATGACCTTTGCTTCAAGGATGAACTGAAAGAATGGGCAGAAGCAGAGCGGACAAAGGTTTTCCTCACAATTGACAGGCAGGATGGGAAATGGGATGGACACATAGGGTTTGTCCCTCCGTATGTTTTGGAAATATCGCCAGTTCCCGAGAATGCTTATGCTGTAACCTGCGGACCCCCAATTATGATAAAATTCACTATAGAGAACCTCCTTAAACTCGGCTTCCCACCGGAACGTATCATTACAACTCTTGAGATGAGAATGAAATGTGGAATTGGGAAATGTGGGCGCTGTAATGTGGGTCCCAAATATGTGTGTTTGGATGGACCCGTTTTCTCTTATGCTGAGCTCGGACAATTGCCGAGCGAATACTAACAGATGGATGACATCCAACGGATATATCAACCCATTCTGAAAGAAAAAGAGAAAGTAGAGCTGATTTTGCAAGAACAACTCAAGGATGTTCCTCCAGAGCTTTCTGCTCCTGCTTCCTCCATCCTTTTCTCAAATGGGAAAAGGCTTCGCCCAGTGCTTCTTCTCAATGTGGCAAAGATGCTTGGCAAAGTGAAGAAGCAAGCCTGTTATCTTGCGGCAGCCCTTGAATTGATTCACACTGCTTCCCTTATACACGATGACATAATTGACGAAGCCGACCTACGAAGAGGCGTACCCTCTATTAATTCAAAATGGGGGAACAAGATAGCCGTTTTAGTAGGCGACCTTTTGGTAGCAAAGGCTGCGAGACTCGCTTTAAAATGGGGAGACAAAAACATACTCGCCCTCGTTGCAGGTGTCATAGAGAAGATGAGCAGGGGAGAAGCACTTGAGCTCGCTTTGAGGGGTAGAGATAATATCGGTGAAAAAGACTATTTGAAAATTATTGACCTGAAAACTGCTTCTCTATTCGCAGCTGCGGCCAGAATAGGAGCCATACTTGGTGGAGCAAATCAAGAACAAGAGAAAAACCTTTACCGATTCGGTAGGTACCTCGGGCTTGCCTTCCAGATAACTGACGACATCCTCAACATTATTAGCGATGAACAGGTTATGGGAAAACCAACTAAAACAGATTTTAAAAAAGGTAACCTCACTCTTCCCTATATTCTTTCATCCAGAGAGGGAAAATCGCAGGGAATTATGCCTTCCTACCCATCTATGGAAATAACCGATGAGACAGTTTACCAGACCATTGGTGTTGACAAAGCGAGACAGAAAGCGGAAAAGTATATCGCAAATGCAAAAAAATGTCTTGAAAACTTCCCTCCTTCACCAGCAAAAGAAGCCGTTCTCCTTATGAGTGATTTCATCCTCATAAGAAGAAAATGAAAGCAAGGGAAACTTTGGGAAATCTTAAAAGGCTTTTTTCCTTCCTTCTCCCTTTCTGGCCAATAGTGGTTCTTTGCTGCCTCCTATCCCTAATAACCTCCTCAACAACTTTGATATTCCCTTGGCTTATCAAGGGAATGTTCAACTCCGCACTTCTTTCCAGGGATGTCCACACCCTCAATAAGCTCCTTTTTATCTCTTTCGGCGTGCTCGCCTTAGAAGCTATCGCCAGCTATCTCCAAACTCTTAATTTCGCTTACTTAGGAGCGAAAGTTAGCACTGACTTGAGAATAAAACTCTTCAATCACATCCAAAATGCCTCCTTTCGCTACTTCCAACGCATCCATACAGGGGATATACTCTCTCGCCTAATGAACGATGTGGGAACTGTGCAAAGTCTGATCTCCAGCGAGATAACCAACCTCATTCGCCAGCCTTTCCTTCTCATTGGTGGATTTATCCTTATGCTAACGATAAATCTTCGTTTATCTCTATTACTTCTGCTTTACCTTCCCATATTCCTACTCATTGCGACCCCATTAGGGAGGAAAGTTAAGGAAAAGGCAAGGGCTATGCAGGAAAGACTCGCTAATATGACCTCCCTCGTCCAAGATGCTCTCAGCGGAATAATCATCGTCAAAACATTCCTTCTGGAAAACTATCTAACACGGAAGCTTGAGGATGTTAGCAGGCAGTTCATAGAAACTGCCCTTAAAAATGCCCAATACAGAGCACTGATGTCCTCACTTGGACTATTCGGGGGTGCCTTGCCGTTTCTCTGTGCTCTTGGCTATGGAAGCATCCTCGTGCTCAACAATCAAATAACTCCTGGAGGCTTAGTGGCTTTCATTTGGTATATGGCTCTAGTTATCGAACAGGTAGCATGGCTCTCAGGAACCTGGGCAAACCTGCAAACAGCGGTGGGGGCAGGAGAAAGATTATTCCAGGTCCTTGATGAACCAAAGGAACTTGAAATAGCGAGGGGCACAATTGAGCTTAAGGACATCAAGGGCGAGATAATTTTCTCCAATGTCTCGTTCACCTATACTGGTGAAGAGGTGTTGAAGAACATAAATATCCACATAAGAGCGGGTGAAAAAGTTGCAATAGTGGGACCAACAGGAGCGGGGAAATCAACCCTTGTTGCTCTTCTTTTGCGTCTCTATGATCCAACAGAGGGAGACATCTATCTGGATGGGATAAATTTGAAGAAAATAAAACCTTCTTCCCTAAGGAAATTCGTCTGCGCTGTTCCTCAGGACACGATTATCTTCGCCGGCTCGGTAAGGGAGAATATCGCTATCGGAAACCTGGAGGCAAGCGAGGAGGAAATAATCGAATCGGCGAAGCTCGCAAACGCCCATGATTTCATAATGGATTTGCCCCAGGGATACGATACTGTGCTTGGTGAAAGAGGTGCTCAGCTTTCGGGAGGAGAAAGGCAAAGAATAGCTTTGGCAAGAGCTTTCCTTAGAAAACCTCGTGTCCTCATCCTTGACGAGGCAACGGCATCCCTTGATTCAGAAACGGAAATGAAGATTTACGAGGCGATGGAACGGCTATTCGCGGGCAGAACCGCCATAATCATCGCTCATCGCCTTTCCACTGTTCGCTTCGCCGATAGAATCCTCGTCCTATATAACGGTCAAATCGTAGAAGAAGGTACCCACAATGAGCTCATCAGAAACAACGGCTTATACGCAAAACTTTATAGCATCCAAGCAGGAGAAAGATATATAATAAAATAGGAGGTGTTGCATTATGGCTATCACAATAACCGACTTGAAAATAGACCCGATGCCTCTAAAAAGGGGCTATTGGGGAAGGGGTGAAGCAAAAATTAAATCGGAAGAAGGTGCGATAGTTGAGGTTTTCGTGATTGACCCGCTTGGTAACAGATACTGGGCGGAAAGAAGAGGAGAAGACATCTTCGTAATTGAGGGAACCATCCCATATGATGCTCCCCAGGGTTCCTATACCCTCTACCTTGTCGTTCGTGACAGCAAGGGCAACGAGGAAAGGAAACCTATAAATATAGAGATAATATGAGCTTTGCAAACCCTGCTTCGCAAGGGTCTTAAAGACATAGGGATTGAAACATCTTTAGATGAAGAGAAAGAAGAACTCTTTTATATTTATCTTCGGGAACTCAAACGCTGGAATAAAAAATTCAATTTAACTTCCTACAAGGAAGAGGATGATATCGTTATCTATCACTTCCTTGATTCCCTTCTGCCCTTACCCCACTTCCCTATAAGGAAAGGGACACTGATAGACATCGGCACAGGAGCAGGGTTTCCTGGCGTTCCTTTGAAAATAATTGAACCCTGTTTCTCACTTTATCTTCTTGAGTCCAACAAAAAGAAAATCTTTTTCCTAAAAAATCTTCAAAAGAAATTGAGATTAGATTTTCAGATATTGGAAGGACGAGCAGAGGACATCGCAAGGCTTCCCCAATTTCGGGAAAATCTGGATATGGCTGTTGCAAGAGCAGTTGCTCCCCTCCCCGTCCTTCTGGAATACAGCCTTCCTTTCCTAAAAATTGGAGGAAGACTGGTATCCTATAAGGGACCTAAAGCCCAAGAAGAACTGGCGAGCTCTGGAAAAGCCTTAGAGATTTTGGGAGGAAAAATAGAAAAAATCATCCATTGCACTCTACCTATAGTGGGCGAAAAACGCGTTATAATCTTCATTTTAAAAGAAAGGGAAACACCGGAAAAATATCCCCGCCGCGCCGGCATACCGGCAAAACGCCCCTTAAAGTAGAGGTGATGACATAGTGAAATGGGCGAGATTGGAGATAAAAGTTCCAATTGAATCAACCGAGATACTCAAAGGCTTTCTTATCGGGAAGGGTATAGATAAGTGGGAAGAAAATGGAGGGCTCAGAATCTATATGGTTCTGGATGAAACCCTTTCTTCATTTCTTGCTGAATTGCAAAAATTTCTTCTACAAAACACCTTAAAGGAAAATATCTCCTGGACCATCTCCCTATCGGTTCTTGAAGAACATAAATGGGAAAGCAAGTGGCGAGAAGCCTTTACCCTGAGAAAGGTCGGGGAAAAACTCGTTATCAAACCCCCTTGGATAGAATACGAACCAAAGGAAGAAGAAATAGTTTTGGAGATAGAGCCACGCTCCGCCTTCGGCACAGGCGAACATCCTTCTACTCGCCTTTGCCTATCCCTAATGGAAAAATTTCTTAAGAAAGATTCCATTGTGTTAGATGTTGGTTGCGGCTCGGGAATACTTTCCCTTGCCGCTGCCCTTTTAGGTGCAGGCAAAGTTATCGGAATAGATATAGATGAAATGGCAGTTAGGGAAAGCGAGGAAAACGCAAGTAGGCTCGGTTTAGGCGATAAAGTGGTATTCCTGCACGGCAACCTTCTTAAAGATATTCCAACTACGAAAGCTGATCTCATTCTCTGTAACATAGACCTACCATCCTTGAGGGCTATCTTTCCTTATCTTACCTATTATTTGAAACCAGGGGGAATCTTGGTAGCATCTGGATTTACGGAAGAAGGCTACAAGATGCTCGATGTGCCAGATTATCTGGAAGAAATGGAGAAAATGAAAGAAGACGACTGGGTAGGCGTGGCCTGGAGGATGAAAACTGCTTCTAAATAACAAAAAACCTACCCTTCTCAAAGCGCGGCATTTTTAAATATGAACAAAATCCTCCAATTCATAATTTTGCTGACACAATTTTGACAAAGTTAAATGTTAGTATTTGTAGTAGAGGTGATAAATATGTTTTCCTACGCCTGGAAAGAAATAACGAGAAGGAAAGCACGCTCTACTCTGACGATAGCCAGCATTTTTTTGAGCATTCTTCTGCTCGTTTCCTCACTCGCGATAATGCAGTTCTTCCGCGATGCAATGATGGTTCCCTTCAAGTATGCTGGAGCTGATTTAGCTGTGGAAACATTCGTGGAACCAGGACCATTCAAAAAGTTGAGGCAGGCAAGGCATCTGGGAGGCATTCCTGAGAGCGTACTTCCCCAAATAGCTCAGATACCAGGGGTTAAAGATGTAAGTGGTGTTGTTCTATTCTGGGACTATCATCCAGAGGATAAGAACTCTATGTATAATATCGCTGGAGTAGATGTTCAACACCCCCATCTTGGTCCAATTTCCCTTACACCTGCCCCTGGACAGATATACGCCGTGATACAGGGGCGCACCTTTAGCCTTGATGACAAATTCGCTGCAATTTTGGACAAGAGATTCGCAGAAGCAAAGAATCTCAAGATTGGTGATAAGATAGAAATAGGTTATAAGGAATTTGAAGTGATAGGTCTCGCTGACCTTCAGGGCATTCCTAGGGTAGCGCAGGCAGAGATATATATTCCCTTGAAAACTGCTCAGGAGCTACTCCACATAAACCAACCTAATTTCCCTGCTGAGGATGTCAATATGATACTGGTTAAATTACAGGACCCGAAGCTTGCTGAAGAGGTTAAGCCAAAGATAATGAAGATAATTGCTTCTGCTACAGGCTTAAAACCGAAGGAGCAAATAAAGATAATAACTGCTGAAGCCATACTACCTGATACGACTGGAGTTTCTGCAGTAGCGCAACGGATGATTAAGGTTCTAAGCGTTCTCATTGTCATCGGTATCGCCATCCTCATTATGAGAACGGCTGTAGCAACAATTGGGGAACGAACAAGAGAGATAGGGATAATGAAGGCACTGGGCTGGAGAAACAGGGATATATCCAAACTGATGGTGATAGAGATGGCGCTTCAGACTACAATTGGTGGGATACTGGGTATAATTTGCGGCTACGCAGTTGCTTATTTCTACGCCTCCTCGGCTTCCTTCAAACTTCCCCAAGGATTGCTCCCTTATTCCTGCGTTCCCGCCGCCGCCCCACCTGAGAATCTCAAGATTGCAATGCAGGTATATCCTTGGATAGTTATTACAGCCCTTGTTATCGCCATTGTTGTCGGTATAATCGCAGGGTACCTCGCTGCCCGCAAAGCTGCCACTCTTCAACCAGCCCAAGCTATTAGAACATTATGAAATGAGGTGAGAACGATGCCACTTATTCAAATTCAAAATGTTAGCAAGGTTTATCAAAGGAGGAATCTGGAAGTTCGTTCCTTGGATATGGTAAACCTTAATGTTGAGAAAGGCGAGTTCGTCGTCATTTATGGCGTTTCTGGCTCCGGCAAAACAACTTTGTTGAACCTTATTGGGGGTTTAGATAAACCTACCTCAGGAAAGATTATCGTAGATTCCCTCGACCTAACAACCCAGGATGATGAACAGTTAGCTACTTATCGGAGAAATAAGATCGGGTTTATCTTCCAAGGTTTCAACCTCATCCCTACATTAACAGCTTTTGAAAATGTCCTTTTTCCCCTTGTCCCCGTTTCTATGTCCGAGGATGAGAAAAGGAAAAGAGCAAGGGAGATAATGAATATGATTCTCCCCAATCAGCGGCTTTGGGACCAGTTGCCAGTAGAGTTAAGCGGTGGTGAGCAACAAAGGGTTGCCATTGCCCGGGCTCTTGTGAACAATCCCGAGATAATTCTTGCCGATGAACCGACGAGCGACTTAGATAGAAAAACGAGCGAGCAGATAATAGACCTCCTCTGGGATGCTTATAAGAAAGGATGCACCGTCATTATC
>JACIXQ010000102.1 GCA_014360465.1 bacterium
CGTAAGTTATCAAAGTTCCATCTGACTTGTAGCTAGCAACGCTCAAAAGAAATCCCCTCGAATTGTAAGAATAGGTCGTGTAAGTTCCATTTGAGAGATTCTTCCTAATCAATCTTGAATTTGCGTCGTATTGGAATGTGGTTATCTCGCCATAGGGATTGACAATAGATACCAGACGCCCAAGGGCGTCATAAGAATAAGTTGTCTGACCGCCAAAATAATCCCTCATCTGGGTTCGCCTTCCAGCGCTATCATAAGTATAGGATATATATCTTCCACTTGGCAAGGTCTTCTTAGTGAGTCTTCCCACTGCGTCGTATTCGTATGTTATCGTATTTCCCGTCCAGGTTATCTGATAGCCCGATTGGGTAGCCTGCCAGGTCAAATCGTATTCGGATATCAATCTTCCGACCGCATCGTAGTTGTAGCCGACGCCTGTGCCATTATCGTAGAGCTTGTGCATCAATCTTCCCACATTATCGTAATAGAAGTAGGTGTTCCAGCCCCTGCCATCCGTCTTCCGCTTCAATTTGCCATCTGCCCAATATTCGTAGGATTCCGTGGTTCCATCGGCATAGGAGATTTGGGTCAATCTATTGAGGGAATCGTAGGTGTAATTTGTCTGATGACCGTTGGCATCGGTAACCCTTATTAGGTTGCCGTTCGCATCGTACTGATATTGAGTTATATTGTTAAGCGCATCCTTCACTTGCACCAATCTCCCTAACGCATCATAAGTATAATAGGTTGAGTTTCCATTTTCGTCAATAGTTTTGGTGAGGGAACAGCAATCGTAGATGTTTTGACGATAGGTGTTATCGGGATTTGTTATTTGAACCAATCTATCTCGCAAATCGTAGGTGTAATAAGTCGTGTTGCCCATAGGGTCGGTGGAGGAGATTCTGTTGCCGCGGGAATCGTAGGAGTAATAGGTTATATTGCCGAGAGGGTCTTGAACAGCTGTCAGATTTCCATAGGAATCGTAGGCATAATAGGTTGTGTTGCCGAGGGGGTCGGTTGATGAGGTCATTAGTCCGCGTGAATCGTAGGTATAGGTGGTCTGGGCACCGAGGGGGTCGGTTACCTTTGTGAGGTTTCCCTTTGTATCGTATTCATAGGTCGTCGTCTTGCCCAATGGGTCGGTTGTGGAGATGAGGTTATTATTTGAGTCATATGCATAGGTAGTCGTCTTTCCTGCGGGGTCGGTTGAAGATAGAAGATTGCCCTTATCATCGTAGGTGAAGGAATAGCTTCTTCCCTGAGCATCGGTTGAGGATGTGCGATAGCCTGGGAGGCTATAGGTATAGGAGGAAATCGTGTTGCCAGTTGGGTCTTTCTGGGAGGTTAACCTTCCGGCGGAATCGTAGAGGTATTGCCAGTTGGCTCCCTTGGGGTCTGTGACGGTTGTGGCTCCCGTGCCATAGTTTATCGTCGTTGATTGGTTTAGGGCATTCGTGATGGATGTCACCCTTAAGGAGCTATCGTAGGTTATGGTTGAAGTTCCCAGGGGAGTTGTTACGGAGGCGAGCTTGCCGTTTGCATCGTATGTATAGGAGATGTTATAACCTCCGGGGAGGGATACTTGCATGAGACGATTGTTGGCATCGTAGGAGTAGGTAACGCTTCTTCCCGATGGGTCGGTTATGGAGGTGATGTGGTTGTTCGTCCAGGTTATAGATGTTGTTCTTCCAGCGGCGTCGGTTATCTGGACGAGATGACCGTTTGTGTCGTAGGTGAAATTCAAAGAGTTTCCATTCTTATCGATTATCTGGAGGAGTCTACCCATCTGGGAAGTGGAATCATAGCCGTAGATGTATTGGGTGCCATCCTTCTCCTTATGGACCCACTTCTGATTAATGCTATCCCACCAGAGCTCGGAGTAATAGCCATAGCCACCGTTGGAGTCGTAAAATGGCGTATAGACATTGTTGCTTCCCTTTATCAGCATAATTCCACCATTGTTCCCCCAGACGGCAATCTGTGAAGCGGAATTCGGAGAATTGGAGGGAAGAGCTGGAACATATAGCTTTTTATCATAATTGAAAGACCAGCCCACACCGAAAGGTCCGTCTTCAGAATTCGACGATGTATAGGTCCTTGTGAAGCTTAGGGAGGGGCCGAAGCAGTTGAAGGTTAAATCTGGCGAGGGAGAATAGAGGAGGGCACCTTGGGTGAAGTTATCTTCGCCATTGCTATCCGTTCCCTTGCTGAGTATGACTTTCAGGTCAGCGCCACCACAATTTCCGCTGGAGCATCCACCGCCCCCACTACTTGCCCCTGGCGATGGTAGTCCATAAATGGGTATGGGAAGACATACATCAGGAGATGGTAGAGGTGGAGTGGGGATGAAGGTGAAGGAACCCTCAATTGTTTGCAAAGGTGGAGGAGGTGGTGGAGGTGGATAAGGTTTATATTGGGATATAGTGTACCCTGCTTTTATGGTGTAAGTTGTAGGCTTGTTTCGGAAAGGGGGTGTTAACCCACCATCATATGTATACACCAGATTGGAACCGGGCGGAGGTATAATACATTGTACAGAAGAGGAGGGATAATCAACATGCTTGAGCAGTTGTCCACCTTCCCAAAGCTCTATATACTGGCAGGTTACAATAACAGGAGGTTCCTGCGGGTCCTTATAAATCCCTATCACCAGATGAAAAAGCCCAAAGAAACCCTTTATTGTGCTTCCCGCTTTAAATTCGTGGGGACTTATAGGACCTCCCCTCCAAAGATGCAATTCCACCCCTTGCACAGAATAACTCCAGGCTATTTGCCCATAGACCAGCACAAACAAAATTCCCACAAATATAATCACCTTAAGCCTCACTTTCTTCTCCTCCTCTTTTGATGGTTTCGTTCATTTTGTTTTCATAATATATATGTGTCATTTTTTTCGCATTTTTGATCATTCTTTTTTGATTTTATCCCAAAAAATTTTCTCAACCTTCCTACAGCTTCACAAAAATGCCTCCTAACTGTTGGCACAGAACATCCTAATATATTCGCTATCTCCCTCCATAAATAACCTTGAAGTCGCAAATCAACCAATAACCGCAATTCCTCCGGAAGATATTTGATTGCTTGCCTCAATTCCTCCTTCTCCTCCCATAAATCATCCTCTTCTTGCCGAACTAAATCCTCAACAGAGCTAAGGAGAACAAGACCACTATTTTTCCATCTCCCTTTCTTCCTCTTCGCTATCGCCCAGATGAAACCACCAAGGCTTCCCTCCCCCCTGTATTTCTCAATGCATCTGTAAAATTCCATCTCTATCTCCATTGCAAGGTCCTCCTTATCCTCTTTAGTCGCTCCTTGCCCACCAAATAGTTCTTTAACTATCCTTCTAATCACCCCCACACATCTCGGATGGATGTACTCCATAGCCTTTTCTTTTCCATAAATCTTCACCAACCAGCTTATGCAATGATAATCCCATTCCTTCTCATCTTTCCCCTCCAACCTCTTCGCCAGTTCCTTTGCCAGCTCCTCCTCCATCTTGTACCTTGCCTTGAGAAACTCCTCCGCCCTCATAGTAAGCTCACCACCGTCCTGTGAAGAAAATAGATGAACATTGAAAGGAAAAACAAAAGCAAAAACCTCCTCTCCCATACAAGCGCCCTTACACCCAATACCTCCCACCTCTTCCCCCACCAGAGAAAAAGAACCACCAAAACAAGTGGGGTTATGAATGCTATAAGATAAAGAAAAAGAAGAAAAAGCGCATAACTGCGAAGCGTCCCTTCCGTCCATATGTAGACGAGAGTGGGGAAATATACCTGACCTGTGCAGAAAAGCTCAACGAGCGATACAAATGCCCCGGTGAGGAAAAAGAGAATAAAAGAAGACGATTGCCTCATCCTGTTGAGGATGGGAAAAACATAGCCCTCCGTCCTGCAAACCGCTGGCTGGCGGAGGGTGATGAGGAAAAAGATGAGCATCAAAAGACACATAAGTGGCGGGAAAATCCTGGAGAAAAGTGAAACAGCATATATCCCTTTCACTATCTGCAATAGCCCCATCCCCAAAAGTCCATAGGCGATGAATGAGCCAAGGATATAAAAGAAGCCAAGATAGAGGATTCTTCTGCGAGAAAGACCCGTTAAGAGTGTGAATAAGAGGGCGATTATTGAGAAGGCACAAGGGTCAATTCCATCAAGCAAACCAGCGGAGAGGATGGCGAGGAGGGAAAGGGAAGGAAGAGATGGCTTGAGCGAAAGCTTGGGAGGAGCTCTTACCCTCCCTTTCAATATAATTGGGAGGTTTTTCTTTATATCCTCATAGGTTGTGAAACAGTGGGAGGAAACGAAGAGGGCGAGTGTCCCTCCCCATTTCTCCTCGGGAATTTTGTACGATTTATAGTATTGGAGTAAAAGTCCGATATTCTGGGGATTGGATAGGTCGTGTTTGATTACCTTTATCTTCTCCTTTTTCTCCAATTCAGCAAGGAATTTCAGCGTCCTCTGACAATCACCACAGGTTGGACTGTAGAATATGTGAACCGTCAAGGCATAGCAGGGGAAGGAGAAAAGGAAAGCGAGCCTCCTCATTTGAGCCTCGCCCCCAGGATTATGAGGTTAGCGTAGCTCCCCTCGTAGCTTTTCGCCAGGAGGGATTTGCCATCGTAGAGAAGAAGGAAGAATTTGTTTTCCTTTTTCTCCAAGGGAAGGGAGAGATAGCCCACTCCGATATAGGAATCAGCCTCCCTGCGTTCCTTAGCCCTATCCGGCTCTCTCCCTTCCCTATCATAGATGAAACTGACGATTGTCGCTCTTCCCCCGGAAATCTCCCTTTTGTAGAAATCAAGGGGATTTTCCCCGCTTTTGAGCTTGTATATCTCCCTTACCTCCAAATCCTTGCCCTTATATTTTGCGAAATCCCGCAAGCCCTTTCCTATGTCGTATATCAGTGGTTTGCCAGGGAGATTGCAGAGACATTTCTCTATGAAGACATTCAGGGAAGCTATGAATACTTTCTCCGGTTCCTTTCCCCCCAAGCCGAGCTGGGCTAAAAGGATTGCTGCGGCGGTTGCGTGGCTATTGAGGAAAAAGGAAAAGCGAGGGAAATCCTTTATTCTCACAAACTTCTCCAAAGAAGGGAGATTGAATTCAGCCAATCTACCCTTATCATCGAGGAGAAGATAGCCGATTTCCTTGTTATCGCGGATGATGGGATATTTGCGGAAAAGAAGGGAATGGATTTTTAAGTTCTCCAACTTACCGAGCTGGGAGTTTTTAGGGGCGAGGTTAAGGGATTTCAGCTTTTGGAGGTAATCAAGGGAGCCTCCTCCCCCAAGGAGCAATACTCCTCCGAGAGAGAGAGAGAGAATGAGATTGATCAGATAGCGACTCACTTCTCTCACCCTTAGTGTATTTTTTCAAGTTTACCACATTTTTAAATATTATGCAAGAGAATTTTAATTGCATAATCATTTAATACTGAAGAATCGTTTGATTCGTTCAAGGATAGTTCACAAACAACGGGTAGTTCTTACTCGCTCCAAACGCAGAGGGTTCTTAAAAGCGTTATAAATCGCTGAAAAGTTTAAAAGATTACCGTAATTATTGGAGCTTATGCAACAAGGAAAGCATTCGGAAATGTAATATGGGTGAGCCAATAACCATTACGCCCTATTTTAAGAATCTCGTTGGTTAGCAAGATATAATCACCTTACCTCTACTTATAAATAGGTCAAAAGTAGCCTAAAGAAGACAAATCTCTTACTTCCCTTTTCACACAAAGCTATCACGGGCACCTTCAAAATTTTGAAAATATGGCGAATTCTTTATATATAGGGATAGCAATTTATACCGGACGAAATAAAGAAAAGAAAACGCAGGATGGTGGTCATCTATGAGATGCTCGTTATAAGAATTATAAGAATACGGATAGGGGGTTGGGTTTTGGGGTATAGAAAAACTATGGCAAAAAATTGAGAAAAAGAAAAGAAAAATTAGAAAAATGAGGTAAAGAACCAATTAAAGCTTTTTTTGAATGCTTTAAGCCCCCATCTTTAATCTTGACCTTTCCGCCGTTAGAGGTTAGTCTAAAATTAGGCAAGGCTTCTTTTATCGTTTCTTTCCTCTAACAATTCTTCATTGAAGAGGTATTTTCGCTATGGGGGCAAAAAACCAGCTCAACTTGGATTTCGGAGACAAATTTAACATATTGCCTGATAAGGAAAAATGGGAGATCATCTCCCATTACCTTATTTCTCAGGACCCAGGGTCCTCCAGGGACCTTTGGTTAAGCCAACTTAGACCTGTATCATTGGGCACCGACAAGTTCATCTTCACGGTGTCCGCCAGCTTCACTAAGGAATGGATAGAAAAGCATTACCTTGACTTATTGGAGAAAACGGCAGAGAGGTTCACTGGGCACCCCGTAAAGGTGGAGATAAATGTCGTCCCAACGAATAATCTGCGGGAGAGGAAACGGATAAAAAAGAAAAGAAAACCCGCATTCGGCTTATCGCTCAACGAGAACTACACCTTTGATAATTTCGTCGTTGGTCAATCTAATCGTCTCGCTTATGCTGCGGCGAAGGATGTAGCGGAGAAGCCCGGGAGGAAAAACTACAATCCATTGTTCATCCATGGTGGAGTTGGTCTTGGGAAGACCCATCTTCTCCAGGCTGTTGGCAACGCTCTCCTTGCTAACAGCGAGATGGAGGTCGTATATGTGCCTGCCGAATACTTCACCTTTGATTATGTAGAAGCCCTTAAATCAGGGCAGATGTCCCTCTTCCGCAGCCGATACAGGAACATAGATGTCTGGCTTGTTGACGATATCCAGTTCATTGCCGATAAGGAAAGAACAACGGAGGAGTTCTTCCACACCTTCAACGCCCTTTACGAAACCGGAAAGCAAATTATCATCTGCTCAGACAGACCACCGGAGGACTTGGATACGCTACACAGGAGAATCGTCTCGCGATTGAAGAATGGACCCATTATGGGTATTTCACCTCCCGACCTTGAGCTGAGGTTGGCAATACTACAGAAGAAGGCAGAACAGGAGAAAGCTAATATACCTCCCGAAATCCTCCTCTACATCGCAAGGGAGATAAAATCAAACATCAGGGACCTTGAGGGCGCATTAGCCAAGCTTATAGCTTGGAGCTCAATTAATGATGCCCAGCTGACACTTCCCCTGGCAGAGGAGCTCCTTGTTGATTATATCGCCAGAAAACCAAAGGCTATTACGATAGATGAGGTCATTAACACCGTATGTAAATACTTCAATATCACTCAAAGAACTTTGAAGGGTAAAAGAAAGGATAGAAAGGTATCCCTGCCAAGACAGATTTGTATGTATCTTTGTAGGGAACTGACATCCGCCTCGGTAACGGATATCGCCAGAGCGCTTGGAAAAACCCATCCAGCAGTGATAAGCAACTACAATAAAATAAAAGAGGAAATGGCGAGGGACCAGGAACTCACCAAACTCATCCAGAAAATAACCTCAATGCTCCTCCCCTCTTCATCAGAATAGTTAATAAGAGAAGTCACCCCGGAAAAATGTAACTTTTTTTCTTACATCCCACCTTTGGCTGTCTTTTAATTTCAAAAATTACATCAAATGACAAATTTTTTACATACACCTTCAAAAAGAAACTTACATATAAAAAAGCGAGGATTTTAAAGATTTAAAAAGAATAAAAAAGATTAATAAAGCTCCATAGTTGATTTTAATAAGAGAATTATCCTTAAAAATAATTATAATTGTATAATTTATTA
>JACIXQ010000103.1 GCA_014360465.1 bacterium
TAATTTGGATGTGGGGAGGAACAATGACTTTTAGCACACATCTATCCGGGCTCGATACGGCCCTTATAGGCGCTTCGCCGAGGTTAGCCAGAAAACAAGACTTCGGGCTCGGAAGTTGGCCCATGCGCATACTCGGCTTTACCTCCGCCACATCCGGAAAGGGAAAGTGGCGCCTATCTTTTAAAATGAAAGTCATTGCTCCTCCCATTTTATCAATTTTTCCTTACCTTTACCATACCAACAGGATTGGGATGAGACATATCCTTGGGGTGTTCCATCCTGTGCGGCTCCATATGGGACAGGCTCACCTAACGACACGCCTATGGGCAAACTGCATCCCTATATCAAAAACGCTGCTGTTTGGGATTGCCCCTCTGAAGCAATTCAGAATAGGATCCCAGACCTTCTTCAATTTGGCTCTTTAGCTGGATGGTGTTGTTGGCCTTGGCGTTTCCCAGGGGAGTTTGCCGGACATTATATATCTATAGGCTATAACGACCACCTTTTGCGGAACCAAGATTGCAGCTGGAGCGCAGATAGACCACCGAGGAAAATGTCCCAGGTAGTCGCACCTGCGGAAACTGTTGCGTTTTCCGATAGCTACTTCTTCAGCAATTGTTGCGGTGCAAGAATTATCTTCCCTAACGCTATGTGGTCAGAGCATTACAGGGACCCTGACCACCGCTCAGTGAGCAAGCACACTCGTCATATGGGAGGAAATAACCTCATTTTCGCCGACGGACATGCTAAGTGGATGCAATGGGATGCGGTTGCTAGTCAATGCGGAAGACTTATGGACCCCTTGAAACAGTGGACACACACCTGGTTCGACCGCTGGGGCACAGAACATTGGCCGTAGTCGTAGGATAATCAAGCTTAGCCCAAAAGCATATTGGAGGGTCCCGATAGGGGGAGGAGCTTGCCCTCCCCCTATCATATCAAGCAGGTAGTAAAGATAAAAAGCAAGGCAGATTCTTTCCCTTCAAAATAGATTATGTGATAGATTTTCAATTCCATATGAAAAATGTAAATATAACTAAAATATTATTAGCTTGTGCTTTCCTCATTCCTCTAAACAACCTATGGTTAGTTTATATGCAGGAGGTTACTAATAGGGGTTTCCCTAACACTATGTCTCTTTTCTTCAATGCTATCTTTACTCTACTGTTTCTTATATTGTTAAATATTCCGTTAAGAAAATATTTTCCAAAATTTGAGTTTTCAAGAGGGGAACTGCTTTTAATCTATTCTATGGTATCAATCGGAACCTGCTTTGGGGGATGGGATATGTACGCTGTCCTAATATCTTGCTTGCCTCATCCATTTTGGTTTGCGACACCCGAGAATAAATGGGAAGAGCTTTTCTTTGATTATCTGCCCAAATGGCTTATGGTTCCCAATAAGGAAGTCCTAAAAGGATATTACTTAGGTTGGTCTTCATTTTATCAGGGGAGCAATTGGTTGGGCTGGTTGCCGCCGATACTTTACTGGACGCTTTTCTTTATGCTCTTGCTTTTCGTTATGATGTGTATAAATGTTATATTCAGGAAGCAGTGGGTTGAGAATGAGCGTTTGGTCTTTCCTATAATTCAGCTCCCTCTCTCCATGACCGAAGAAAACTTTTCTTTTTTCCGAAATAATTGGATGTGGGCAGGTTTTTCTCTAGCTTCATTTATAGATATAGTAAATAACATCAACGCCAACTATTCTTTCTTTCCCCATATCCCTATAAGGGATTATGATTTAGGTCAAATAATCCAAACCTCTCCCTGGAACGCCATTGGTTGGACACCACTGTATTTCTTTCCCTGCATTATTGGGCTTGGTTACCTTCTGCCCTTAGACCTTTCTTTTTCCTGTTGGTTTTTCTATTGGTTCTGGAAATTTCAGAAAATTATAAGTGCTGCTTTTAATTTAAGAGCTACAAGGCCAGATATGCCTTATATAAACGACCAAGCTGCTGGTGCCTATCTGGGTATAGCCTTTTTCGTTTTCTGGATAGCAAGAAAATATCTCTGGGAAGTTGCGAAGAAAGCACTTGGCAAGTCTTCACAGCTTAATGATGAAAGCGAGCCCCTCACTTATCGCGGTGCTATGATAGGGGTTATCTTGGGATTTTCCTTACTTTTGGTATTCCTCCATAGAGCAGGGGTCGGTTTGATTACGGGGTTTTTCTTCTGTATCATTTATTTAGCGCTTTCCCTTTCAATCGCCAGGATGAGAGCGGAGTTTGGCTCACCGGCCCATGATTTGCATTTCGCAGGACCTGACCAAATGCTTCCCCGAATTGTGGGTGTGGAGAGCTTCTCCAAGAGTGACCTTGTCTTCTTCACCCTTTCCTGGGGTTTCAACAGAGCCTACCGACCCCATCCTATGCCTCACCAAATCGAGGGATTCAAGATAGCGGAAAGGACGAGGACGAATGCTCGCCAGTATATGTGGGCTATGTTGATTGCAGGTTTTATCGGTTCCTTATCCGCTTTTTGGGCACATCTTCATGTTAGATATAAATTGGGAGCTTCCTCGGCTAAAATGTCTCCTTGGGTGGTGGGTTTTGGATGGGAAGCTTACAATCGCCTCTCGTCATGGCTAACTATGCCGCAACAACGCGACAATTTTTGCGCTATATTTACTGGAGTCGGTTTCTTAGGTGTTATCTTCCTTATGATTATGAAAAGTAGATATCTCTGGTGGCCATTTCACCCGGTTGGCTACGCTGTCTCCGCTTCTTGGACGATGGGACTTATGTGGTTCCCTATATTTATCTCTTGGTTGATAAAGTTCATCGTGCTTAAGAGCTCTGGACTAAAAGGATTTCGCAATAGCTTGCCCTTTTTCCTCGGATTAATATTAGGCGAATTCACCATAGCCAGCATAACAAATATTTTGGGTATTCTATTCCACTGGCAGATTTATTTCTTCTGGGGATAAATTTATGCATCTGGGTTTATTTTTCAAACTTTTAAATCATATTTATCCTATTAACCAAAGGCGGATTGAAATTTTGAAAAATCTACCTAAACTTTTTTTAATTATTGCCACCTTAGCAGGGCTTCAGGTCGCTGTAAGTTCAGAAAACCTGCTGACAAATGGAGGTTTTGAAGAGCTGGGCAGCGAAGGTTTCCCTTTGGATTGGGCACCTGTGGGTGCCCCACCAGTAAGCAGAATTGAGGTCTCTACCGATTCCCATTCGGGGAAGTATTCGCTTCATATAAGAAGAATAGTTGAAGACCCTACTCAAGAAACCGGGTTGAACCGTGTTTGCCATCTTCTAAGTGGGTCCGCAGGTAGTATGTTATCCCAATTGAAAGGTGCTTTCCTTTTTTGCTACAAGATAAGGGAGGGTGATAGAAACACCAAATTCGCTTTTTGTGTCATACCTATGTCAGATAAACCCTTAGAAGATACAGGAATTCCTCGCAGGGTGAACTTTGCTCCCCAAATACATATTGGTGATGGTGAATGGCACAGGATGGTGGTTACTTATGATTTCTCGCAAGAACCCCAAGTGAAATGGGTTATGCCTGCAGTGCGTATCTTTGGGGGAAGAGGAGAATTGTTGCTTGACGATATAGAATATATAGATAAAGTTGGTGCCTTTCCTTTAATCACAAAGTTAACTCTTGAGGAAAAGAAGGGTAAGGAAGGTGAAGAATGTATAGTTAATGGAGAGGTTCAGAATATCGGAGATGAAGTGGGTGATTTTACTCTCACCTTGTCCCTCCCATCCTACCTGGTTTCCACCTCCTCTCTTGTTCAAGAATTGAAAAACCTTGAGGTTAAGGGGTTTCCGCAAGAGGTAAAATGGTTAATTAGGGGAAAGAGAGAAAAGGAAGATAGCATAAAGCTAATCGCCCTTTCTTCTACAGGTTGGCAAACAGAAGCGAAACTAAAGCTTGCTTCATTCGTCAAAGGAGAACTTAAAGTGAGACAATTTATTCTCGCTCCAAATCAAAATGCCGTCATATCACTTATAATAACGAACGAAGGCACAGCTATAGCAAAGGACATTTACGCCCGCATATCCCTCTCCAAGCACCTCCAACTTGTAAACGCCGCAGAGAAAATGCTCCAATCCTTACCACCAAAGACAGCTACTCAAATTTCTTGGAAGATAAAAGCTTTGGAAGAAAGCAAGAAGGAGACCTTGAAACTTGAGCTTTCCACCTCTCAGAAGAAATTAACTTTTTCAGGAGACATCATCATAGGAGCTCAGTTTCCTAATTCACTTTCTCTTTTACCAAAACCAAACGCTTCTTTAAAAGAAGGATGTGCAATCCTTTCAAATGATAGAACCGCCATAATCTTCCCTCGCTCATCCTTCGGTTATGGGGTGGGAGAAATAAGAGTCAGGCAGAAGGGCGAATGGAGGGTTGGGGGAAGGATTCCTTACCTCGCCAGGGTCATCTATTCCCTCGCCGGGGAGAGAAAAGAGCTTCCGATATATGCTTCCTCTCCAAAACTTGTAACCAAAGTGAACGAGGCTATCCTTTCCTTCTCCCATCAGTTCAAGGACGAAGAGAACGGCAACTGGCGGTTCCAGCTTGTTCTGACGTTGGGCAAGGGGATGGATATTGTTAAAGCCGAATACTCACTCACCTGCGATAGGGATAGAGATGTCCTGTTGTTTGAAGGACCTTTGCTCTATGTGGGAGAGGGAAGCTTCGGGGAAACAAAGGAGGAAGCACTTTTCCCCGGCCTAGAATGGCTTGTTGATGGTGAGCGGTCCTCAAACAGTCTGGACATATCCGAGGAACATCCCGATAGAATAAGATACGTTCCCCATCCCAACAAGATAACCATTCCCCTGATGAGCGTTTACAATAAGGGGCTTTGCCTCGCCCTTCTCTGGAACCCTTACCAGAAATGGGATGGAGCGAACGATAGACCATCGGCGGTCTTCGCTTCCCCTGACTGGTTTGAAAATCGCAACTCCCATCTGATGGGCTTATTCCTTCCCTCTGTTCCTCAATGGGTGAAGGAAAACGAGAGAATCGCCTCTACTCCCTACAAACTTTCAAAGGGTAAAAGCTTGAAGCTCCAAGCTTACATATATGCTACTGGAACGGCGAAGGATTCACTTTCAGCAATGGATAAATGGTTCGCCCTCTTCGGTGTTCCTGAGCCGATGCCCATCCCTCGGGGAAATTATCTCAAAGAGATAGAGTTCAGTATGAACGCCTATCTACATTCCCTTTGGGTGCCCGAGGAAGAGCAATGGTGGGAAATAAAAGGAGGGGGAATTATGGCAAGAAAAGGGCGTCCTTCTTGGTACCTTTATGACCTTTACCAAGGGTACTTATTATCGCCCTCAAAAGCTATTCGTCAAAAATGCGGAGAGTTAATAAGCAAAATAAGCGGAAAATACAATATTGATATATCTGGGGAGGACCTCGGGTTCACTTTCTCTGATCCAGTCAGACACCTTAAGGGTTTGGCATCATTTGTCCAAAATCTCCTCAAAGAACAGCATAAAGATGGCTCATGGCGTTTTTATGCTAATCGTTTTGGAACAGGGATACTGGAAGGATTTGATTATAGAACTTTAGGACCTAATAACTCAGTTGAAGTTGGAACCTGTGCACGTAATGCTTGGCAAGTCCTTCGCTATGCGCGAATAAGCGGAGATAAAAAGTGTTTAGAGAGTGGGATAAAAGCTTTAGAGTTTATGAAAAGGTTTGCTGTTCCACGGGGAGCACAGTCGTGGGAAATACCCCTTCACGCCCCTGATGTTTTGGCAGCCTCCGATTCTGTTGATGCCTATATTGAGGGTTATAGAATCACTCGGGATAAAAAATATCTTGAAGAAGCAAAAAAATGGGCAAGAAAAGCTCTACCTTTTATCTATATGTGGAATGATAAAAAATTCCCCTTTATGAGATATTCTACCATTATAGTGTTTGGAGCGAGCTTCCATACCACCTCCTGGTTCGGTCGCCCTGTTCAATGGTGTGGTTTGCGTTTAGCTTATGCCCTGTTGAAACTGTGGGATTACGATAAATCCTTCCCCTGGAAAACAGTTGCGGAGGGGTTAATCAGAAGCGCTATGTATCAGCAAGATGAAAAAGGAGAGAATATTGCGCTTTGGCCAGATAGCATAGGGGTTATAAAAGGCGACAAAGCAAGCTGGCAAGCTTACCCTCTTTTCTCACCCGTGATGATTTTAAAATGTGTTTATAAACTCCTGGATAGGGATAGCGAACCACAGACAATTATTATAAAGGGATTACATATAAACTATAGAGGGAAAATAAGGAATGTTTTAGTTGCTCCGAAGAAGCTCCTTTTTAACCTTAAATTACCCCAGGGAGAACCTGGTTCTATATTGATCGCAGGAATAAAAGATAAACCCCTTATCGTGAGGATAAATGGGCAGAAGATAGATTTTGATTTTGATGATGAATTCTGTTGGTTAAGGATAAAGCTACCGGTTAGTAAAGGTTGGAATAAAATCGAAATAGAGGCAATAAAAAACTTCGCTGTATTTTAAGAATCTTGTTGGTTAGCAAGATATAATCACCTTTCTTCTACTTTTCCTTAGAAGCAAGCTGCATTTTGTCATAATAAACTACCTATAAATTAAGCCAAAAAGAAGAACAATCTTAAAAATCTCCTTTATTGCCTCCTCCACTTTGAGATGTGATACTGCACGATGGAGTGCAAAAAGCAAAAGATATCCTTTAATCTCGGAAATGCCTCCATCAAAAACTCTTACCTCCCCTTTCATACAAAGCTACCACGGACACCTTGTCATCATAGCTTCCTCGTCTATCTCTATTTGACCTACCAGAGGTTCCCTCTTGCGATAACCAGAGACTAATATCTTCATGACCCGTTTGGCTAAATCGTAAATTGTTAGGGGAAAACGACCGAGCAACCTGGCTATTCCTCTAACTGGCAAGTGGAGATAAATAAATTTGCCATTAAAAGTTTTCCCGCATTCTTTACATCGGTATCTCTGCCATATTCATTGTCATTTTAAACCTTCCTTCCACCTATAACTCCTATAGGTTTTGGCAATTTCTAAAGGATTACTAAGTAGAGAAACTAACCCAAACGAGTTATTATTAGTAGGTCTCGCTCTTGACATTTCTCCTTCACTTAGTAATTCTACCTGTTATTGCTTTACCAACAAAATTTTGAAAATACAGCGAAAATTTTTTCAAAAGTATTGACTGATTTTCGCGGAGGAAATAAAATATTGTTGTTA
>JACIXQ010000104.1 GCA_014360465.1 bacterium
GATAAAAATTTTGAAGTTTCATTGTAACATTTTTGTTCATTTATAGTCTAAATAAAGCGAACAGCAGGCTGCCTTCCTTGCCTGTTCCCTCGCTCGCACTTGCCCTCCTTAAAAAGGAGGGCAAGTGTTTTTATGGTTCATTTCCACCTCCGCTTATGCTGTTTGCTTAGTTAGCATATGTATCCCGCTATTCTCCTTATCGTATTCCTTCAAGAGCCGTGCGATATAAGAGCGTAACGATTGAGGAAGAGCGATTTCTGGACTTTCCTTACCTTGCTTTTTAAGATTTTTTCTTGGGTATGTTGGATTTCCTCAAGACAATCTTTGCCCTCTTCGTTGCTATGGATGCCCTCGGCACACTCCCTTTCTACTTCGCATTAACCCATAACCTTGATAAAAGAGAGAGGAAGAAGATAATCTGGGAGGGCATCCTGACAGCATACCTCATCAGTTGCACCTTCGCCTTTCTCGGCAAACTTGTCTTTAAAGCACTGGGCTTGAGTATGGGCGATTTTATGATTGCCGGTGGATTGCTTCTCCTTCTCATCTCCGTTTTGACATTTATGGAAATCCTCCAAACGCAAAAGATGCAGGGTGAAAGGCTATCAATCGTCCCATTGGGCACGCCACTCCTCGCCGGTCCAGCCGTCCTCACAACAACGATAATGTTCACAACTCTCTATGGGTACATCATCACCCTGAGCGCCCTGGCAATAGTCTGTCTCTTCAGTGCCCTCATTTTCCTTCTCGGCGATAATATAATTGAGTTGCTCGGCGAGGGAGTGCTCAAGGGTATATCAAAAATAGCCTGTCTATTCCTTGCCAGCGTAGCGGTTATGCTGATAAGGAAGGGAATTGAGGATATAATCGTTCACTTTCCCCACTAAGAATTTTCTCTACTCCGCAACATTCGCCCTTGAAGTCCAGATATCGCTCCTTGAGGCTCGGAAACTGTAGAACCTGCCTTTCCCTATGATGATGTGGTCCTGCAGGGGAATCGATAAAATATCACCCGCCTGTTTCAATCGGCGTGTCATCTCTATGTCGTCCCTACTGGGAGTGCAATCGCCTGACGGATGATTATGAAGGACTATAACAGATGCAGCCGAGCAGGCAACAGCCTCCTTGAACACCTCCCGCGGATGGCTAATGCTTGCGTCAAGCGTCCCCACAAAAAGCGTCTTTTCCTTTATCAACTTGCCCTTCACATCAAGGAATATAGCCTTGAAAAGTTCCTGCGTCTGAAATGGGAGGTCGGGGAAAAGGTTCACAACATCCTGGGGACAGGTTATTTGCACAATCTCATCACCCTGGGAAAAGGAAAACATCCGTTTTCCCAACTCTATTGCTGCCTTTATCTCCACTGCTTTGACCATCCCAAGCCCCTCTATCTGGGCAATCTGCTCAAGGGATGCGCCATATAACCCCTTTAATCCTTTGAAAGCCGAAAGAAGTCTCTCCGCCAGAGAGATAGCTGATTCCTTCTTTGTGCCAGTCCGAATGATTATGGCGAGTAACTCAACCGTTGAAAGGCTCTCCGCCCCATACTTCTGCAATCTCTCTCGTGGTCTCTCCTCGGGAGGCAATTCCCTTATCGCTGGGCTGTAACGCATCTGCATCACCTTACCTCAATGTAATCTCTTATTCGCTCAAGTTTCTTCTCACCTATTCCAGGGACATTCAAAAGCTCCTCAACAGAATTGAATCTTCCCTGGAATTGGCGATACTGAATTATCCTCTTGGCGAGCGATGGTCCTATTCCGGGAAGGGAGGAAAGCTCGTCCACGGTTGCCGTGTTGAGGTCTACCTTAGCGGGAAAAATATAATAGGGATAACTCTGCTGGGGATAGGGAAAACTTGGTCCTGAGGGCTGTTGCTGAACCTGCTTGGCAATGGGAACGATAATTCGCTGACCATCCTTCAACTTGGCAACGATGTTCAACTTGCTCACATCAGCATCAGCTCTAAGCCCACCTGCTTGCTGAATAGCTTCCTGCACCCTCGCCCCGAGGGGAAGACGATAAACACCCGGATTGACTACCGCTCCTTCTACCTGCACCATTATCATCTTTCCCATCCCCTCCTTGGGATTTTGATTTACTTTATTAAGCCTATTTGTCTTAACGGCGGTTATGACTGTCCCAATCAGGCAGAAGAAGAGAATCACAAGCAGAGCTTTCCTCTCGCCAGGGGTCAGTTCAAATTGCTGAGCCATTTCCCAGATTATATAGAAAAGAAGCGCAAGCTTGAAGCGTTTTTTTAATTAAGCTACTGTATTGGGTGTTTAGTTATGGAATTTGGTGGCAACTCCAAGCTAAAGCTCTTGCCAGGCAGATTTATAATTTTGTTCACAACATCGTCATTAGTGTTGAGTATGAAGAGGAAATCAGGGAATAATGTAACATAAACCCCGTCTTTAACTCCATCGGGCACAGGACAAGCCTCCTCTCTCAATTTAGCTACGAGGGAGGGGATAAGCTTCTCATCCTGCCAATTGAAGGGCAGGAAAATGGTCTTCCCCTTCCCTATTTGCTTCTTTCCGCCCTCCTTGTTAAAAAGCTCATCAAATGGAGCTGTATCCCCTTCAACGGTTGCCATCTGGGAAACACCGCAGGAGATAAGGATCCCACCACCCTCAACCCATTTTTTCAGTATAGCTATATCCTCTTTCTCTATGAAATCCCCTGCTATTAGGAGTAAGAAACGGTAATTCTTAAGGGCGCCATCTCTGAGCATTGATTCGTCTACGAAATCGTAATCAATTATATCTCTCAATTGTGTTGCCCTTTCGGGGAAATCCGCCCAGCGGATAGCGAGCGATGTCTTAGGATAAAGGACGGCTATATCTACTTTGGGAGGGAGGGTTTGTTCAAGATAGGGATAATTGGTTCGGAAAATCTCCATCCTCTTTTCCGAACTGATTATATTGGAGTTGTATTCGTGCAATTGTTTAGCCGCGCTTGCTACGACATTAAAAATCCTCGCCACTATTCCCTTCTCGTTCACACCTGCAGCGGGCTCAAAGCCATAGAAAGCACCGTAGAATTTTCCGGCGGAAGCAACCCAGTGGGTCAGATAGAAGTTAAACGCATAGTCCGAACCCTCGTTCGTTATCCTCACTCCGCACTTGTTTTTCGCAGATACCTTGCATTGCTCGGCGAAGTCGCTACCATGGGGAGGCACAGCATCACCACCCGTGCAGAGATAAACCTCCGTATTGGGGAAATACTTTTTAGTAGTGGCTAACCACCAATCAGCCCATTTCGTCATCTCTCCCCTGTACCAGCTGACGAAATCAAGCCACCTACGCCTGCTCTGGGCGTCCTTAGCTTCAAATTCCCCGGGAGGGGTGGGAGCATCCTCCCTTATACCTCCTCTTACTTTCAAGGGAGGAAATTCCACATCATCAAATGAATCAAAGCTGGTTCCCCAGGCGGAGTTGAGCTTCTCTATCGTCCCATATTTTCGTTTCATTGCCTCCCTGAACGATTTCCGAGCGTAAGGGTCTCCGCACCAGTAGCCGGGATGAGTATGATAGACACCCGGAATCTGGAAAGTCCATCCGCCACCCCAAACAGGGAAAATCGCCTCTCCATAATCACCGCTTATTCCCAGGAGAACGGATTCTATGACACCCATCTTACCGTAGCGTTCCGCAAAGGCGGCTATGAACCGTTCTATCCATTTGGGAAGATTAGGATTCCAGATTGATTCTATTTTGCTTTCAATATTGTGTTCCAGGCAGACAGCTCCCACATGTTCCTTTGATTCTCTGAACCATTTTGGAGTTGCATAAGCCGGTCCCACAATGAGAAATGGCACCCACTTTAAACCGTATTTCTGCAGAATTTCCACCTGCTTATCCCATCTTTCCCAGTTCCATTTGTCCTTTTCCGGCTCAACGCTTTCCCAAGTGACATATGATTCAACACTGGTAACACCAAGTGCTTTGAAGAGAACCGCCTGGCTTTCCGAAGCATCGTTGCCAAAAGTGACCTCTCGCCCCCTTACAGGGGTAACTGGTTTGAACTTGCTTTCCTGCATAATATCCAAAAGCCTCCTTTCTGGGTTATAACTCGCTGGCTTCTCCTTTGAAACCTCAACCTTATGAATATATATCCTCGTGCCGGGCGAATATATCCTAAAATCCGCCTGCCAGTTCTGGCGATTAGCGAAATGTGCATCGCTTATATGGAATGTGATTTTCTGCCACTTATAACTACCAAGCCTCAACTCCATCGGTAGGTCTTTGTAAGGATTATCCGGAGCATCATATTGAATAGTGAAAGGACCGAAATCATCGTAATACTCTATCGTTATATATACCTCGTTTTTTCCACCCATAAGAAAGGAATCGCTAACTTTAAAATAGAGGTAATAAGAACCATTTTCCGCATCGTTATATCGGCAACTTTTGCCTTCTATATTTGCCGGAAAATTGACCCCATCCCCACCTGAAGGAGAGGATACTCCCTCCTCAATGTTTGTATCTCCCAATGTGATGGACACCGTATAGGCTACCTCTCCGAGCGAAAGGAGAGAAAACAAGAAAAGAAGAATCAGCGCTCTCATGGTCATTTGCGTTCAATTATAATGGCTTGGAAAATTTATAGCAAAGAACATTGCAGATCGCACAAATACCTTCCTTCCGTCCGATAAATCCCATCTTCTCCGTGGTGGTTGCCTTGATATTGACCTTTTCCCTTTCTATTCCCAAGCAATTGGCAATCACATTTTTCATCTGCTCCCTATACGGGGCTATTCTGGGTTCTTCGGCGAGCAAGGTGCAATCAACATTCTCAATAGCCCAGCCTTCCTTTCGCGCCATATCGAGCACAAGGGATAAGAGGTGAGTGCTTCTAACATCCTTCCACCTTGGGTCAGTTGGGGGAAAATGAACCCCAATATCTCCCAAGCCTATAGCCCCTAAAATAGAGTCAGCAAGAGCATGCAGGAGGACATCGCCATCAGAATGCCCGAGAAGCCCCTTTTCGTGCTCTATTTCCACCCCTCCAAGATATAGCTTCCTCCCCTCCACCAACTGGTGGAAATCAATGCCTATCCCGGTCCTCAATTCTTTTTTTGAACAGTAGAGTTTCTCCGCCATAACGAGGTCCTCTGGGTCGGTTATCTTTATGTTCTGCTTTTCTCCTTTTATCATCTTGACTTTTACACCCAGCCTTTCCACGAGCGAAGCATCATCCGTGGCGAGGAAACCTTCCTCCTTGGCTTTCCTATGAGCCTCCTTTATGAGTTCTGCTTTGAAAACCTGGGGTGTCTGCACTGTGAACAATCCTTCACGGCTGAGCGTTTCTTTGACCCATTCATCTCCTTTCTTGATTGTGTCATAAATGGGAAGAACTGGAACGACCGCACCGAATTTCTCTCCTGCTTCAAGACAAGCTTCCAACAATCTAAGGGAAAGAAAGGGTCTCGCTCCATCGTGGATAACCACAAGCTCTATGGAGGGCTTAAGCCTCTCAAGTGCCAGCCTAACAGTTTCCTGCCTCACATCACCACCCTCGATAACCTCAACGGGTAATTCAGCGAGAAGGGAGCGAGCCAATTGGAGATTCTCCCTCCGAACGGGAACGATTATCTGATCGATTGAAGGAAGCTGGAGGAAAGGAAATAGGGTATAGAATATTAGGGGCTTGTCTCCCAGAGGGAGGAAAACCTTTGGAACACCACCAAGTCTCCGCCCTTCGCCAGCGGATGGAATTATTGCCCCTACTTTCATTTCTTAGTCGGTGGCTTGCGAGGAACCTTGGTAGCACTTTCTTTAGGAGTAGCAAATATCATTTTTCCGCCCGCCGTCTGCAATATGCTCACTACTTCCACTTCAATAGTCTGACCGATAAACTGTCTCGCATTATCAACTACGACCATCGTGCCATCATCAAGATAACCAACTGCCTGATCCGGTTCTTTACCTTCCTTTACAAGTGCCACGGTCATACTCTCTCCGGGATGGATTATCGGTTTGAGGGCAACAGCAAGCTCGTTGATTGAAAGGGTTTCCACTCCCTGAAGATTTGCTATGCTTGACAGGTTTGTATCATTCGTTATTATCTTCCCCTTCATCTTCTTGGCAAGGCGGACAAGTTTGGAATCCATTGGCTCAAAGCGTGGTATCTCAGGGTCATCCACAACCACAATTCTTTCTCCCATTTCCTTCCTCAACTCATTCAGCATCTCAAATCCACGTCTCCCCCTCATCCTTTTTAGTGGGTCGTCGGAATCACTGATTGTCTGTAGCTCTTCAATGATAAAGGAAGGGATAACGATTTGCCCCTCTACAAAGCCAGACTTTAGTACATCCTTGATCCGTCCGTCTATTATCACGCTTGTATCTATTATCTTGGGGGAAGCGAGGATTGAAGAAGGAATTTCCTTAGTCATTCGGGAGAAAACGAGCCCGGGCAACTCCTTTTTGACACTTAAGGAAGCGACGATTCCAAGATAGACGAAAAATGTAGCGGATAGTATAGAGAGGGCAACACCCAGACGGGGAACATGCCAAAGGATGGGCGCAACGATAAGAGTAAGTATTAATCCGAGCAGTATTCCGACAACAATAGCAAACTTATCTTCAAAAGACATCTTCTGGAGCTCCTCTCCAAACTCTATCAGCCACCTGAAACCAGAAGAGGCAAGATAGAAGAAGACGAAGAGGAAAACTATTATAGTCGCCGCCTGAAGGGCAAGAAGGGAAGATTGAGAATCTTTCAATACTTCACTTACCACTGGCAATTGGCTATAAAATTGGAAGAACTCGTTCCCCAGCACGCCGCCAATGAGAACGAAGGAAAAAACGAAAACAGTCCAAAGAAATTTACTCGCTTTCATATAACCACCTCTTATTTTCATTTTACAAAATTTTACAAATATATTCAATTTGACGCTCTTCCTCAAAAATAATTTACTCGAAAAGGGGTAGTTTCCTCAATAATAATGATGACAAGAGGCAATCATCCCCTACAATTTATTCCTATAACAAACCTTCTAAAAGGAGGTGTAAGAAGATGATTGCCTCTATTCCGAAAGAAGTATACTCCCTTGAGGGCAAACGTGCAATA
>JACIXQ010000105.1 GCA_014360465.1 bacterium
GTTCCCTCAGCTTGGATATTCAATATCAAGATAACGAAATCGCTTCCCGAAGGTAGAGCCTTATCCCTCGCCATTCAGAACCTTTTTGATAAGGACTGGCAGGAGATGGTTTTCTATCCAAGGGAAGGAAGATGGATTATGCTTAGCTTCTCTCAAAAATTCTAATTTAGGATAGTATCCATTTCACCATAAGGGGGTAGACCTAAATGGTCTACCCCCTTATTTTTGTTCCAGAATTCAAAAAGACATAAAATCCTTTAGCCTTCTAATTAACCTCTGCTTCCTTCATCTCTTAAACGAGCATTTCTACAGAGTTTATGCCAAACAAATGATTGACGGTATTTAGCGAGGTTGTATAATAGGTTTGAAAATTCAAAACTCAAAAAAGGAGGGATGTTCAATGGCGAAAAAAGAAGTCAGAGTTGGCCTTATAGGCTATAAGTTTATGGGAAAAGCCCATAGCAACGCCTATAGGCAGGTTCCCTTCTTCTTCCCAGATGTGCCCTGCAAGCCGGTAATGAGGGCTATCGTGGGACGGACGGAATCAGCGGTCAAGGAAGCGATGGAGCTCTATGGATGGGAGACTTATGAGACCTCCTGGCAAAAGCTCCTTGAAAGGGATGATATTGACCTCGTTGACATAAGCACACCTGGGGATACCCATGCGGAGATAGCTATCGCCGCCGCCAAAGCGAAAAAGCACATATTCTGTGAGAAACCGCTTGCCAATACGATTGAGGAAGCAAGGGCGATGCTAAAAGCAGTTGAGGAAGCAGGAGTCATCCATATGATAAACTTCAACTATCGCAAGTGCCCGGCGGTTGCTTTGGCAAAGCAAATAATAGAAGAAGGGCGCATCGGACAAATCTACCATTTCAGAGGACAATACCTTCAGGATTGGATAGTTGATCCATCTTTCCCTCTCGTTTGGAGGCTTGACAAGAAAGTCGCCGGTTCCGGTGCTCTTGGAGACCTTGGCGCTCACCTCATAGACCTCGCTCGCTATCTCGTCGGTGAAATAACCGAAGTTGTGGGAATGTGGGAAACTTTCGTCAAGCAAAGACCAATCCCCAAGGAAACAGGTGCACTTGCAGCTGTTGCGGGAGAAGAGATGGGCGAGGTAACTGTTGACGATGCTACGCTATTCCTCGCCCGGTTTGAAAACGGCGCTCTCGGTTCCTTCGAAGCCACCCGCTTTGCCCCAGGACACAAGAACTACAACTTCTTTGAGATCAATGGCTCCAAGGGTTCACTCCGCTGGTGCTTTGAGAATATGAACGAGCTGGAGTTCTTCTCCAGGGAGGACCCTCCACACATTCAAGGGTTCCGCAGGATTTTGGCAACCGATAGTTCTCACCCTTATATGCACGCCTGGTGGCCCGCTGGTCACATAATCGGTTATGAACACACCTTCGTCCACCAGGTTTATGACCTTATGGTCGCTATTGACAAAGGCGAGCTTCCTTCCCCCAACTTCTACGATGGAGTTAAATGTCAGGAGGTCCTCGCCGCAGTAGAGAAATCCATCCAGGAAAAGAGATGGGTTAAAATAGAAGAAATATAAAAATCTTAAAAAAGGAGGTGCTTGAATTATGAAAATAGGCATTTTCACAGTTCTGATGGGCAATAAGCCCTTTGAGGAAGCCCTTGATTATTTCCAAGAGTTGGGCTTGGAAGCAGTTGAAATAGGCTGTGGCGGTTATCCCGGAGATGCCCATTGCAAACCAGAAGAGCTCCTTGAGAACGATTCTAAGCGAAAGGAGTTCCTCAAAGCCATTGAGAAGAGGAATATGGTCATCTCCGCTCTCTCCTGTCATGGGAACCCCATTCATCCCAATAAGGAAATAGCAAAGGAATTTCTGGAAGCACAGCACAAAACGATTGAATTAGCTGGCAAATTGGGCGTGGAGAGGATTATCACCTTCTCCGGTTGCCCTGGCGACCATCCTGGAGCAAAGTATCCTAACTGGGTAACCTGCCCCTGGCCACCCGATTTCCTTGAGATACTGAAGTATCAGTGGGAAGAGGTAGCCATTCCTTTCTGGAAGGAGGAAGTCGCCTTCGCCCGCAAGCACGGTGTCAAGATGATATGCCTGGAGATGCATCCTGGATTCATCGTCTACAATCCAGAAACCCTTCTCAAGCTCAGGGAAGCTGTGGGAGAGGAAATCGGCGCCAACTTCGACCCCAGCCACCTCTTCTGGCAAGGCATCGATCCCGTCTCCGCAATAAGGAAATTGAAAGGCGCTATCTATCACTTCCACGCTAAAGATACGAAAGTTGACCCCATAAATACCTCAACCAATGGCGTTCTTGATACCAAACCCTACACCGACGAGATTAATCGCTCCTGGATTTTCCGCACTGTTGGCTACGGGCATAGCTACGAAGTCTGGAACGACATCGTCTCCAACCTCCGTCTCGTTGGCTACGATTGGGTTCTCTCTATAGAACACGAGGATAGCCTTATGTCAGTTGAAGAAGGCTTGAGGAAAGCAGTCCAATTCCTCAAGCAGGTGGTCATTCAAGAACCACCACCCAAAGTCTGGTGGGCTTGATTTAGAAGAAAATCTTTGTAAAATTATTAGGTGGGTAGGGACATATATGTCCCTACCCGCCTTTTATTGAAAATGATAGCGATAATCAACTATAGAATGGGAAATCTGAGAAGCGTTCAGAAAGCCTTGGAAAAACAAGGCTTTCCTGCCTTCATTACTTCCTCTCCGGAGGATATAGATAAATCGGCAGGAGTAATCCTCCCAGGAGTGGGTGCCTTCGGCGCTGCGATGAGAAATATAAGGGAGCTTGGTTTGGAAGATGCGATAATTCGTAATATTAAGATTGGCAAACCTCTGCTTGGGATATGTCTCGGCTTGCAGATACTCTTTGAAGAGAGCGAGGAATCGCCAGGAGTGAAAGGATTGGGAGTAGTGCGAGGGAAAGTGGTGAAGATAAAAGGACAAGTGAGGATTCCCCATATGGGTTGGAACTCCCTCCACATCGTGAAGCCTTCTCCTCTTTTTGAAGGAATAAAGGAAGGAGAGATGTTTTATTTCGTCCATTCTTACTATGTATTGCCCGAAGAGGATGTGATAATTGGGGAAACCGATTATCCCGATTTATTTCCCGTAGCTATTCAAAAGGGGAAAATGTTCGGAATCCAATTTCATCCCGAAAAGAGCAGTTACTGGGGTTTGAAAATACTGAACAATTTCGGGAGAATAGTCAAATGTTGGTCATCCCAGCGATAGATTTACTTAACGGCAAGTGCGTGAGGCTTTACAGAGGGGAATACGATAAAGCCATTTTCTCACTTGATGACCCCATCTCTATAGCGATTTCTTTCGAAAGAGAAGGTGCCAGCTGGCTCCATATAGTTGACTTAGAAGGTGCCAAATTGGGAAAACCTTGCAACCTTTCTGTCGTGAAGGCGATTTGCGAAAATACCAACCTCTCAGTCCAGCTTGGGGGAGGAATCAGGACGATTGAGGACATTGAAAAGGCTCTGGACTTGGGCGTTAAACGGGTAATCCTGGGCACAACTGCACTTGATAAGGATTTTCTTAAAAAGATTCTGCAGATTTATGGTGATAAAATAGCGGTGGCAGTTGATTCCAAGGGAGGAAAGATAGCGGTTGAGGGCTGGTTGAAAGAAACAGAAATGGATTTGGAATCTTTCGTGATGGAATTGGAAAAACTCGGTGTAGCTTGCTTGATACACACAAGCATTCTTCGGGATGGCACTTTAGAGGGACCAAATTATGAAGAGATAAAGAAAGTTAGGGCGATCTTCTCCCGCACATTGATAGCCTCCGGTGGGATTTCCTCCCTAAAAGATTTGCATCAGCTCAAGGAGCTGGGGGTAGATGGAGCGATTATCGGGAGAGCCATCTATGAGGGGAAAATCAATCTTAAGGAAGCTATTCTCATTTAGCCGGCTCTGATGGTTCGCTTGTTATCCCTTTGAGAAGGTAAGGCAATTTATCTAACAGGGTTTTATCATAATTGAAGAGGACAAATCCATCAGCGCCGACTTCTCTGGATAGCTCAATCTGAGTTAGTAGCTTTTCCACTGGAATGATGAAGGCACCTATTCCGGTATAAAGTGGAATCCTCCCAGCGACTATATCCCGCTGGTTCTCTGCAAGTGTTCTAAACCTGACCTCCGAATCCGTGTAGTCCATCGGACAGACGAAATCAAGGTAACCATTATCTATCCACAGCTTCCAATCCTGCCCCACGCTTTCCCTGCAGGAAGGATAATCAGCGAAAACGGCAGCAGAGATTTTTAGAGATGGTTTCAGTTTTTTAGCCTCTTCGCTAACAGCTTTAACGAGCCTCGTTATCTGCTCCCTTCGCCAATCCGCATAAAGCTGTTTGTATTGACCAGATATGACATCTTCAGGCCAATTTGAAACGAGCACTCCCTTCTCCTTTTCGAATCTTGCCTTACAAGCTGGGCAATAACAGGAATTAGCATCGGGATACCGTATATAGTCAAAGTGTATGCCATCAATGTCGTATTTTCTCACTACCTCAAGCATTGATTCAAGTTCAAGCTTGAAGTTCTCGGGATGGGAAGGGCAAAGCCAAAGCACTTCCTTGCCGAATCTATCCATCTGCAATCGTCCTTCTCTTCTGAGCCTCTCCACGAATTCCTTGGGAGCATTTGCCAGATTCCAGTTCACCTTCCAGATATGGCATTCTATGCCGTATTTCTTACAAGCGGAAAGACACTGAGCAATTTGGTCTCCCTTTGCTCTCACTTCATCAGCTACCGGCAATACTTCACTATGATAATAAGCAAGTCCAGCCCAGAGCATATTGACGATTATTGCATTGAAGTTGTGCTCTTTAAGAAACTTAATTGCATCTTCCCAGCTCCAACCTTCTATGCCAAAGGCAGAATGACACCAGACTGCGCGAAACTCATCTGGCTTGCTGGGGAAAACACGGCTATATGCCTCAAGGAGATACTCCTTCATTTTATCCGCCAAGCGGAATATCTCGCCCAGATTTTCCGCTTTCTCAAGTTTTTTATAATCTTTCTCCGCCCATAGAAGATAACCAAGAACGAGTTCTCTCTTGTAAGGCTCAATATTCTCGATTTTCCCGTTTATCAGATTTTTTACCTCGTTGAAATTATCGGCATCCAGAAATCGTCCACTTCTCTCTTTCACAGCATTTAAAATCATCGGTTTAAGCTGTGGCGAAAGGGTGGAAAGTACGCTGAGCACCATTTGTTTTCCCTCTTTCTGATTCAAAAGTATATGTCCAAAGTAGAAGCCGTTGCCAGATATAGTGGCCGCAGGAAGACCTGTGGGAAATCCAAAGGCATCTACCCACTCCCCAATTATCCGAACATCTTCTGAAAATTTTCGCGGTATATTAGCATTCCAAGAGCCCTGATACATCCTTTCGGGAAGACCGTCAACTATTTCTTGGTTAAACCGAACGGAACTGAACTTCCCTTCTTCTCCCGCCCTTTGCCAACTGAAGTCCAGGATACCGAGGATTTCTGCCAATCTCTGGTTAAGCGTATAGAAGACAATGAGCTTCCCACCTTTATCAACGAACTTCTCCAGGGCATCCATAACCTTAGCAGAAATATTGGGATTATAGGGCAATATCAGAACATTGCAATCCCTGATTTCTCCTCCTTCCTCCAGCCAGCTATCGTTTACTACTTTGTAGTCTATGCCATAGCTATCAAGAATCCCCGTGATATCATCAAAGCACCTCTGCACAGTGTTTGCCTCGGGGCTTTTTGCTTTTATCGTTGTGTCCGAAAAAAGGATTCCAATCTTGGATAGTGAGGGAATAGCGATAATTCCGCCAAGGAGAACGACCTGCGTTTCCTCTACCGGTTTTGATGGTTTCCAGAAGGAAAGCCTCATCCCTGTTATTTGGTTCCAGCCGACTGGAGAGTCCTCAATAGAGAACTGCGATTTTTTCAAGGTTATCTCCTGCCAGCCGCTTTTTTCTATAGTGAAGTTATGTCCGAACCATCCACCGGCACTGCGGAAGTAAAGTGTGCAATGTCCCAGCTTGGAAGGGTCCTCAACCCAAAGCTTGAGAACGAACTTTTCATAATCTGAAAGGTCAAGATTTAAATCACGGTCCCAATAGCATCTCTCATCAACATCGGCAAAGTTGAGATTCAAAGCTATGTAGTTTCTCTCCTTTTCTTTTTTAATAGAAACCGCTGTGCTTTTCCCTTGTGCGACCCAAATCTGGCGAGCTTCATTTTCGCTTTTATAATCGCAAGAGTCCACTACAAGCGAAGCATTAGGCAAGGCTGTATTGAATGAAATGGCAAGGAAGAACAAGAGCAACAATGTCATCACCTTTCATAAAGATTTTTAAAAATAGCGCCCAGGGAGCTACCGTTTGAAACGAAGGTTAATTATTAAACATTCTTTAATATTGCCATTCAGGTTGCCAATATCGCTTGCTGACCAGTGGGTCAAGCTTTGTCCATTTGGCGTGACCATCCATAAAAACGACGATTAAACCATCGGTGTGGCGATGTCTTGCAAACCATATCCAGGTCCAGGGACAGTTTGTCCATTCGTTGCCAGCCCAATCTTCACCGGCGCTAACATTAATCTCAACCGAGAGATCCTTGCAGTTACCAAGATAACCAACATTGACCACGCTTCCCCAAGGGGTGCCTCCACTTTCAGCAATAGCTACCGAATCGGCTGGTTTTGCCCAGCGAGCCAAGCTAGGATTCCCCATTATTGCCCTATTAGCTCCATAATGCAGACGGGGTATCTCGGGTCCCTTGCCACAGGTTTCCTGGTCCGTTGGACCTTCCCCCAAACTTGGACAGATATAAACCTTCATATTCTTAATATATGGTTGCAACTTGGAAAAGAAGCAGACACCGGTCTCACCATTTGGACGAGCTGGAGCACAGCCACAGGTGAAATAGGGAAGATTTTCGTCCCAATCCTGTTGGTATGGTAAAGGTAAGGAAAAAAATGATAAAATGGGAGGAACAATGACTTCATTTTTAAAAGATAGGCGCCACTTCCCCTTTACGGATGTGGCG
>JACIXQ010000106.1 GCA_014360465.1 bacterium
TGGCTCTGGAGAAGTAGGATTGTCTCCCAAGGGAAGTTTATATATTGGGCGCATCACGATGCAGAGAAAAGGTGGAACACCCGACTCCACTAAATTACAATTCAAGATAAAACCATGTGAGCTTTTCAGGCTAGATGAGAAGAGATGCTTTGCCTAGCGAAGGTTAAATTCGATTTAAGGGACCCAGACGAGCTTTATCTTGCGCAGAGAGAGATCGATAGCTTGTTAGGTGTAAAAACTCAATTTGTTAAAACAATCGCTTCACTTCTAAAGGAAAAACCTTTCAATAGACTTAACGATGAAGTCGTACATCTTTTAACCCGTCTTGTTTATTTAGGTGAAGGACAGGGTTATCTTGCTGAAATGCCCTTGAGGGAAATATTAAGTGTGGTCAAGCGTGCCACCTTCTTCCGAGAGATCTATCTCATCTTTGAGACAAGGGAAAACGAATTGAGGGAAAAATTTAAGATTTTAGGGCTCCATTTTGAAGGAGATTTCAGGGTTAGAAAAAAAGAGCTAAATCCTTATACAACTTTATTCTTGGAGGATACGAGCGAGGATAAGAAGCTTGTAGTTATTAGATTCTTCCCTTTTCAAACGCTATTTGAGTATGCCATTGAGGTGAAGAAGCTGCCGGCGGTGGTCTTCCGGCCGAAAAGTAGTGAGAATTGGGAGGAATATTTTAAAGAAAAGGAAGCAGGTGTGGACGAAGGGATAAACGAGCTATTTAAACATTTGAAACAAGGTCATTATCGTTCTCCTCATTTTGGTTTGGGCAAGAATCACATTGGTGATTTCGTTGACTGGGCATCAACCGACCTGCGCAAGCCTTTCCTTCATTATTTACATAAGTATAAGGGCAAGGGCGACCCGAGAATTTCCCGAGCATTAATAAACCTTTTGAATGTTAGCGAAGGGGATACTATTCTTGACCCATTTGTCGGTTCTGGTGCATTTATAGCCGATGCCCCTACTATGGGTATTAACGCAATTGGCATAGAGGTTCTGAATATTGGCAAAATGATTTCCGAAGTTAAATGCAATCTCACCCTAAATCTCTCAAAGCTGCGAAAGTACATAGTGGATATGTTCAAAGCTATTGATGAGGGGTTAGTGCTTAAAAATGATATCAAAGCGGAGCTGGATAGTGTAAGGGGGAAAATCGTCCAGAATGCCTCCGAGGGCAACGCCTACAAGAACATTAATCCGCATTTGTCTAAGGTAATCTCGCTCAAGAAATGGATAGAGAGCATAGAAGATGAGGAAATAAAGAAATTTCTCTTAGTCCTGCTCAGTCAGCAAATAGTTGAGTTTTCCGAGAAATTCAGAAATGCTGATATATTCAATGCTTTTAAAGCATATGTGGAGGATAGATATCTGGCTCTTTACGCCACGAAGAAAACAGCCGAGATATTGAATATAAACTTGGGTGCGGGTAAGGTACAAATAATTAGGGGTGATTCCACTAATATGTCTATGATTAAGGACAATACTGTAGATGGAATCCTTACATCACCTCCCTATTTTGATGCTCTTGATTATATCGGGAATAACAAAATTTCCATAATAATCCTTGGTCTAGATGAGGACCTGTCCTGGGGCTCTACAAGACAATTTTATGAAGCCCACTACAGAAATGAGAGGGACTGTAAAACTCTTCCCTTGTTCGTTAGCGACAGATATTTCTCTGTTCAGCTCCCAGCATCCAGTCAAGAATTGATAAATTTATTAAGGAAAACACGAAAATTTCAAAAAGCACAAGTAGTGGAGAACTATCTGAAGATGATGAAGCTCTCTTTTGAGGAATGCTACAGAGTTTTGAAAGAAGGACATTATTACCTAATGGTTGTGAGCAAGTTCCACAAATGGGTAATTGATGGTAAGGAGCGCGCGATAGAGACCTCTCCCATTTTGGCTGACCTTGGTAAGTCCGTTGGTTTCAAAATAGCCGATATCATAGAGCATGGTTTGTCCAAGGCTGATAAGGGTAAAATCGGGGTGGAGGATATAATAGTTTTCCGGAAATAGTTTTACCTCGCTTTCTGGGGGGGAAATTTGACAAGTGCGGAGCTTGAGGTTAGAATAATCAAAGCTAATAAAGCTGTAGGAGGTGAGTATCATTTTATTAAGGAGAATTCTGCCTCTAATGTTCGCTCTGCTTCTTTGGGAGGTAATCGGTGGAGTGAGCAAGGAGGTAGAGACGATAACCGTTGTGGAGGAGATCGCTCCTCCAACTGAATTAAAACTGGAGAAAAGATTAAGGGAGGGTATAAGGGTGATTCTTAAAGAGGGTAAACCAGGTTTAAAGAAGGTGCGCTATGAGGTCCGATATATAAATGGAAAGGAAGAAAAGCGGGTTCTGGGGGAGAAAATGATTCGAAAGCCTCAGCCCACGATAGTCCTCCAAGGGGTAGGTAGACACCTTTCCTCCCGTGGTGGCATTGATAGGGTGAAAAAAGTCCTCATTATGGAAGCCACTGCCTATTGCGCTGGTAGGGGTGGCGTTGATAGGGTCACCGCGACGGGGATAAGAGCCGAATATGGCATTGCAGCCGTTGATAAAAGAGTTATAAAACTGGGAACTCTTCTCTATGTTGAAGGATATGGATTAGCTATTGCCGCTGATGTAGGCAGGGCAATAAAGGGCAACAGAATAGACCTCTTTATGGAATCCTATGCGGAAGCGAAAAGGTGGGGCAGAAGGAAAGTAAAGGTATATATTCTGGAATAGGGAGAAACGCCTTCGTCCATCTTCTAAAGAACGAAGGTATTACCCTTTCTAAGGAGAAGGGGCAACATCTCCTACTGAATCCTACACTTTTATCACGCATTTGCGATGTAGCTGGAGTAAGGGAAACTGACGATGTCTTGGAGATAGGAGCTGGCATAGGAAACCTCACCAAGGTTCTGGCAAGAAGAGCTCGCAGGGTACTTGCAGTTGAGGTGGACAGGAGATTTCAACCTATCTTAGAAAAAAATCTGGCTCCCAATAAAAATGTCTCCCTTTTTTATGACGACTTTTTAAAGGTGGGAAGAGAAATAATCCTCCGATATCTCTCCTCTCCCTTTAAAATCGTCTCCAATATTCCCTTCTCCATCACCGCTCCCATCTTGCAAAAGCTGGTGGAACTGCGGGAAGACCTCGTTTTTGCTGTCCTTACCGTTCAGAAAGAGGTAGGCGATAAACTCATTCCCCCACCAAACCGCTACACCACTCCCCTTTCCCTTTACATAACCTATCACTTCAAGATAGAACGTTCCTTCATCATTCACAAGGAAAGTTTCTTTCCACCCCCGGATGTGGACGCTCGTGTTATAAAACTTATACCTCAACACCCACCAGTCACTATAGATAATGAAGAGGAATTCTTTTCCTTTTTGCGGAAAATCTTTCGCTACAAACGGAAGAATATCAGAAATGCTCTGCAAAACGCTGGCTATCCTATTCCTTCAACTTCTCTGTCGCTTGATAGAAGGTTGGAATCATTATCTTGGGAGGAACTGAAGTGCTTGTTCCTCGCTGTAAAGAAATAAGCTTCAAAGTGGGGGGGAAACTCAATCTATTCTTGGCAATTGTGGGTAAAACTAACGGTTATCATTCAATAGAAACAGTGTTTCAGAGTATAGATGTATATGATAATCTGAAAATAGAAATTATCGGCGAGGATGTTAAGTTAACCTGTAGGGGCATGCCTTCCGGTGAGAATAACCTCGCTTTAAAAGCGGGTAGGCTTTTTAAAGAAACCTTCGGTCTTAAAGAGGGAATCCATATATGGTTGGACAAGAGAATACCCATAGGTAGGGGATTGGGTGGTGGTAGCGCCGATGCTGGTGGCGTCCTCTTAGCCCTTGGGCGTCTCTATGGGATACCCCGTGAGAGGCTACTACCTCTTGCTTCCTCACTTGGTGCTGATGTTAGTTTTTTTCTTTATGGTGGATGTGCCATAGGAAGGGGAAAGGGCGACCTCATTGAGCCAATACCCCTTAAAGTACCATTCCGTTTCTTCCTTCTTATCCCTTCCTTTTCCATACCCACAGCTATTGCCTATGCTCAAGTGAAACCTCCTTACCAACCGTCCAGTTTGAACCATTTCCTTGAAGTTCTTCGTAAAGGTGATATAATGGAAATAGGAAAAGCTATGCGAAACGATTTAGAGAAGGCGGTTTTCCCTCTCTACCCTGAGCTCGCTGTGGCGAAAGAGGAGCTTCTGGAGCAAGGTTTTCCCACCTTGATGACCGGGAGTGGTTCAGCTCTTTTCGCCCTCTTCAAGGACCACCCACCTTCTTTCTCAAGGGAAGGTTGGAAGGCGATGATCGTTAACCCCACATCTACAGCCGTTGAGTGGAGGTGAGAAAAGCTGGAGGCTATTGTCCTTGCTGGTGGGAAAGAGAAAAAAGCCTTAATGGAGCTTAAAGGCAGACCACTTCTATCCTATGTTCTCTCCGCTCTCCTCTCTTCAAGGTATATTGACAAGATTTTCGTTGTTGGAAATGAGCTTCCTTTACCGGAGGACGAAAGAATTGTCCCCATTCCCGAAGGAAAGAACTTTATTGAGAATATGATGAGAGGCATTGAGAAATGCCAAGGGGAATTTGTTCTTGTATCATCAGCTGACCTTCCTTTTTTGACCCCCTCTTCAATTGATAAATTCATAGAAAAGGCTCTTCCTCTTCAGGCTGATTTCGCTTATCCAACTGTCAGTAAGGAAGTTTTTGAGAAAAAGGCACCCGATATAGATAAGACATTTGTCGTTTTAAAAGAAGGCAAATTTGCCGGTGGCAATGTGGTTCTCCTCAATAGGGAGTTCGTCCTTAAAAGACGCCCTATCATTGAGAAAGCTTATGAGGTGAGGAAAAGCCCAATTAAGATTGCTTTCTTCCTCGGTCTTGAGTTCTTTCTTCGCTTTCTCCTTCAGCAATTGGGGATTCCTGTTCTTCCCCTTAATCAGGTAGAGCGATTGATGAGCAGAGCGCTCAAAGGGAAGATAAGGTCGGTTCTTGTTGATTATCCCCATCTTTCAGCGGATGTTGATGACGAGAAAGACCTCAAATGGGCGTTGGAGAGGTTGAAATATTCGCCGCCAATATTTGAATGATTAAATGCTTGTTTTAAAGGTCAATCCGAAAAGGATATCAAGAAGAAAGATAGAGTTGGCAGCTGATCTGCTCAAGGAGGGGAAATTAGTGGCATTCCCCACAGAAACCGTTTATGGCCTTGGCGCTTCTGCTTTAGATGAAAGGGCAATGGAAAGGGTTTATGAAGTCAAAGGAAGAGGGGAAATGAAGCCTCTCACGGTTCACATAGCTGATAAAAACGACATAGTAAGATTTGCCAAAGATATTAATCCCCTGGCTGAGAAATTGATGATTACCTTCTGGCCGGGACCATTGACGGTCATCCTTCCTAAAAGGAAAGAAATTCCACCCCAGATAACCCGCACCGAAGGCGTGGGGTTACGAATGCCTGACCATCCAATTGCCCTCTCCTTGATAGAAAGAGCAGGTCCATTAGTGGCTCCCTCTGCTAATCTTTCCGGTTTTCCCAGCCCCACATCTCCTGAAATGGTTAAAGAGCAATTGGACGATAGAATTGAATGCCTTATTGATGGAGGCAAGACACCATTAGGAATAGAATCCACCGTGCTTGATTTGACCGATAAGCCAACCATACTGCGAACTGGTATGATACCAAAAGAAGCGATAGAAGAAGTTCTTGGGGAAGAGGTTGAGGTGAGGGAACGGAAGGAAGAGGTGGGTTTCCCTTCTTGTATAATTCTAATAGAGGGGGATAAGGTGGAGGATGTGATAAAGGCTATTAAGGAGATAAGAGAAAGGGAAGGTGATAAGGTGGGGATAATCGCTACGAAAGAGGTTATAGAAGCCCTTCCTAAAAGTTGGAAGAAAGCCTGTTGGGGTAGTAGGGAGGCTCTTTTCTCAATCGCGAGGAAGTTCTTTCAAATTTTGAATAAGATGAAGGAAAATGATATACTCATAATAGAGAGCCCTCCCAATAAGGGTATAGGTTCTGCAATGCGGAGCAGGTTAAGAAAATGGTCGCGAGAAATAATAAAAATATAGGCTTGATTTTTCTTGACATCTAATATATAAAGGAGTAAAGTTAATTAGATATTCAGTGCTCCCGGGAGCCTGAAGAAAGAATCTTTTTTAGAAAGGAGGCAAGACGTCTGGCGTTTTCCCCCGTCAAGACGGGAAGTATGGCAAGAGGTCATGTTAAGTGGTTCAATGACAAAAAGGGATATGGCTTCATCACGATGGAGAATGGCGAAGATATCTTCGTCCATTATACAGCCATATCCGGCGAGGGCTATCGCACCCTGAAGCAGGGTGACGAAGTTGAGTTTGAGATAGTCCAAAGCAAAAAGGGTCTGCAGGCTTCCAAGGTAGTTAAGAAAGGCTAACTCTGGAAGACAAAATGTCTGCCACGCCCCTGTGGGGCGTGGCAGACATTCCCTAAAATAACAGGGAGGTTTATGCTGAGATGCAGATAATCATTACTGGAAAAAATATAGAGATAACCGACGCACTAAGGGATTATATCCAGAAGAAAATCAGCAAGCTTTCCAGGTTTTCACAAGATATTTTGAAGGCAGAGGTAGTATTAGAAGTTCAGCGAAATTGGCAGAAAGTGGAAGTGACCTTGAGGGGAGATGGATTCGTCGCCCGGGGAGAGGAAAAAGCGAGCGATATGTATGCCTCAGTAGATGCGGCTGCAAATAAGTTGGAAAAACAGCTTAAGAGATTTAAAGAGAAATCACAGAGAAAGGCAAGGGTTGAGCATTCAACAGCCAGCGAGGAGCCGCTCATTGTTCGCCGCAAAATTGTCTCTCTTAGACCGATGAGCGAAGCTGAAGCAGTTGAACAAATGGAACTTCTCGGACACGATTTCTTCCTTTTCCTTAACACCGCGGATAATAAACCCTCCCTCGTCTACAAAAGAAGAGGAGGAGGATACGGACTTATAACCACGGAATAACTTCACGATAACTAAAAGGAGGTGAACT
>JACIXQ010000107.1 GCA_014360465.1 bacterium
GAAGCATAAATTCTTCCATCATTACCTATAGACGGTGAACCCTTGACCTTCAAGTCTGGCAATTCCCATCTTACTTTGGGAATTTGTGAATTTTGGGAAAGGGATTCCCCAAGTTGAGAAGCATATGAGGGAATCGCTAGCATCATTTGAAAAAAAGTTATTGATGATAAGTAAAGCGAACAAAATGATTTTTTGGTAAAGAGCAACATTTTATCCTATGACTCTAAGGGGTTGAATTTTCCAATAGTGTCAACCAAAAACTCGCGGTTGCTGAGGCAAAGTTTCCACCTTTGGCATTGCGAGCCTTTTGGAAACTTTCCTTCGCTCTGCCTTTTTTTCCACTATAGAAGAAATACTTCCCCTCCTCAATTAATGCCACAACACTATCTTCACTTTCGGGGTACTGTTTAATAATTTCTTGGAGCACGTTAATCCTTCCTTGTATGTCTCCCATCTCGCCCAAGAAAGATGATAACCACAAGAAAGTAGTGGGGGTGAGTATATCCCTAAGTTTGGAATATTCTTTCATTACATTTTCTTTCCCTCCTTTTGCGTATAGGTATGGAGTGATTGTCTCCAATACGGCGGCCACGATTTCCGGTGAACTATTTTTATAATTTGATACTAATTTTTCATACTCTTCATATCCTAACTGTTGAAGACCGGTTAAAAAGTAAATATCAATCGTTGCTAATAAAGCATTTGCCCCTTCAGAAGTATTAGAATGCACTTTGGACCTTTCTTTCAGCAAAGAAAGAGTAGTATTTCTGGCTTTTTCTTCTTGAAAATTAAGGGCAATGTAGTAAAGTGCAAGGTGATCTAAAAGCCCACTCACTAATCTCTTCTCTTTGTTAGGATGCTCTACAAGTAACTGTTTTAATGCCTCAAATCCTTTCTCATAAACTTTTGCTTTGTACGCGCAATCTACTATTCCTATAAGTGCTAAGAACTGATAATCGCCGTTATAATTTAGCACTTTACTATATACATCTATAGCTTCCTTATACTGTTCACTGTCCTCATAGTAAAGCGCGAGGCTATACCATTTCAACTCACCTTCGGGAAGGCTTTCGTTCAGTCTTTTCAATATTTCTTTTTCCTTTTCGCGATCTGGCATCGCTCTGTAGCGCCAAGCGATGTTCATAATTGCTGAGTAGATCTTTTCGTCGGTAGGGTACTTAAGGATAAAATCCTCGTACACCTTTATAGCCTTTTCATTGCTTCCCAAGAGAGAATACATATCACCTAGACTTAAAAGAGCCTCTTTGTATTCTTTGGCAAAGGGATATTCGTCAACAACTTTCTGGAACCATTCCGATGCTTTACTGTAGTTTCCTTTAGCGAAATGTAACCATGCGATATTAATCATTACAGCGGGAACTTTTTCATCATCGGGATAAAGCTTTATAAATCTCTCGTAGAATTTCATAGCTTCCTCGCTTTTTCCCAACGAGGATAACATATCACCGGCTCTTATTAAGGCCTCTGGAGCGCACTCAGCTTGGGGGAAGTTCTCAGCCGTTTTCTTGAAGAACAAAGCCGCTTTATCGTAATCTTTCAACTCCGTATAGCACCAAGCAATGCTCATCAAAGCGTAGGGGCACTTTGGGTTATTAGGATATTTTTGCAAGAATTCTTGATATATTTTGATTGCTTCTACTGTTTTGCCCAGTCGAGCAAGCATATCCCCTCCATACAATAGGGCTTCTGTTCCCTCTATGCTATCAGGAAACTCAGCGTTGATTTTAAGGAATAATTGTGCCGCTTTCCCATAATCCCCTTTCTCCGAGTAACGCCAAGCGATATTAGCTAAGGCGGATGGGACCCGTGTATCCCCGGGAAACTTCTCTATAAACTCCTGATAAGCGGCCATTGCCTCGTCTAATTTTTTAGCATAGGAATACATATCACCAGCCCGGAGAAGCGCCTCGCTTGTAAATTGGCTTTGGGGATAGTCGTTTACTACTTTCTTAAAGGCATCCGCCGCTTTTTCGTAATTTCGAATTAAAAAGTAACGCCAAGCGATATTCATCCAAGCACCAGCATTGTAGTTTGGGTCAGTGGAGTAATTTAAGCTCCTCATTTCACAGTCTATCGCCTTTTCAATCTCTCCGATCTCTGCATATTTCCTCGCCATTTCGTGATACAAATCCCTTGCTAAATCCGGTGTTGCTACCTCTTTAATCTTCTCTGAAAAAGCTTGTTCTTCTTTTTTGAATTGTTCATAGAGTGACTGCACGGTTATAAGACGAGCTTTGGCAGAAGGTAAAAGTGCTTCATCTTCGCTTCCTAAGGTTAGCGCCTCCTGGTAATCCTGCAAAGCTTTTATTAACCATCCTTTTTTCTCAAAGGCGATGCCTCGGTTGTAATAAGCGTAGGCGAGTATATCCCTAGGGGGCTTTTGCCCTATAAGGGATGTAAGAGAGTCTATAGCCGAGTCATATTTTCCTTCTTCAATATCGCACATTGCCAAGCCAAGAAATCCGTACGCCCCGATTTCGTCCTTCCAACGGGAAGCTCTTGAAAAATATTTGCGCGCTTGAATAGTGTTTCCTAAGGCAAAATAGCATTGCCCCATCCGAAGATTAGCTTTTGCAATATCCTCATTCCAGCCTGTTCTTTTTAATACCTCCGAAAAATTGTTTATTGCCTCTTGATATCGTTTCGCTTGGAAGTTAATTTCTCCTTCTTGCAAGATTTCTTTCTGGGCAAATGATAGGGCGAGAGCATTCAAAAGGAAAAAATAAAATTTCCATTTAATCGCTGTTTTTTTCATAATATCCTCCTCCCATTCAACCTACTTCCCATTTATCCCTTGGAGTTTTAGATAAGCTAAAAGGGAAGCTTCCGTATCCGGATATAGCTCTATGCATCTCCTGTAAGCAACTTTTGCTCGCTCTTTATCGTCTAATTTTTCCAAATAAAGGTCCCCGAGACAAAATAGTAAACCCGCGCTAGCCGACTTTAGCATTTTCACAATATACCGATGTTTCTCAATAACCAAAGGCCAAGGCGTAGCGTCACCTTTTGAAATGAGTTCTTTAAGTCCTGTGTCCGCCTCGTTTATTGCTGATTCAATTTGCTGAAGAAGAGCTTCCTTTAACAGTTTATAAGCTTCCCGACGGACTTTGAGCGAAGGAAACATATATCTCGCATTCTCAACTTGAGGCTGGACATCTGGGAGCCCCAAAAGAATTTGTAGTTTTGCTTCTGCTTCTCTTCCGAGGGTGCGTATTGTTTCATTTTCGGGATATTTGCTAAGCAACTCCCACCATATCTTAATGGCTCTTGCGGGATTAATAGCCACCCGCTTATAATATACCGCCTCCCAGATGAGGCGCCTTATAAGGGTTCCTTGAACATTTAGCAAACATTTTTCAAGCGTCACTTGGGCATCTACCCACTTGCCATCTTCCATCGCATTTTGATAAGCCTTAAACTCTTCTCCCGCCTTTTTTAGGGAAGTGTAGATGAAAAGGGATGCCTCTCGACCCCTTGCTACTCCAATATATGTCAGCGATAGGCAGACAACCAAGAGTAAAGTTCTTCGTGCTCTAATCATTTTCTTCCCCAAGAATATGTGCATAAACTGGTATATTTAAAATTTCTTCCCCTGGAACATCGGTGAGGACTTCCAATACACCCTCTATAATCCCCTTTCTGTCTGCATTCAAGTAGACAGTTATGCGCCACTTTTCGTTAGAGATCTTGCGGACATCAAAAGAAACATTTGGGAGGGCACATCTAACCCCCTTTAACTGAAAGGAAGTCCCATTAATTGAGTGAACATATAAGTCCCGCGACGAAGTTTGCATAACTTTTAGAAAACCAAAAAATACGAAGGAAGGACATATCTCTAAATCCCCCTGCACCCAGATATCCACTGGTATAGTAATGAGGGGCTGATTCCGAGATGTCGTAAGGATGAATAAATTGTCGTGATACTTGCCTGGCAAGTTTTTACCCCGGTAAGAGAGCCCCAATTGCCAAAGTTGAACAGCATCTATGCTACTTTTTTGAAGGTTGTTATCTTTTTCGCTTTCTTCATCTAAAGTTGTTTCTTGTCGCAAATTAATCAAATTTATAAGGAAAAGACCCTTTTCGCTTCTCACTTCTTTTATTTCAACATCCGATGGAAGAGTAATTCTTACATTACCACGAATAGGGTGCCTTTTTCCGCCCTGGAGCTCCAAGCTTTTTGGAAAGACCTCAACCTCATAGGGAACTTTTCCACTTATGGTCAAAAAAACCACCGGCTGAGAAGGGTCATTGGTAAGTAGCTTAGCGGATAGCTCTATTCTCCCGGGGAATAAAGGGATATACTTTACCGTTACTTGTGTCGTTTCCCCAGGAGGCACGACCTTTTTCTCCACTAATATATAAGGGATACCACAAGACTCTGATTGAGGCGAAATAAGTAGGTCGTTCTTCCCTTTGTTGGAGATAAGGAAAGTATGTTGTATTTGCTTTCCCCTCTCTACTTCTCCAACATCGAAGTGAAATTCCTCTAAATGTAAATATGGACCATCCTCATTGGTATATGATTTAGGCTCTAAAATCAATGCATATCCGGTATAGCGTGAGGAAATCTCTACTCTGGGAACGCTATAAGCCTTCCATCTCCCAATCACTTGGACCCACTTCGGAGAAAAGCGTGAAACAGTTATAAAATGTTCTGGTTCTTTCAGATGGAGAATTTTGGGCCCGGGAATTTGTTCCAATTCCTCCAAAGTAGCTTGCACACCTATCAGGTTAATTCCTAATTGGGAAGCCGCATTCTTTATATCTAACATACTACATTCAGCCTGTGGATAAGCTCTCACTATTCTTTCCTTCTCATCTTCGCTTAGATTTCTCCCCATTATATCACAGAGCCTAAACAAGCTTCTTATCCCGCAGCTTTTAGGGGTTACCTCGGCGGGATGAATCATCCCACTTACCAAAAGAAACAGTATTAAAAAGTTTCTTTTCATAGCCACTGTAACACTATTTTTGAATTACTTCTCCTGTATCCTCGTCTATTATCATTCCTGCTTCGGTCCGCGATAGGGTAAAAACATTTTCATCCACCAACTTATTAATTTTTAAACTTTTAGCATCAACTTTAAAGATAGTTTTCCCGATTATCTGCCCATTTTTGTCCTTTGAAATTCTCTCAACTTCCAAAGGAAAAACAGTATTCTCGATGGATTTTACCTCTGTTACTTTGAGCTCTTCTGATATCTCTGTAGGCACCCATTGGCTTTCCCCAATCGGTGAAACTTGTATTCTTCTGTAGATGTATAAAGGGAAATAAGCAAACTCAGAGGCGAAAAATACTTCGCATGTTTCTCCTTGGTAATACGCTGCATCTCCTTCGCCAATCTTCACTTTCGGTTTTTGCAAAGTTAATTTTACACCTTTGCGCCCAAACATCTCCCCTTCAGTATAACCTGAAACTCCGTCAACCAGTCTTTCCCAATTCGCTTTTTTCCTAAGTGTAGCAAAACGGGGAATTTCATCTGGGGAATAAGCGAAAGAATAAAGCTCCAGCAGGACATCATAAGAAGCTGTATCATCCCTAAGGGGATGAGAAGAGAAAATAAGAACACCATTTTGTTCACTACTTTTAGAGAAAAATTGATACAATTCACCATTAAAACTATTTATCATTAACCCCTTCTCTTCACCCTTGGTTCCTTTCATTACCACCTTCCGATAATATTTATCTCCTTTCAGGACAAAGAATACATCGCTGTAGGGTATATCTGCAAGTTCAGCATAATGCATCGTTAGAGTTGAAGTATATTCTAAGCTGTCAAGCTTCTGAAAATAGGAAAGTTGATAAAGGAAGACCGTTTTCGCTTGTTCTTTTATATCTTTCCCCAAGCATAAACTGCCGCCGCTAATTAACGATATCCACATCACCGCAAAAATCGCTTTCTTTTTTAGCTTGATAAGCACAGAAAACAACTCCTCTTTTTTAAGAAGTTTTTTCCAAAGTAAGATTGGGGAGCATAATAATCTTATAACATTCTTATCTAAGGGTCAACACTGTTTATTATGAGCCCTCCGCACCCCGTGGTAGTTGCGCGACAATCCTCTGTCCATATGTTGCCACATTGGGTTCTGTCCTGGTTTGACATATTATCAGTGGAATTCGACTGCAAGGCTGGTAGGCTCGTTGGCAATTTTACACATCCTCCGACGCCTTTTATACAAGTGAAATAAGCATTGCACAGCGTTTCCGTGCCGCAGGGTGGGGGAAGTGAAGCCCCTTTGATACTTGCCATTACCTCGTTGCTAAGTATCGTCATAGAATGGGCTTCATTCGCATTACCCAGCAACCAAATACCACACAGAATTACAAGGCTACAAAGCATACTCCTCATTTTTATCTACCTCCTTTTTTATATATAAGTGGTAGTTTTTCCCCAATTTATATGGAAAATTGGAATCGTAATAAGCAACTTTTTCACTCCCCTTTCAGAATTTTCCTTAACTTTCTTAACCCCTCTACATAACGCCACCTTATTGTTCCCAAAGGACATCCGGTAAGATGTGATATGTCTTCTAATGAATAACCCTCTTTGTATTTGAGCAAGACTTCTCCATATATTCGGGGAAGCAAAGCTATTCCTATCATCACTTCCTTTATCCTTTCTTCTCTTTCCTCTCTTGCATTGTATTCACTCATATCTCTACAAAGTTTTACTTTTTGCTTTTCCTTCACACACTTTAGATATTTCTTTATCACCCGTTCGCTTATCCGCCAGATGAAGCTATCAAAACTTCCCCTGCCACCGAACTTCTCTATGCTCTTATATATCTCCAACCTTATTTCGCAATAAACATCCTCCCTATCCACCTTCTTTAAGTCTTTTCTCCCCTTGAAATAAAAACCTATAGCTTTTCTGACCGTCTCCTCGCATCGCCACC
>JACIXQ010000108.1 GCA_014360465.1 bacterium
AAAAAAATTGAATATATTAACAAGTAAAACGAATTAAGACAACTTATTAAACACGAAGGCGTGCCCTTAAGGGCACGCCTTCGGGGGGCAAAACCAGAAAGGAGGTGAGGCGTGGGAGCAGGCTCGCAAAACTGCTCGGTAATTTAGACGAAAATTATGCAAATTTTGTTCCCATTTTTTCCCATAATCTATAACTTCTTATCTTGCCTTTAAAAAGTTATGTTAGTGAAAGTTTTGAGGATATTTTTTGAGGTAAAGCCAAATATATGTTTTATCAAATACCAAGCGACGATGGGGAGCATCTAATAACTTCATTGTTCCTCTTTTTGGATAAAAAGCTTATAAAGATGATGAGATGGTAAATTTTCGGTTTTGAATTACTCAAAATTATAAAGAAAATAAGAAAATTTCACCAATGACATAGGATTAAAATAGCCTATAATGATATGAAATTATTTTAAAATAAAGGAGTTGCTGATGATGAAAGGACGATATATAAAAGACTGGCAAGCTTTAAAAGAAAGACATCTTGCTTGGTGGAGAGGGGAGGGGTATCTCTTTCAAATAGTTGCCCCTAAAAGGGCACCCCAATATCCTCCCGCCAAGAACCTTGAAGAATACTGGACAGACCCCGAGTTCGTTGTTGGTCGCTGGGAGGAATACTTCGCCTCTACATATTTTTTAGGTGATGCTTTCCCTTATATCTTCGTCAACTTAGGTCCAACGATAGCAAGCGCCTATTTAGGATGTCCCCTCATCTTTCAGAACGATACAACTTGGCAAGAGCCTATAATAGACGATATTGAACAGCTTCTGAACCTGAATTTTGACCCAAATAACAAATGGTGGCGAAGAACGCTGGAAATAATCTCCCTTGCCTGTCAGCGCTCCCAGGGAGAATATATCGTTTCCTTCACAGACCTTGGCGGTATAAGCGATATCCTCGCCCATCTCTATGGGACTTTAAATCTGTGTATCGGTATGCTTGAGCATCCCGATATCATAAAGAGGGCAATAGAATGGGTAGCGGGTTTTTGGCTCAAGCTCTATGAGGAGCAATACGAGATTTTAAGAAACTATCAGGATGGAACCTGCGGTTGGTTGGCTATTTGGGCTCCTGGCAAATCCTATCCCCTCCAGGAGGATTTCTCCTGTATGATAAGCCCCCAGATGTTCAGGGATTTCCTATTGCCGCAGCTTAAAAGGCAGACGGAGTTCCTTGACCATTCAATATACCACCTTGATGGACCAGGTGCGATACAGCACCTTGATGCCCTCCTTGAGCTTCCTCGCTTGCAGGCGATTCAGTGGGTTCCGGGAGCTGGCGCTCCACCTATGAGGGAATGGCTCCCCCTCCTGAAGAGAATTCAGGAAGCGGGGAGGAACCTCGTCCTTGATGTTACCCCCGAGGATATTCAGCCACTCATAACAAATCTTGATATAAAGGGCTTGTGCCTCCGAACCTGGTGCGGTTCAAAGGAAGAGGCTGAAGAACTTCTGCGAAGTGTGGAGAGGAGAGCGAGAGGGCTCAGCCCCTGAGATAGGCATCTTGTGATTTATGCCAGAGTTCAATCGTTTCAAGGGAGGTTTCCGTTCCTCTCGCCATCTGTAATATCAAACCCTTTCTCTTTCCCTCAAGTGGTTCAAGAAGCCTTTTGAAATAATCTTTTAAATCCTCTCCCTCTTTTCTCGGGATATGCCCTACATAGAATTTTCCCTTTGAGATGATATTCCTCATAACCTTTTTGTAGTTGTACTTTTCTGGGTTTCCGAAATTCAGTCCTTTCACCTCATCCAGCTGTAGATACATATCAAGGAGGTGGTTAGCATCGCCACAGAAGTGAACCCAGCCACCACCGAAGGGAGCGAGTGCTTCTTTGATATAGGGAAGGGAGAATTCCCTGAAAAGAGATGGTGAAAGGTTGACGGAGGAATCGTCGCAAAGGCGGACACCTCCTCCTTCCATATAGAGCGTGCTATGATAGCCTGAATTATATGGCTCTTGAACCGTTTCCTTGAACAGCTTCGTGACCTCAATATAGAGCTTCGTGGATATTTGGAGGAGATGATGGGCAAAGTCAGGGTCATCATAAAGGTCTGTGTAAATATCGTGACCTCTTATAAGATGGGCGATATCAAATGGTCCCTGGGTATCAAAGCAGTATATCTTGATTTCAGCCGGTAGATTCTCTTTGAAAAATTCAATGTATTCCAGAATAAATGGAATGAGACCGCGATTTTTTAAATCCTGAGGAACCTCTATATCTACAAGTTGTTCTTTCGGGAGATGCCCAACAAACCAGGGCATCTGGTCATCCTGGGGGAAGAGGGGTTTGAGTCCAAATATGCTGGCGATAATTCCAACGCCCATATTAACCCTTATGCTGAGCTGGGCATCGCTATGGGTTTTGGCTATCCCGACAAGTCCTTTCAACTGTTCAATCAGCATCTTCTCTTTATCGTAGAATTGCTCTTTCAGGTTCCGATGTTTGAAACCTTTCAGCTCGGGAGTTTCCCAGTCGCTGAGAATAAGGGGAAGGTAATCTGGTTCCTCTTGTTTCCAAATGGCTGATTGCCTTTCTTTGCCCTTTTGAAGAGCATCAAAATCCGCTAAATTGAGGATTAAATTCAAAATTCTCTCAATATCGCCCGAAGTATCCATTTCCTAAATATGTTAATGTTTCCCGAAATCGTTGTAAATTTGATTGCTGAGGCTCTAAACATTGAGGTGAATTTTTTCTATAATTTTATTCTGGAAAGGAGGACGAAATGATAAGCAAGCGAATCTTTTTATTATTAATTTGTTTTTCTATATTCGCATTTGCCCAGGATAAAATCCTTCAGGAAGGAGAAGTTTACTTCCAATCTAAGCAATATCAGAAGGCGATAGATGCTTTTCAAAAAGTTGCAAGTAGGGAAGGGTGGAATGAGGATATCGCCAAAGCGAACCTGAGATTGGGGCAATGCTATCTTGCCCTTGAGGATGTGGGGAATGCGAGGAAATATTTTCAAATGGCAACCAAGGATAAGGGAGATATAGGCTCGCAGGCGAAATTGGGAATAGCTCTCTGCGATATTCAGGAGGAGAAATACGACTCGGCGATAGATTCCCTCACTTCTTTGATAGAGGCAAAGCCAGAGAGAATGACCCTTGCTTATGCTTACTATAATCGTGGCGTTGCTTATGAAAGAAAAGGTTGGCTTGCCAAGGCGATAGAGGATTATCAAGAGGCGGTCACTCTGGGCACGGGAGATGATTCTTTGCTCTCCTCTGCCAAGGCTCGACTTTTGACCTGCCAATCGCAATACGAGCAGTTCCAGCAGGAGGAGCAGAACTATCTTCAGAAAATCCAGAGCGCCACGAGACCAGATGCGATAAGGGATTTATATCACGAGCTTGCGAGAAAATGCGCGCAAGTCGGAGAGATAGATAAGGGGATTGAATATGAGCTTAAGAGTTTGGATTATTCCGATGACTACAACTACAACGCTGGCGCTTGGATGAATATCGCTTGGCGATATGTGATGAAGAAGGACTATGAGAAGGCAGGGGATGCCTTCAAAAAAGTGGCTCAGGAATATCCCCAGAGCGAGTACGCACCCGAAGCTTTGCTTCGTGCAGGAGATATGTATGCACAAAGTAAAAAACCCGATGATGCAATAGCTGTTTATCAGGAATTTGTGGACAAATATCCCAAGGATCCTCGTGTCCCATCAGCGCTTATGAATATTGCTTGGAGATACTCTGACAAAAAAGACTTCGTTAAATCAGCTGAGACCTTCAAGAAGGTAGCGGATGAATATCCCAATAGTGAAAGCGCTAAGGAGGCATTGTTGAGGGCTGGTGATATGTATGCGAAGGCAGGGAAGAACGAGGAGGCGATAAAGATTTATCAGGAGTTCGCCCAAAAGTATCCGAATGATGAGAATGCCAGCAAGGCTCTCCTTGATATCGCCTGGCGATACAGGGCGATTTATCTTGAAACGGGAGATGAGAACGCCAAAAAACAAAAGGAAACAATACTTCAGGAAATCGCCAATCGTTTTCCCGATACCGAAATGGCTTATTTCGCCCTCGGACTTCTCTATGAGGACAATGGTCAATACGATAAAGCGATAGAGAACTATAAGAAATGCGCCGCAAAAAACGGAACCCAGAAGGATGTTGCCCTCTTCGGTGTCGCTACCTGCTACTACGATATTACTATGATTAAGGAAGCTCACGAATACTACGATAAGCTGGTTAAAGAATGCCCAGATTCTCCTCTTCTTCCCAACGCCATCTTCAATCGGGGGGCGACGAGCTCCGACCTCGGTGATTACAGAGGCGCACTTGAGGATTACAAGGAGGTCAAGGAGAAGTATCCCGAAAGCTATTACGCTCCCATCTCCTCCGCTTTCATCGCAACCACATACGAGCATCTCTACGATTATCAGTCCGCACTGAAAGAATATCTGGAATTCACAGATGTCCTGAAGAAAGCGGAAGCCTTGCCCGCCCATCTTCGTCATCTCGCCTCAATGCGAGGCGTCGTTCTCCTCCGTGTTGGTGCCTGCTATCTCAATCTCGGGCAGTTTGATAAAGCAGAAGAGGTCTGGAGGAATATCAAAAAGGAATGCCCCGATTTGAAATGGGTAGGTATGATAGGCGATAGAGTAGCGGATAGCCTGGAGAAGATAAAGAAGGCTTATGGCGGTCAGCTACCCCAAATCGCACCCAGGAAATATTCCCCGCCCGAAAAGACTCGCACTCCAATCTCGGGAATAATCACTCCACGAAATGTCGGTCTTACTATGGGCTTGGAGGGGAGGCATATTTTCGTATATGGAACTCAAGGTTCGCAGGAAGAGAAGGAAGCTGGTCTGGAGGTGGCGCAGACTCTCCAAAAGATGGAGATAAAAAGCACCCGCTTCAAGATTGATATAAAGGCGGATACCGATGTGACGGAAAAGGATATCCAGAACAGACCACTCATCCTTATTGGAACACCCGGCTCCAATAAGATAATAGAAGAGATTAAGGATAAGCTACCGATAAAGCTGGAGAAGGACCAGATAGTGGTTGGAAACAGGACATATAAAGGGAAGGATGTGGGGGTATTTATGGTTGCTCCAAATCCCAAAAATCTGTCTCAGTATATAGTAGTTATATTTGGGCTTACTCCAGAGGCTCTAAAAAACGCTGTGAACATACACCACGATTCCGACCCAAATCCCCTATTAATCCAGACTGATTATCTTGTTTACGATGCCAAATCTGGCGGTCCGGAAAAGCCCGTCCTTGAGGAAGGGTTTTTTATCAAGGAATCTATGGATAACTGGCATCCTCTTTAATTTGAGAATTTTCAACTGAGAGACTCTACCGGGCAGGGAGTCTCCCATTAAATCATTAAAAATAATTGAAGGGAAGCCGAAATCTAAAGTTTTTAAAAACCAAAAGCCTTTCATTTTCGTCATATTCTGTGGGAGGTGAAATAATCTATGCGAAAAGTCGTCCCTATGTTAATATCAGTCCTTCTTACGCTTACCTTTCTCATAGGAGTTGCCGAGAAGCCCGCTCAGCCACGAAATATCATCCTAATCGGCTGGGATGGGGTTCAGAGGGCACATCTTAAAGAACTGCTTAATAGGAACGAACTGCCCAATCTCTCATCTCTAATAAAGGAAGGGGCGCTGGTGGATATAGATATTACCTCGGGAGCCACTGATACAAAGGCAGGCTGGGTGCAAATCCTCACGGGTTATTCCCCAGAAAAGACAGGGGTTTACAGTAATTCGCGATACCAGCCCATTCCTGAAGGCTATACTGTTTTTGAGAGGTTGGAAGAGTTCTTCGGACCGGAAAATATCTGGACAGGAGCGGTAATTGGGAAGAAAGGTAATGTGGACAATGACCCGCCACGCAGGATTCCCTATCAAAGGTGGTTAAGGCAGCAGAAAAGGGCTAAGGAGCTGGGAAGACGCTCCTCTGGTCTACAGGGAGGGAAGATAGTCGAGGAGAATGGGAGGAAATTCGTTGAGATTCCCGGCAAGCCATGGTTCAACGCGAGCAAGAAGATGGATTTATTCGTCAATGGACTTGGCGTGAATGCCAATGTCGGAAGGAGAGCACTGGAGGAGCTGGAGAAGCATTATAAGGAACGGTTCTTTCTCTTTATCCATTTCGCCGACCCCGATTCCGCAGGACATAAATACGGTGAAAATTCACTTGAATATGAGGATGCGATAAAATCCTGTGACCGCTGGCTTGGAGAGATTATGAATAAATTAAAGAAATTGGGCATATACGATAATACACTGATATATGTCACGGCTGACCACGGCTTTGATGAAGGTAAGACCACTCATTCATACGCCCCTTATGTTTTTCTTGCCACAAACGACAAGGAAGTGAGGCGAAACGGCGACAGGACGGATATCGCTCCCACTATCCTCAAGAGATTTGGCATAGATGTCCATAGCATCCAGCCAGCACTGGATGGTATCCCCCTTGACGAGCCCGCCCCCGAGAGGAAGGCACCACCGCAGTCTCCCAAAGTTCCTAAAGTCAGACAAAAGGCGGTGAGAAGCAAAATTTAAGGTTTTAGATTTAGGGAAAAATTTTTCGCCCTATTTTCAAATAAGTTGAGCCAGAGTGCGGGATCACATCTGAAATAAGAAAGTGATTATATCCCTGCTACAAATAAAATTCTTTAAATAGAGCGAAGTTTTTATAAACGGCTGATTTATTATTAAAAGGGCTTTCAGGGCGTTTTTTAAATCTTGAAGCTTCATAATAAATTAAAAAGCAAACAACATTACCCATTTTTATGGCTCTTCCGTCCAAGTTGGGCTTTTTTGATTAAAGGGGGAAGTTAGGGGAAATTTCTAAAACTATCTACGAATAAATTGATGAATATATCTTGTATACATTTTTAT
>JACIXQ010000109.1 GCA_014360465.1 bacterium
TAATTTGGATGTGGGGAGGAACAATGACTTTTAGCACACATCTATCCGGGCTCGATACGGCCCTTATAGGCGCTTCGCCGAGGTTAGCCAGAAAACAAGACTTCGGGCTCGGAAGTTGGCCCATGCGCATACTCGGCTTTACCTCCGCCACATCCGGAAAGGGAAAGTGGCGCCTATCTTTTAAAATGAAAGTCATTGCTCCTCCCATTTTATCAATTTTTCCTTACCTTTACCATACCAACAGGATTGGGACGAGACATTGCCCTTCGCTGTTCCTGCTTGTGCTGGACCTAAGCATCGTCAATGGTGGGCACAGATATATCCCTATACGAAGAACGCTTCCATCCTCCATTGCCCCTCAGCTAATTCCCCCTGGACTATGCGCACGAACCCAGGCGGAAATTGTGGTGGCTCTCCTTACTGCTCCGAATTGTTACCCGGAATGCCGGCGCAGGGTAATTTCATAAGCTATGGTGCTCCCATAGGTATCTTTGGAGGTGCACATTGCGACCCGGTTTGGCCAAGCGGTAGTCCCTGCGGAGGTGCTAATGGCGGAAGAACTGCACCCCTTCGTGACCCCGTTAATACCATCCTTCTTGCTGATTCAACGGTGTCAAACATCGCTTGGGACGCTTGTCTTCAGGATGGACTGATTGCCCCCATTGTTTTCGCAAATTATTCTTCTAATTGTCCCTACGGTCCCTGTGGTCCCTTTTATGCTAACTTTGATGCCGCCCTACAAGCTATTGGTAAAAGCGAGGATGCCGTTACTCGTCATACAGGTGGTGCGAACATAGTTTTCCTTGATGGACACGCTAAATGGCTCCCTGCAAGGCAAATAAGAGCCAACCATAGAGGAGGCACGCTTATTCTCAGCGGTTGGGCAGCGATGTATGTCTCACCATAAAGATATCGTAATCCGTTATTAAGCCTGAAGTTCTGATTGTCTGGATTATAAGACCGATTGAGCTCGGATTTTAGCGGGGTGTCCGCCAGGACACCCCGCTAAATAAAACTTCCCCTTATAGGGAATGGTGATTAATATTTCTTAAAAATTGATTTTTTAAAATCTTCCTCCCAACTTAAGGAGGTTTATTGATGAACGACCTTGAGAGATTTCATAGGCTATTCGCCTATGAAAAAGTAGATAGATGCGTCTATTGGGGCGCTCCTGCTCCCTGGGCAGAGACGATTGAAAGGTGGAAGAGGGAAGGATATGACCCCACTAAACCCTTTCCTCTTCCTCACCCAGATGACCGAAGAATCGTTCAGAGCCTTTGGTTCTTCCCCCATCCTCCCTTTGAGCGAAAAGTCCTACACGAGGATGAGGATACTATAACATATATAAACCATGAGGGAATCGTGCTAAGGGAAAGGAAGGATTTCGCCGATTCCTCAATGCCCCAGTTCATCAGGTTCCCCGTGGAGACGAGGGAAGAGTTCCGGCGATTTCGCCAGGAAAGATTCCGACCCAACCTTGAAGAAAGGATAGGTCCAAATTATAAGGAATTGTTATCATCATACAAAAATCGCGATTGCCCCCTGATAATAATCGCCGATAGATGGGGAGGTTTCTTCGGTGGTGTTAGAGCGATGGTGGGTGTTGAGCGTGCTTGTCTACTCTTCTACGATGACCCTGCTTTCCTTGAGGAAATGATGGATAGCATTGCCGATTTCCTCATCGCGATGATGGAGCAAATCCTTGAATACACAGATGTTGATATCTTTGGTTTTTGGGAGGATATGGCTTACAAAACTGGTCCTCTTGTAGGTCCAGAGCTTTACCGCAAGTTCGCTTTTCCCCGCTACAAAAGGGTCGTTGATTTCCTGCGTTCAAAGGGCGTCAAATACATTTCACTTGATAGCGATGGCAACATTTTCTCGCTTATTCCTATCTGGCTTGATGCGGGAATAAATGTCCTATATCCTTTCGAAGTAGCTGCTGGAATGGATGTCGTCAGAGTAAGAAGAGAATTTGGTAAAGAGTTGAGGATGTGGGGAGGTATAGATAAGAGGGCATTGGCACAAGGAAAGGAGGCGATAGACAACGAGCTGAAGCGGGTGGAAGTTCTGGTGAAGGAAGGAGGATATATTCCCTGCCTTGACCATAGCATTCCTCCTGATGTCCCCTACTATAACTACCTTTATTATGCTGAGAAGCTCTGGGAACTTGTGAACAGCGTTTAGAGCCCGAATTGAGGAAGAAGTTAGCCACAAGGGCTATATTCATAGGTCTCCTTCTTATACCGCCCAATGTTTTTTGGGTAGGTTATATGGAGGAGGTAGTTGGCAAGAGTTTCCCCACCACTATGTCCCTCTTTTTCAATGCCGTTTTTACCCTTTTAATCCTCGTTCTCATAAATCGCTTCCTTTTAAAATTCTCGCCAAAATCTAAACTCAGTCAGGGAGAATTGCTTCTCATTTATTCTATGGTGGCTTTAGGGACCTGTATGGTAGGTGTGGACCTCTATGCTGTGCTAATTCCCTGTCTTGTCCACCCCTTCTGGTTTGCGACACCAGAAAATAAGTGGGAAACACTTTTCTTCAAATATCTCCCAAAATGGCTTATGGTCTCCGATAAGAGGGTCTTAGAAGGATATTTTCTCGGTTGGTCTTCCTTTTTTACTCGGGAGCATATCCTCGCTTGGCTACCGCCAATCCTCTATTGGACCCTTTTCTTTATGGTGATGATATTCGCTATGATGTGTATGAACATCCTCTTCAGGAAACAGTGGAGCGAGAACGAGCGTCTGACTTTCCCAATCATCCAGCTTCCCCTTGCCCTTACTGATGAGAGCCTCTCTTTGTTTAAGAGCAAATTGATGTGGATAGGATTCTCCCTATCGGCGATAGTTGATATCTTGAATAACATAAACGCAAACTATCCTTTCTTTCCCCACATTCCCATACGGGACTATGACCTCTATACATTCTTGTATCCCTATCATCCCTGGAATGCAATTGGCTGGACACCACTTTATTTTTTCCCCTGTATAATCGGACTTGGTTTCCTTTTACCACTTGACCTTTCCTTTTCCTGTTGGTTCTTCTACTGGTATTGGAAATTTCAAAGAATCGTCAGCGTTGCCTTCAACCTACAGGTAGCGAGACCGGATATGCCCTATATAAACGACCAGTCAGCTGGCGCATATCTCGGAATAGCTTTCTTCGTCCTCTGGACTGGTAGGAGATATTTACTACAGGTAATAAGAAAAGCCCTTGGGAAACCTTCCGAGTTAAGCGATGAAGACGAACCTTTGTCCTATCGGGGAGCATTTGTGGGATTGTTCCTATGTTATATCTTTTTAACATTCTTCCTCGTCAAAATGGGAGCAAAGTGGTATACTTCCCTCATTTTTCTCCTTGTATATTTTCTTTTATCATTAGCAGTTACAAGGATAAGAGCGGAGCTTGGTTCCCCCGCCCACGATTTGCACTTTGCCGGTCCCGACCAGATGCTACCAAGGGTAGCAGGGGTGGAGAGCTTCACCAAAGGTGACCTCGTATTTTTCACCTTATCTTGGAGTTTCAATAGGGCTTACAGAGCCCATCCAATGCCTCATCAGCTGGAAGGTTTCAAGATAGCTGAAAGGTTGCACCTTGATTATCGCCAGTATATGATAGCAATGTTGATAGCCAGTCTCGTTGGTTCCTTCTCCGCTTTCCTAACGCTTCTTCAAGCTAACTATAAATTTGGAGCCTCCTCGGCGAAAATGCCACCCTGGGTGGTTGGTTTCGGCTGGGAGGCTTACAATCGGCTTGAGTCTTGGTTAAAGATGCCACAGGAAAGGGATATCCTCTGCGCCATTTTTACCGGTTGGGGATTTCTCTTTTCCGTATTTCTAATCTTAATGAAGGGAAGATTCATTTGGTGGTTCTTTCATCCAGTTGGTTATGCAGTCTCCTCGTCCTGGGCGATGGGGTTGATGTGGTGCCCCATATTTATCGCCTGGTTGGCTAAATTCATTGTGCTTAAAAGCTCCGGGTTAAAAGGTTATCGCTATATACTCCCCTTCTTTCTCGGATTGGTTCTGGGAGAGTTCGTAATCGGAAGCATTGCTAATATCCTCGGCTTGCTCTTAAATTGGCAAATATACCGCTTCTGGGGGTGAACTGTATGAAGCTTTTCATCTGCGCTTTGCTTATATCTGTGCTTTCCTTTGGATTCATAGTGAAGGAGATGGACAAGGGATATACACTTGGGGTGGAAGGGGATGTTTTTCGGGCGAGGATAAACAAGAAGTTTCTCTCCTTTATCGGTGTCCTTCATGATGCGGGTTCTCACACCGACCCTTTTCTCGGTTATTTCTATGGTTGGTGGACCAGTTCCGACTTCCCTGTGGAAGGGAGAGGATGGATGGGACTACATATGCCAATCTATAAGCTTAGGGATTTGAAGGTATTGAATAATGGCAAAGAGCTGAAGCTGAAGATAGAGGTTTCCCCCAAGGATGACCCACTTATTAGCATCCGCTCAACATATATATTTAAAGAGGGAATACCAGGATTTGAATTGGAACGAGAGTTCATCGCAAGCGAGGGACGAAGATTCGGTCCGGAAGGCTACTGGCTTGGCGGGGTTCTGACGGAGTTCCCAATCAGCAATGCGGAGCCTCCCGATAGCTATTTCTATGCCGGAAAATGGCATAATACGATTGAGCATAGCTGGAGTGAACCCTTGAAAAATCCTCCCCTAAAGGAGAATTTCGTTGTTTTCTACTGGTCAAAGACAAATAGATACCTTGTAATTGCCATACCAGCGGAAGGCTATGCAGGCGGAATAAATTCTCTTCAATTCGTCTGGAGAGGCGAATGGAAAGAACCTGCCTGGTGGCAGGAAACGGGATATTTTCATTATGGGAGATTTAAAGCTCGCTTCCTTATTGGAAGAGGTGACAGGGAAGAAGCAACTAAAAGGGCGAGTGAATTGTTCAGAGGTAGATGGAGTTATATTCCGTTTGATTATAAAATAAAGCCATGTGAAGCTGGGAAAGTAGTCTATATCAGCAATCGGTATTATCGTGTTGGGATAGATATTAGAAGAGGGGAGATAGTCTCTTTGAAAGTTAGGAGAAATGGAAGATGGAGTGATGAGCTACTGGGTGGTAAATGCAAGATATATTTTGGTGGCCCCTCCAGCTGGCAAAGAAGCATCTATCCATCCGACCCATACAATCTTTATCTTGTGCCAAAGAATGCGAAGGCGGAGATTATCAAAAAGGATACTATGAGGTTTACCGACATCCAGCTTATCTCACCGGAGGGAACTCCTTTGATAAAAGCCTCGTTGACTTTTACCCTTTCAGGTGATTCGCTCAACTTGAAATCAGAATTTCAGTGTCCGCAGGAGATTTCTATTCCCTATATCGGTTTCCATCTGGATTTTCCTGCAGATTCTTGGGAGAGATTCTATAATTCAGCTGGTGGGTACTTTCATAGGCGTATGCTTGAGAATTACAAGATGGGAATATATGACCTACAGCCCTGTTACCGTCCTATAGGTAGTGACCTATTAGCTTACGGCGATGGTAGCTCTATTTATTCGTTTCGTTCGTTAGCTCTAAAGATAAAAGATGGTGGGAGCGATATTCCCTTTCTCGTTCATCTTCCCAATCCCCTCTTTGATAGACCTGCGGGTCTGGAGAAGCTCATCGTTTCTCCCAGTCCTTATGACTGGGTTCGCCACAACTGTAGTTCATTCACATTTCAGCCTGGCAGAAGATATAAACTATATGTCAACTTAAAAATCATCCAGCCTCCCCCACAACCGTCCCTTGGCACTTTCCGTCTCCATCTTCCCTATGCCCCGGAGGTTGAAAAGGCACTTGAGATGTTCTACCTTGAGCATTGCTTCGCGGGACCCATTTCCCCAGATGGTATGATTCCTTACTTCTGGACGCTTGCGGGGAAGTACAATCCCCGCTTTAACCTTGAAGCGATGAAAAGGAATCTGGAATTATATCTATCGGGGATGGCAGACGGTAAGAGCACAAGGGATGAGGAGGGAAACCTTTTACCCAAGGGAATGTTGCCAATTGTATGGCTTGGAGAGAATAAATGGATGTGGCGGTGGAACAAGACGGGCTATATTTTTGAAACCAATGCCCAATTTATTCTCTCTGCACTGGAATACGCCATCCTTTCCAAGGACAGGATATTTATAAGTAGCATATTCCCCAAACTTGAGGAGGCATTAGCTTTCTACCGCTCTATGGCTGATGAAAACGAAATCCTCACTCTACCAGAACCTTTCACCGGACTTCCCGACCAATCTCGTCCCTCAACCTACTGGGATGGTTGGTGTATCGGACACCGCTATTCTCTCCTTCAGGTCTATTACTGTGCCTCTGCAGAAGCTATGGAAAAGATGTCATTGATATCTGGAAGAGAGGAGAAGGCGAAAATTTATCGGGAGATTAAGGAGAAAGCGAGAAACTCTCTTTTTCTTTTGTATTGGAAGGAGGGAAATTTGAAGGATAACGAGGGAAGGAGAATTGATGGTGGGAGATTCATCAGCTGGATAGATAAAAATGGTAAGGAGATAGATGTCGGTTTCACCGATATCCCCTTGTTAGCCTATTATCTTGGCATACTACCCGCTGAAAAAGCTGAAGCGATAATAAAGTGGCTTGATTCCGACCATAATGCCTACTCCTGGAAAGACAGGTTTAGTGGCAAATCCTGCGGTATACCAAGTATAAACACGATTGATGGAAACAAGGAGGCTTTCTATGCTGGAATTTGGAACAATTTCCAACGGGGACCCGGGGTTGAAAATGGACAGACGCAGTTCTGGCATGCTGGCTTTGATTGGTTTATGCGAGCAAAATTCTCCCTTGATGATGTCTGGGAGAAGATAAAGGCGTTTTCAGAAAGGGCTATGCG
>JACIXQ010000011.1 GCA_014360465.1 bacterium
AGTTTCTCTTATTCAGAAAAACCACCACTGGCTCCCCTCGCTATCATAGGGAGCAGTGGTTTTCTGGAAATTTCCCTTAACCTCGCTTCCGCTCGGGACCTACTGAAGTTGGAAAAAGGCGACAAAGTGGAAATCAAGCTTTTTTAAGCAACTCATCTACTTTCTCCAATTTCTCCTTACACTGCTTGATAAGGGAATTGAATTCCCTACTCTCCGAATTTGAAAAAACAGTCCATAATATAAACCCACCAATAACTCCTCCCGCTATGAAACAAGAAAGAAGAACTTTGCCCGCTCTCATATCTCGTACCGTTTCTCTATATCTTCCTCCTCCATACTTCTGAAAATCCTGCGAACGAAGCTTATAAGCTCAAACGGGCTAAAAGGCTTGGTTAGGTAGAGCGTCACACCCGATTGCCAACCGCGGAAAACATCTGCATCCTGCGCTTTGGCGGTGAGCATTATCACGGGAATATCGCGAGTCTTGGGATTAGCTTGCAATCTCTGCATAACTTCGAAACCGTCCATCTGTGGCATCATAACATCCAATATTATCAGGTCGGGTTTTTCCTGCTCAACCTTTTCCAATGCTTCCTTGCCGTCGTAGGCAGTCACTACTTCATAACCGGCATGTTCCAGATTAACCTGGACCAGCCGTACTATAGGCTTCTCATCATCTACAACTAAAATCTTCTTGGGCATAACCTCCTCCTTTTTATTTGTTTTTTTCTATTATATATCTATAACACTGGATGTCAATAAACAAAATAAAAATTCCTGAGTTTGCTTAATTTGTTGATAGTATCCCGCTTGGTAAGATTTATTTTTAAATGAGTATGTTTGTCAATTTTAAAATCAAAAGTAGAATTATATAAAACAGTTATGCTGGAGACACTTAAAGCTGACATTAAAGCAGTTTTTGAAAGAGACCCAGCAGCGAGGAATATCTGGGAAGTCCTTACATACCCAGGGTTGTGGGCGATAATCTTCCATAGAATCGCCCATCTCCTCTGGGAATCCAACCTTCGTTTCCTTGCCAGGCTTATCTCCCAAATAAGCAGATTCCTCACGGGAATAGAGATACATCCTGGGGCGAAAATAGGAAAAGGCTTCTTTATAGACCATGGTATGGGCGTGGTTATTGGAGAAACCACCATCATTGGCAATAATGTCACCCTCTATCAGGGGGTTACTTTGGGCGGAACTGGTAAGGAGAAAGGCAAACGCCATCCTACTATAGACGATGATGTTGTTATCGGTGCGCAGGCTGTTCTTCTTGGACCAATATATATAGGCAAGGAAGCAAGGATAGGAGCGGGGTCGGTTGTTCTAAAATCGGTTCCTCCAAACTGCACAGTGGTGGGCGTTCCCGCCCGCATCGTGCGCAGAGAGGGGAAAAGGGTCCCTCCCCTTGAACATGCTAAATTGGGAGACCCTCTGGAAGAATACCTCAGAAATCTGAGCAGACGCATCGCAGAGTTGGAGGAAAAGGTCCAGGAGTTAGAAGCAGAGTTGAAAAATGGCTAAGGTCCTTGTAGCAATGAGTGGAGGCGTTGACTCCTCGCTTTCCGCATATCTTTTACTCCAAAAAGGTAACGAAGTTATCGGAGCGACCATGAACCTTACGGGTTCTGACACCGAGTCTATAAAGTCTGCCAAAAGCGTAGCAGATTTCCTCGGCATACCCCATTATGTTCTTTCATTTAAAGATATTTTTCAGAAAAAAGTCCTCCAACCATTTATAGAGGGATATATCCGTGGCAGGACACCTAATCCTTGTGTTCTATGCAATAGGCACATAAAATTCGGCATCCTTTGGGATAAAGCGAAAGAACTTAACTGCGAATTCATCGCTACCGGGCACTATGCTCGTATTGGAAAGGATTCTTTGGGTAGAAGCGTCCTGATGAAAGGAAAAGGTAAGAAGGAACAATCTTATTTCCTTTATAGGATAAATCCCAATTTACTTAACCACATAATTTTCCCCCTCGGGGATTGGGATAAAGAGGAAGTGAGGATAAAAGCAGAGGAAATTGGTCTGCCAGTGGCTAAAAGGAAGGAAAGCCAAGACCTTTGTTTCATAAAAGGGGGCAATTACCGCCAGTGGTTAAAGGAGATTATACCTGAGGCTTTTCTGAAAGGTCCCGTAATAGATACAAAGGGCAACTTGCTTGGTTGGCACCAGGGAATTGCTAACTTCACTATCGGGCAAAGAGAAGGACTTGGTTTGTCGCTCGGCAAACGCTATTATGTTAAGGAAATACAAGCGGAGAAGAATACTTTGGTAGTGGGAACTGAGGATGAAATAATGGCAGAAGCAATAATGGCAAACGATTTGAACTGGTTAACAGACCCACCAGAAAATGGAGAAGAGTTGAAAGCTAAAATCAGATACGCTTCTCCCGAAAAAAAAGCGAGAGTTTATTTAGAGGGCGATTTTTTAAAAGTGGAATTCATAGAACCAGTAAGAGCCCCCGCAATTGGACAATCAGTTGTTTTATATAGAGACCAAATCTTAGTTGGAGGAGGAGTAATTTGCAGAGTATATTGGACGAAATAGAAAAATTAAAGAAGGAAAGAAAAGCGGTAATTCTTGCTCATAACTATCAACCTCCCGAGATTCAGGATATAGCCGATTTCTCCGCTGATTCTCTGGAATTAGCAAGACACAGTATGACCATAGACGCCAAAGTGATTGTGCTCTGTGGTGTGCGATTTATGGCGGAAATGGCCTATATTCTCAACCCAGACAAGCTTGTCCTCCTCCCGGATGAAACTGCTGGTTGCCCATTGGCAGATAGCATTACTCCACAAGATGTAAGACATTTAAGAGATCAATATCCCGACGCAATCTTCCTTGCCTATGTTAACACCTCCGCAGCGGTTAAAGCGGAATGCGATATTTGCTATACATCCGCGAATATATTGGAAGTGATATCAAAGCTCCCTAAAGATAGAAAATTGGTCGTGCTTCCAGATAGAAATCTCGCCCGCTGGGCAAGGGAGAAAACACAGAGGGAGATAATATCCTGGCAAGGTGAATGCCCAGTCCACCAAGCAATTAATAAGGAAGGAATAATTAAAGCTAAAGCCAATTTCCCTCATTCTGCTGTTATGGTTCATCCCGAGTGCAAAGAGGAAGTTGTAGGTATAAGTGATTTTGTAGGCGGAACAGGAGGAATGCTTCGCTTTGCCAAAACGACTGACTATCAAATTTACATTGTGGGGACAGAGAAAGATATGTGCCATAAATTGAAAAGGGAAATTCCCCAAAAATTGTTCATACCAGCCAATGAAGAAGCGATATGCGAGGATATGAAAAAAACGAATCTTTCTAAGGTCCTTTGGTCACTACAGACACTTAGCCACCAAGTAATTTTAGATGACGATATAAGACAAAAAGCAAAAAGGGCTATTGATAAGATGTTCTATCTCTAATAATTAATTCGCTTTTATTATTGCTTGTTTACTTGCAAGGAAGTATCCTTGAAATGATTTTTATGATTTGATAATATTTGGGCAGAAAAATCCACATTGGAGGAGGAGTAATTATGAAATTTAGCCCAATTTTGTTGCTCTGCATAGCTCTTGTGGGTAGTGTTATCATAGTGGGCAGTAAGGCTGAATATCCTTCTAATCCATATGTTCGCTGGAGAAAAGGACCTCCCAAGGATCCAAAGTTCTTCCCAATAGCTGTCTGGTTGCAGAATCCCGATAACGCAGAGCGCTATAAGTCCGCTGGTTTTAACCTCTATGTAGGGTTATGGAAAGGACCAACTGAAGAGCAGTTGGAGAAACTGCGAAAAGCAGGAATGATGGTCATTTGCGAGCAAAACGAGGTAGGTTTGAAGCATAAAGATGACCCAATTATAGTGGGATGGATGCACCAGGATGAGCCAGATAACGCTCAAGTCGTAGGGCAAGACCCTCAAGGGAATCCAATTTATGGAGGACCTGTCCCTCCCACAAAAATAGTAGAGTTTTACAAAAAGATGAAATCCAACGATCCCGACCGCCCCGTGCTTCTAAATCTCGGGCAGGGCGTTGCAAATGATTCCTGGATTGGGCGAGGACCCGGCGCTCACCCTGATGACTATTTTACCTATGTCAAGGGCTGTGATATCGTTTCCTTCGATGTATATCCTGTGGCGGGATTAAACGATGAAAATCTCCTCTGGTATGTAGCCAAAGGAGTTATAAGGCTACTTTCCTGGGTCAACTGGAACAAATCTACAGATGGAGATAAAATCGTATGGACCTGCATTGAATGCACCCGGATAAGCAATCTGGAGAAAAAGCCGACTCCCCACCAGGTTAGAGCAGAGGTATGGATGGCTCTCGTAAGTGGTGCTCAGGGTTTGATATACTTCGTCCATCAATTTGAGCCGAAATTTGTGGAAGCGGGTCTTTTTGAAGACCCCGAAATGGTGGCGGAAGTAACAGCCATCAACAAACAAATACACGAATTGGCTCCTGTGCTTAACAGCCCTACCCTTATTGATGCCTTGGAGGTTAAATCGGAAAATCCCGATGTCCCTATCCACACAATGGTTAAAAAACATAGAGGAGCAACCTATATCTTCGCCGTGGCGATGAAAAATGCACCTACAAAAGCTATTTTCCAACTGAAGGAATTTAAACCAACGCTAAAAGCGGAGGTTTTGGGAGAAAAAAGGAAAATAGAGGTGATAAACGGACGATTTGAAGATACTTTCGCACCTTACGATGTTCATATCTATTATCTTCCCTGATCGATAGATTCTATCTCTTGCCTGGATAGGGTGTCGCTTGCTATTCTCGTCGCATAGCATTGAACACATAAAGCAACGGGTAATGTCGCGATGTGGCAGGGAGCGGTTTCCAAGCTGACTCCAAGGCAGGTCAATTTGCCCCCCACCCCACCGGGTCCAATGCCAAGATTGTTTATATCCATCATAAGATCTCTTTCCCAAATACCCATTTCCTTTCCCTTTACCCAATTCAATATTGCCTTTTTGGCAAGATAAGCGGATGTTTCCATTGTTCCTCCTATTCCGAGCCCAATGATAAGGGGTGGACAGGCGTTCCACGCTGTGCTTCTCAGAGTCTGAAGGACAAACCTGCGTACTCCATCCTCTCCTTCCGCTGGGGAAAGCATCTTTAATGCAGAAGCATTCTCCGAACCTGCTCCCTTCAACATTACATCTATTTCTAAACCACTTCCGCTACCCTGCTCTATATGGACGACAGCCGGCGTGTTATCCCTCGTGTTCACCCTGCTAAACGGATGTGAAACAATAGATGCTCTTAGCAAAGATTCATTATAAACCGTTCTAACCGCTTCATCCACATAAACTTGCACATCAGCTGGAAGACAGACATCCCTGCCCACTGTGAAGAATACGATAACATAGCCGGTATCTTGGCAAAGTGGTAAATTTTCCTGCTGGGCAATCTGGGTGTTTTCCAGTAGCTGTTGGAGTATCCAACGAGCATTCTCAGAGGTTTCCTCTTCTGCCCTTTTGCGAAGTTCCTCATAATATCTGGGATGAAGGGAGACACTCGCCTTCTTCACAAGTTCATATACTTTATTCCTGATAAGAGAAGGATGAACCAGCGCTCTCTCCTCGTTCATTCGGCAAGCTTATCTATAATCGCATCTGTCATCTCCGTGGTGGTTGCGTTTCCACCGAGGTCATAGGTAACCCATTTCCCCTCGGAAATAACCATTCTCACTGCCCGTTCTATTTTCTCTGCCGCTACTTTTTCCCCGAGGTAATCAAGCATCATTGCGGCAGATAATATCGTGGCGGTTGGATTAACCTTATTCATTCCTTTGTATTTAGGAGCACTGCCGTGGACAGGCTCAAAAACCGCCGCTTCATCCCCTATATTCGCACCCGGAGCTACTCCCAATCCCCCGATAAGCCCAGCGCAGAGGTCCGAGAGTATATCGCCATAAAGATTGGGCATCACCAAAACATCATATAGGTGAGGCTTCTGGACAAGTTGCATAGCCATATTATCAACCAACCGTTCCTCAAATTCTATTTGAGGAAATTCCTGCGCCACCTTTCTCGCAGCTTCAAGAAACAGCCCATCGGTGAACTTCATTATGTTTGCCTTCGTCACACAAGTTACCTTCTTCCTGTTGTGCTCAATCGCATACTGGAAAGCAAACCTGACTATCCTTTCGGAGGCATAGAAGGAAATAGGCTTCAAAGTGATGGCTGAATCTTCTCTGACCTTCCCATTACAAAGCTCTATTATCTTCCTCGCTTCCGCTGAGTTTGGAGGGAATTCAACCCCAGCATATACATCCTCCGTGTTTTCCCTCACCACGATGAGGTCTATGTTCTGGAAAGGAGTGTTAGTCCCCGGTATAGAACGGGCTGGACGCACGCAGGCGTATAAATTCAAAAGCTGCCTCAGCAGAACATTTACCGACCTATAGCCACCGCCTATGGGTGTTGTTATCGGTCCTTTAAGGGCAACTTTATTCCTTTTAATTGATTCAAGCGTATCATCGGGAAGGGGCGTGTTGTATTTCTCTATCGCTGGTTCCCCCGCTATTTTCTCTTCCCATTCAATTTTTACTCCCGTAGCATCCACAACCTTCCTCGCTGCGTTTGCTACATCCGGTCCTATACCATCTCCGGGAATAAAGGTCACTCTATGCAACTTGTTTCCTCCTTTCGTTATTCTTCCATTGCGAATCCCTTATACTTCAAAAGATGGGGGACTAATCCACCATCTTGGAGAAGCTTCTGCATAAATTGGGGAATTGGATTGAAGGAAATTTGCTCGCCCTTTTTCAAAAGGGTGATTACACCCTTATCAAGGTCTACTTCCAAGGGTTCACCATCTTCTATAATATCTGTATCCACTTCTATAAGGGGTAAACCGATGTTGAACGAGTTACGATAAAATATCCTGGCGAATGATTTAGCTACGACACAGGATATACCCGCTGCTTTTAAGGCACGTGGTGCTTGTTCCCTTGAAGAACCACAACCGAAATTCTTTCCCGCCACAATAATATCTCCCTCTTTTACTTTCTCGTAGAAATGAGGGTCTAAATCCTCGAATATATGGCGCGCCATCTGCGATATATCCTCAGTCTGAAATTTGTAGCGCCCCGAAATGATGTAGTCGGTGTTAATATCATCGTCTATCGGCAAACGTCTCGCATATCCTTTTATTACCATTTTTAGACCTCCCATAAATTATTATCTCTTTATAAAGTATACATAATTACCTATGCTTGGGGCAAATGAGAAAGGCTTTACTATTTCTATTTAAGAGTGAAAATCCCGTTTTGTTGGATTAATGTAATATCTGAGGTTACATTTATTAGACAGCCTTTTTATCGTTGATTATAATTCAAGAAACAGTATTAGCTGAAAGGAGGATAACACCGAATGAATGTGAAAATTAACCTAAGCGAAAAGGAAATGCCCCATCAATGGTACAACATCGTTGCCGACCTTCCAACACCGCCACCTCCTCCTCTTGACCCGTCAACCGGCGCTCCAATGGACCCTTCGCTTCTCTTAAAGATTTTCCCTCGCTCCTTAATTGAACAGGAGGTCTCTACTGAACGATGGATAGAGATCCCGGATGAATTGTGGGATGTTTACAGGCTATGGCGACCAACTCCCTTGATAAGGGCGAGGAATCTTGAAAAAGCATTGAAAACACCCGCCAGGATTTATTATAAATGGGAAGGGGTTTCTCCCGCTGGAAGCCATAAACCCAATACCGCCGTCGCCCAGGCTTATTACAACAAGATTGAGGGAATAAAGCGACTTACCACAGAAACCGGGGCAGGACAATGGGGCTCGGCGCTGGCTATGGGATGCAAATTTATGGGGATAGAATGCACCGTCTATATGGTCAAGGTCTCCTATCAGCAAAAGCCATATAGAAGAATTTTGATGCAGCTATGGGGCGCAGATGTTTATGCTAGCCCCACAGATAGGACGGAATCAGGAAGGAAAATTCTGGAACAGGACCCCAATAGTCCCGGTAGCCTCGGCATAGCGATAAGCGAGGCTGTTGAAGACGCCTTCAAACACGAGGATACCAATTATTCCTTGGGTTCCGTTCTTAACCATGTGCTTCTCCATCAAACGATAATCGGTCTTGAAGCAAGAAAGCAGTTCGAAATGATAGGCGAATGGCCAGATGTGGTAGTGGGTTGTATCGGTGGAGGTTCTAATTTCGCCGGGCTTTCCTTCCCCTTCCTAATGGATAAGCTACAAGGTAAAAAGGACATCAGAGCTGTTGCAGTCGAGCCCACTGCATGTCCAAGCGTCACTAAAGGAATCTATACTTATGATTTCGGCGATGTGGCTGGCTTAACTCCCCTGCTCAAAATGTTCACTTTAGGACATTCTTTTATCCCCTCTCCAATCCACGCAGGTGGTCTTCGCTATCACGGTATGGCCCCCCTGGTGAGCCTGCTCTACAAAGAAGGAATCATTGAAGCGGTTGCTTATCCGCAAAAACCTGTGTTTGAAGCGGGTGTGTTATTTGCCCAAACGGAAGGCTATGTGCCAGCTCCTGAAACCGCCCATGCGATAAAATTTGTCGTGGATGAAGCTATAAGATGTCGCGAGGAAGGCAAAGAAGAAGTGATACTATTCAACGCTTCCGGACACGGACACTTTGATATGGCAGCATATGACGAATATATCTCTGGTAGGTTGGAGGATTATGTTTATCCCGAGGAAAAAGTTAAGGAAGCAGTTCGGGAGCTTGAGGAGTTCCTCAAAAGCATAGGGCAAAAATAGTAAATGGCGAAGATAACTCGCAAAGAATTCCTCGCCCAAGACATCGTCCTTTTGGAAATAGAAGCAAAAAGAATAGCAAGTAATGCGCAGGTTGGACAATTCGTGGTCCTAATGCCCTACGAAACTTCCGAGCGCATCCCTATAAGCCTTCACAACTGGGACCAAATAAGAGGAACGATACAGATAGTTTTCCAAATCGTTGGCAGAACAACAAGCGAGTTATCCACCCTTGATGTTGGTGATTATATTTATACATTGCTCGGTCCTCTTGGCAAACCTCTTGAACTTGCAGAATATGGCAAAGTGGTTTGCGTAGGGGGTGGATTGGGCATACCTCCGATATATAACATAGCAAAGGGATTGAAAGAAAAGGGCAACGAGGTCATATCAATCATTGGTGCCAGGACAGCATCCCTGCTTATCCTTGAAGAACTTATAAGAGAAGCATCCGATGAACTAATCACCTGCACGGATGATGGGTCCTATGGACGAAAAGGGTTCGTCACGGAAGCTCTACGAGATTTGTTGAATACAACTAAAATTGACCTCGTTATAGCGATAGGACCTGTCCCAATGATGGAAGCAGTGGCAAATCTAACCCGTCCGATGGGGATAAAGACCATCGTTTCTCTCAATCCGATTATGTTGGATGCCACGGGAATGTGCGGGGTATGTAGGGTGAAGGTAGGAGGACAAATCAAATTCGCCTGTGTAGATGGTCCCAAATTTGACGGGCACGAAGTGGATTTCGCTGACCTTAGAAGACGTCTCGCAATGTATAAAGAGGAAGAGGCAAAAGCACTGGAAGAATGGAAGGCAAGGATATAGAGAGAAGGATTCCAATCGGCGAACGTCCTCCAGAGGAAAGGATAAAAGACTTTGAGGAGGTATGCCTGGGATATACAAAAGAGGAAGCAATCGCCGAGGCAAAAAGATGCTTAACCTGCAGTAGACCGCTCTGTGTTGAGGGATGTCCTGTTGGCATAAATATTCCCGCTTTCATTTCTTATATCAAGGAGGGAAATTTCCCCCAGGCTCTGGAAGAAATAAAGAAGAAAAACCTTCTCCCTTCAATCTGTGGAAGGGTATGTCCAAGCGAATACCAATGCGAGAGCAAATGCGTTCTTGGGAAAATTGGCGCACCAATCGCGATAGGAGCTTTGGAAAGAGCAGCTTCCGATTATGGAGAAGAGAATCATTTATGCGAGGGGAATAGTCCTTCCCATTCTGTGGGTAGAGTTGCAGTCATCGGCTCGGGTCCCGCAGGTTTAACCTGCGCTGCTGAATTGGCAAGAAGCAACATAGAGGTCGTTGTTTTTGAAGCTCTTCACGAATTCGGGGGAGTCCTTAGCTATGGTATTCCATCTTTCCGCCTACCCCGAAGAATCATTCAGAAACAAATAGAAACCTTAAAAGCGATGGGGGTTAAGTTGGAGAAAAATATCTTAGTAGGCAGAACCATTCCATTCCGCGACCTTTTGATGAAAGAGAAATTCCAAGCAGTCTTCATCGCAACAGGAGCAGGATTACCCCAGCTTTTAGGCATCAACGGGGAAAATCTGGAGGGTGTATACTCGGCTAACGAATACTTGACAAGGGTCAATCTGATGCGAGCGGACCAATTTCCCCGATACGGAACACCGATAAAGAGAGGGAAAAGGGTTGCAGTGATTGGAGGAGGTAATGTTGCAATTGATGCTGCAAGAGTTGCTCTTCGCCTCTCGGCAGAGGAAGTATATATCGTATACAGAAGAACGGAAGAAGAGATGCCAGCAAGAAGGGTGGAAATTGAACACGCTAAAGAAGAAGGAATTAAGTTCCTCTATCTTCTTTCGCCGATAGAGATAAAAGGAAATGGGGAGAAAGAACTTGTATGTAAGAGGATGGCTTTACTTGATGAGAGAGATGCCAGTGGGAGGAGAAAAGTTAGGGAAACAGAAGAAATTTTTAATCTTAAGGCCGATGTTATCATCATAGCCATCGGGCAAAAACCCAATCCCCTCATTCCTTCCCTTGAACCAACTCTGAGGAGGGGTAAGGAAGGAGAGATAATCGTTGATGAAGAAATGAGAACTTCCCTTGAAGCCGTCTGGGCGGGTGGCGATATCGCCTCGGGGGCAGCTACAGTGATAATGGCAATGGGTATGGCAAAAAAAGCTGCTGAGTCTATCAAGAGATATCTTGGTGTCACTTAGAAAGGAGGATGAAATGACGGTTGAACAAATAATGGAAAGAAATTTCTGCACGGTGAAAAAAAATAATACTCTCCTACAAACTCTGGATGCTATGGAAGAATGCGGACTTGAGGGCTTGCCAGTCGTGGATGATGAAGGCAAAGTAATAGGATTCATCACCCAGGGAGACATCGTCAGGTCTCTTCTTTTGACTTATGAGGAATTAGTCCAGGAGGAGGGATTGCACATAGAAGGAGTAGAAAGAAAAGCTTCTGTAGCTCTTAGCTTGAAGAGAGTGGAAGAAGCTATGAGCTCTCCTCCCCTCGTGGTTCGGGTAGGCACACCCTTGATGAGGGTTTTATCCCTAATAGCTATAAAGCGAGTTGAGTGCCTTCCCGTCGTGGATAAAGAAGGAAAGATTTTAGGAATTGTCCGAAGAAAAAATGTCTTGAAAGCATTAAAGGGTGTTTGAAAATGGCAAAAAACGGTAAAGTTTTGATCCTAATTGGTTCTAAATCGGATTGGGAGGTTATGAAGGAGGCAAAAACAATCCTTGAAGAAGCGGGAGTAGAGGTATTATTGAGCATCGCCTCCGCCCATCGCACACCAAAGAGGGTGCAAAGCTTCTGCGAGAGATGCGAAGAAGGTGAGTTCGACCTCGTTATCTGCGGGGCAGGAATGGCTGCCCACCTGGCTGGCGTTGTTGCTTCCCATACCCTCCTCCCAGTTATCGGAGTTCCTTTGGGAACTGGCGGTCTTTTAGGTCTCGACGCTCTGCTTTCCACAGTTCAAATGCCACCTGGTGTTCCCGTTGCAACTGTTGGCATAAACTCCGCAAAAAACGCCGCTTTCCTCGCTCTCCGAATTCTATCTCTTAAGTATCCACAATTGCGAGACTTCCTGATCGCTCATAGAGAAAAAACGGCTCGCGAAGTTGAGACATCAGCTGAAGAGATAGAAGGAAAATAGCGGTTTTGGGTTGATTAATCCTATCCTTATTAACCGCAGGGCAAACATAATTTCGCTTTATTTTAATAATCTTACCACTGATAAATTATATTTTGGGAAGCTGGAACATTTCCCATAAACCTCACTACATCATCATTACCTTATAGCTTTCTCTCTATTATTACTGCTTACTCTGAGTAAGGAAACTTGATGAGTAGCAAAAGGATAACTCTTGCTTTTGAGATTTTCCCTTCACCAACTATTTCTACATATTATCAATTTACCAACAGAATCCTGAAAATAGAAGGATTACCCATTTTATTTAAAGAGAAGCATTAAAAGAAATCGCTATATTTTCAAAATCTTGGAGGCGCATATTTACAAGCGGGAGTAAGAGATTCTGTAGAGAAGCATTTCCGTTAATACCGAATACGATATCAAATATCAAACAAGAAAGTGATTATTTCCTACTACAAACACGATTCTTAAAATAAAGCGAAAGAAATCATTTATCCAATAAATCCCTGGCAATATTGAATATTCCTTGGGGTGTCAAACCGACGAGCTGAAGAAGTTCGGACCTTTTTCCATGCTCTATAAAACCATTTAAGCCGACAATCTTTATCCTAACATCTCTAAGCCCCTTTTCGTGAAGGAAGCGGGCTATTTGAGTTCCAAATCCTCCAGTGATTATTCCTTCCTCAACGATAAGAACCCGCTTTGTCTCAGCAGAGTAGGAAAATATTAGTTCCTCATCAAAGGGTTTAAGAAAGCGGGGATTAATTATCGCTACATCTATTCCCTCTCGTGCCAACATCTCGCTGGCTTCCTTCGCAATATTGACCATCGTTCCTACAGCCACTATGCAGAGGTCTCTTCCTTCTCTTACAATTTCCCCTTTTCCAATTTGTAGGATTTCAGGATTGTCAAATGGTACGCCTATCCCCCTTTCTCTTGGGTAGCGAATAGCAAATGGCATATTGGATTGAAGAGCAGTCTTAAGAAGGGAGGCTAATTCCCACTCGTTGGAGGGAGCAGATACGATTAAATTGGGAATGGGGAGAAGATAGGCAATATCAAATAGCCCATGATGAGTGGCACCATCTTCTCCTACTAAACCCGCTCTGTCTAATGAGAAAACAACGGGAAGATTCTGAAGGCAGACATCGTGGATTATCATATCATAGGCTCTTTGGAGAAAAGTAGAATAAATCGCCACAACTGGCTGGAAACCCCTACAAGCCAAGCCAGCAGCAAATGTTACCGCACACCCCTCTCCCATTCCCACATCAAAGAAGCGTTCAGGGAATTTTTGCGCGAATAAGGAAAGCCCTGTGCCCAGAGGCATAGCAGCGGTAATGGCGATTATTTTCTCGTTACACTCAGCGAGACTAACGAGGGTACGGGCAAAGACATCTGTATAGGTAAGGGGAAACTCTTGCCCCTCCACCGCTCCAGTTTCAAGGTCAAAGGGAGGAACACCATGGAATCTCTCCGGGTTTCTCTCGGCTGGCGGGTACCCTTTACCTTTTTTCGTGAGTATATGGACGATGGCGGGTCCATCAACATTCTTTGCTCTCTTCAAAATCTCTATTAAAGCTTCTATGTTATGTCCATCTATTGGTCCCAGATAGGTGAAGCCAAGCTCCTCAAATAGCATTCCTGGAACGAATAAATGCTTAATCGCTTCCTTTACCCGCTGAATTGTCTCCCAAAGTGGCAAGCCGAGAGGAATTCGCTTCAAGATAAACTCCAAATCTTCCTTTATCTTTAAGTAGCTTGGTTCTGTCCGCATGCGAGATAGATATTCCGATATTGCACCTATACTCCTGCTAATGGACATCTCATTATCATTCAGCACGACGATTATCTTCTTCTTTAGATGCCCAATATTGTTAAGAGCTTCCCAACTTAATCCACCAGTAAGAGCCCCATCCCCTACTATAGCAACAATTTCGTGCTTTTCCTTTTTTAAATCCCTGGCTACAGCGAAGCCAAGCGCAGCAGCCAAAGCGGTAGAAGCATGCCCTGCACCGAATACATCGTGTTCGCTTTCTGAACGTTTAAGGAAACCCGAAATGCCGCCCAATTGGCGCAGGGTTTCAAATTTTTCGGTTCTTCCAGTAAGCAATTTATGAGCATACGCTTGGTGCCCTACATCAAAAATTAACTTATCTTTGGGGGAATCGAAAACATAGTGAAGCGCTATTATAAGTTCTACCGCTCCCAAGCTCGGCGCTAAGTGTCCTCCATTTTTTGCCACAACTTCAAGTATCTTCCCCCTAATCTCCTCACTTAACCTATAGAGGTCAATTAGAGATAGATTCTTAATATCTCTTGGTGATTTTATTTTCTCTAACATCAATCTAATCAGCGACTATTTTTTTCAGAACCAATAGAAGCATAATCGCCTTGCCTAATACTCACGGTTTCGGATATTATCTCGCCCTTCGCCTTATCCTCACGGACTTCCACAATCCTTATCTCCCCAATCTTCTCCTTATCCATCCAAACGATGTTTCCCTCCTCATCCTTTATTGGTTTAACCCTGTAAACACCAAGAACCATACCCTCCTTAATTCCTGAAGCAATACCGATATCCAGAATAACTACTTTTCTATCACGGGCTATGATTTTCCCCTCGGGAGTAAATAGGAAAGAAAATTTCCTTATCGCATTTTCAACGGCTTTGCGGGTAGCCTTGGAAAATGCGCTTTGCTCCCATTCCTTTGATTCCGTCCCTACTCCTCCGATCCACTTATTCAAATCCGTTCCCACAGCGAGAGAGAAACTGCTCTGCTTTTCCTCGCCTTCACCTGTATCAGCAAAGAATATCCTGCCGGTGCTAACATCTATGATACGGTAATCAAATTTTATCCGAGCGATGCTAACCTTTCTGGCGCCTCCGCCGAAGAGGTTTCGTAAAAAGCCCAGTATGCCTCCTTTCTTCTCCTCCCTAATCCCGAATTCCGTGATTGTTCCCGTGAGGATATAATCAACTCCCAAAAGTTTGCCCATAGCCACAGCGGAAGAAGGGTCTACCATACCGCCGTGTTGGAGCTTCAATTCCTCCATAACTGCCTCTATTTTGCTTCTCTCAATGACATCAAATGCCCCCATCCTAACTAACGCTGTGGTAAACATCTCGCCAACTATCTTGCCCAAATTAACCGTGCCCACCATTTGGCTATCGAATGGAACAACCGCGATTCGTTTTTTCACATTCCCCGTAGTTTCCTGAGAAAATGTGAGAGAGATGAATAACAACATAAAGAGAAACAAGCCAATTTTCCTCACCTATTTTTCACCTCCATCTCCACCGTTGATTTTGAGCATTTATATCTTCCTTTTTCATCGGAAATAGCCACTATAAAATCTATTTTTTCTCGCTTGTATTTATCCCTCAATTTGAAAGTTATTGGACGCCCACAAGCGCCCGCAGGGAGTTCAACTTTTCCTTCAACCTTATGCAGCAGGAAACCATCTTTATCTACTATAAAAGCAACCCACTTCCCCCTTAATGGCTCATTGCTATAATTACAGGGAGAAAAAGTGAAAATCAGTTCCCCACCCTTCTCATCTATGCTTAAGGAATCCAATTGTATTTTGGTAGATTTCTCCTCCTTTAAAGCATTCTTCACCGATTCTTTCAAGTAATTTTTGAATTTTGCATCCCACTTTGGCTTCCCGAAAAATTTACCGTTAATAGAAAGATAACTATGAGTATAATTTTTATAAATAACGATATTTAAAGAAGTATTGGGGAAACTTCTTCTCAAATAAGAAACAACATCCTTGGGCTTTGAAGTTGCTACTTCTATGAGAGGTGCAGGTAGAAGAACGGTGGAAAAAAGCAAACAAAGTAAGATTCGTCTCACTTAACCAACTCCTTCAGCCAATTCCTGCTCCTTTCGAGATTAAGGTGAAAATCCAATACCTCATCAGGAGTTATCTTGCCCATCTCTCTAAATTTCACAATCTCCTGGGGGGTTAGTTCACCTTTCTGGTAATTCAGCAGGGAAGCATTCCAACGGTTTTCGCTAATCATATGTTCACCCACCCTCTTGCAACGAGGACACTTGTATTTTATCGCGACGAAGCTTTGACCAAATAGACGATAATGGAAGGATATCTGAAGGATATTTTTTTGTGATATCCTCCTTCCACAAGCACTACAGCGAATAACTAAACGTGTTGGCAAACTATTCACCTCCGTTCAATAAATAATTATGCTATCTCTATATGATTTATTCAAGTCAGGTAGAAATAGGCACTAAGTTAACCTTACCCCACATAACCAATTTGTCTCCCTTTATCACCACTACACCACTTAAACCCTCTATCTCTTGAGCTTTTTTAATAGCCTTCTCTAGGGGTGTATTTTTTCTCACCTGATTGGCGATAGCCGTCGCAGAAGCATCGGCAAGGGCTGCCGATGGAGCTATCACCGCCACCGCATCAGCCTCCCCGAAACTAAAAGATGGACCCACTGTTCCCGAAGATGTGCATATGCCGAGTGGAGTCTCTTCTGGTTGTACAAGAATTCCCACTCCTTGGGAAAAAGGTGAACTTTCCCCAGCATATATACCTACAACACGGGGTTTTTTACAATATAAAAATATATCACCTCCGTTTTCTACTATAACTTCGCTGGAGTATTTCATAAGTTCCTTACCCACGAGCTCCGCAATTGCTCCTGCAACGGCAGCCATAGGTCCCACTCCCGCCAAGATGGAAGCACCAGCCATAACTTTCACTATTTCTGGAGCATCTTCCCTCACAAAATAAGGTTCGAAAGAATGGAGAAAAGCGGGGTCGCTTTCTATATAATCCTCCAATTGACGCCGTAGCTCCTTGGTTCTCTTTTCCGCTATACCCCTGCAATCTTTTTCTGTCCTTATCAATAAATCCGTTTGCTTTATCTTTACCCTGTAACTTATCAGCGAATCATCCTTTATTAAGTCGCGGTAAAAGGGAGTTTGATACTTCATTTAACGATGCCCATAGAGCAATAACCGACAACTTCCATCATATCTCCGGTTATATCCCCCGAAGTGTAATACTGGTAAAGTATACCCTCCCGCCCGCCAAATTCCCTCGCGAATACTATGGCGGCTGCCACGCCTGCGGGACCGCACATTGATATTCTATACTTACCTATAGTTAAGAAGAGCCTGGTTTCATCCATATTCTTGATACAATCTATAATCATTCCATCCTTTTGATTGGCCATAGCCTTTGGCTCATAATGGGTGAGGTCGGTGCTTGCTATGACGATAGCTCTCTGACCCGCCAAGACCTTTGCCAGTGTTTGCCCAATATGTATCGCTACAGGAAGTGTCTGATTATATACTATTATAGGGACGAAGGTAAATTTGTTGCCGAAGATGTATTGCAGGAATGGTAACTGTACTTCAATAGAGTGCTCAAGTAGATGAGCTGCAGGGTCACTTCTAATAACATCGCTCTGTGCTAATATCTCTTTTGCCAGCTCTTCGTCTATTTTCACATTTCCCAGCGGGGTCTGCCATTCCCCCTTCGGATACAACGCAACTTCCTCACCCAAGGCACGATGATTTGGACCTATAATAACTATCCGCTCGGGCATCCCGTCCATAGCTAAAGCGTAATAAGCATGAGCAGCTGCTTGCCCAGAATAGATAAAACCAGCGTGGGGGCTTACTAATGCCAAAATCCTCCCCTCTCCGGAGCCGACCTCGGGCAACTTACCCGGACCTAACTTGCCCTTGAAGCAGGACTCTATTTCTTCTATTAGTCTATCTTTATATCTTTCATAGAAATATCCGGCTACAGCAGGCTTACGAATCATCTTCATCCCTTCCTTTTCATATTTTTATTTTTATAAAATCTGAAAAGTATAGCGATTACCAAAAACTACTGGGATGAAGACTCCTTCTTCTCCTTCACTTTGAAAAGCCCGCTGAGCGGACCTTCTATATCAATCCATTCGTTATCCTCTTTAGTACAAACTACCATCTTACTACAATGCATCGTCTGTCCTTTATCGTCCTTTAAAGTAACATCTCCTTCAAGAATGATTTTATCTTCTTTCTCCAACCATGTCACTTTTTTAGCAGTGAGTTCCTTATCCTCCTGCGTAACAACAACTTTGTCCTCTAGGTAAGCGATTTTTTCCTTATAATTATACCTCAGCTTCTCACATTTCAAGGTTGTTTTATCCTTCCAATATCTTTTTAACCCTTTTTCTTCCTCTTTTGGCTTTTCTGCACCAGTTTTCTCTTCTTTAGGCTTGCGAACATTTACAATCGTAACACCGCCCTCTAACACAGCCATTTTCTCCTTCAAATCAACATTTATAGAAGAGGCTGTTATCTCGTTTTCCTCGTCCACGAATTTGATGTTCCCGGTGGCAGTGGCCTGGTCTGTCTCCTCGTTGTATATTATCTCATCCGCTACCAGTCTTGCTTTTTCCTTCACATCTGTGAGCTCTCCTTTGCTGAAAGTATAAGTCTTGCTCTTATAATCGTACCTCGCTTTTTCAAAATGGAACTCTATTTCCCTTTCCTCCTTTGCCTCCTCTTTAGCGGGATTTTCTTGAGTGGCGCTCACAAGAGGGAAAATAACGAAGAACAATAATCCAATTACAAAAGATAGCTTCCTCATCATAGTTTTAATCCAACTTTCGCCCTTAAAGCACCATTTTGAACAATTAAATAGGATTCTCTCAAATTCAATTCAATATATTTTCCCCAGAATGAAACCTTCTTCCCAGTGAAACGGGCTCCCTTCTCACAAACTATCCGTCCCTTATCACCATCCCAGAGCAAAACCGGTGCTTTCGCCTGCAAATCTTTCTGCCAGATTTTCACATCCTCCAGTTGCAAAACCTTTGTCAGATTGTCATAGGTAGCCTTTTCTGCTTCAAAGTACAGCTTTCCTCGTTCCCACTCATAGAAAACCCCATTTCTTATCCCAAATAAGAAGGTAAAACGCTCATCAGAACTTTTCTCCGTTCTCTCCGCTTCTAATTCCCACTGCAATTTGCCATTATAGCGACCTATTATATGGGTTTTGTTAAGAAGCAGACGGAAGGTGATAGCCTGGGGGCTTTGAAGCTTCGTTTCCTTACGGGTAAGGAAAAATGAAATCCCGCCCAAGAAAAGCACGAGTAGAACGATAAGAAATAATGTTGATATCCTCACACTATTCATTATAATAGGAAGAAACAAACCTATCAACATTTAAAAGGAGGACTGAAAAATGGGCTTGGTTGACCTTCGTGGACAGGCAAAAAGAAGAACCCCTGAGGAGTTGTTAGAACATCTGAAGAATTTTCATCTTGAACTGAAGTTCTCCGCAGGGGTTTGGTTTTTCTCACCTTCTGGTAGTAGGTTTCACGATAGATACACCCCTCCGATGTCTTTGGAGGAAATCTTCGAGAAAGCACAAAAGCTTATGAAATATGGGCTTTCGGCTCTGGAGGCACACTACCCTAATGAAATCGGCGAGGAAAACCTCCACCTCTGGAAAAAATTTCTTAAGGATAGTGGAATGAAACTCGTCGGTATCGCAGCTAACATATTCTATGAGAGCCAGTTCAAGTTCGGTGCCCTATCTTCCCCTATTCCCCAGGTTAGGAAGGTAGCAATTGAAAGGCTTAAGCGGACATTGGAATTAGTCAAGGAATTGGATAGCGATTTCGCAATCGTTTGGCCTGGCATAGACGGCTACGAGAACAGTTTCGGTATAGATTTTCAGGCTATGCGAGCCAGGTTTGCAGAGGGAATCGCTGAAGCGATGGATGCTGTGCCAGGTATAAGAGTAGCTTTTGAGCCAAAACCCTATGAACCGAGGGGAAAAATAATCTACGGCACCACCAGTGAAGGCATCCTCCTCGCTCTTAAGGTGGAAAGCCTGCTTCAAGCTCCTGAAAACAAGCAATTGCTGGGCGAGGGGCATTCCCTTGTAGCTCTAAACCCAGAGATGGGTCATATTCTTATGGGTTATGAGGACCCACCTTATGCTTATAGCTTGGCGATGGAATACGGGAAGCTCGCCCACACACATTGGAACAGCCAGCCATTGGGCAACTACGACCAGGACCTCAATATCGGCGTTGTCTCGCCAGAGCTTGCTGAGGCAACCCTTTATGTGCTGAAAATGCACGGCTATCAGGGCTATTTCGGAATAGATATCAACCCCGAGAGAATGCCAGTTGAAAGAGCGCTTCTGAATTGTATGGACGCCCTAAAGGCTATGAACGACCGAATAGAATCACTGGACCACGAAAAGATAATATATTACACCCTCAATCCTGATAAATCTGAGGGTTTGCTGGAGGCATTATTGATAAGAGCACGTGCTCCCCACCCCGAGAAACTTTCCCCCTTAGATTAGCAAACCTTTAGCTCTTTCAATTGCCTCCTTGCAAACTTCCAGTGGAGGACGTGCCTGATGTTGGGGGTTGAATATCTCTATTGAAAACCAGCCCTCATAACCTACCTGCTTGAGGTTCTCAAGTAGCTCCCGGAGCGGAGCAACTCCTTCGCCGGGCAGAAGGCGGTCTGCATCTGTGAGGCTATCCAATGGTCTATCTGCTGGGATATCGTTGAAGTGCACAAGCGCTATTCCCGTCCCTGGGATGGATAACAAATCGGCAGGTTTCCCTCCTCCCTTTAAGAGATGGAAGACATCAACAACTACTCCGCCGTTCTCACAACCAGCTTCTTTCACTATCTCCCAGGCTGAAACAGGGTTATTTATCCCCTTTCTCATACCGAGGAACTCTAAGCCCATTATCAACCCCCACTCCTTTCCCATATTGCACAATTCCTTGTAATCATTAACACTGTTCTCCAAAGGCGCCTCGGCTTCCCAAGCAACTGGGCAGATAACTACGGTTTTATTTATTCCCAAGTCCTTGCACATTCTACCAATTCTTTCAACTTCAGCCTTAACTTGCGTTTTATCTTCCACAAGATGCCACCCACCAAGAGCACATATCTCGGGCACTTCCAATTTCAATTCTTTAAGAAGAGCGGCAAGGATTTCCAATTTCCCCCCAGCATTGCAATATTCATCAACATCGGAAACCCATAAACCAACCCCTTCAAATCCCGCTTCAGCTATCGCTTTCAATCTCTCCTCCAAAGGGTCCTTCCTCAAGCTTACAAGATTCATAGACAGCTTCATTTTTATCGCCTCCTTTTGTTTTCTCTATTTTTAATGTTATTACATTTATTCTCCTTGCAGTCAATACGATATCTTCAACTCCACATAGGGAACCTTCCTCATAACCTCAAGTATAACAGCCTTCTCGTCCTCGCTGGGTGGTAGCAATGGAGGTCTCGGTAACCCCGCATCAATACCTGATGAAACAGAGAAGGCAAATTTCAACAGAGGAATCGGATTCTTCCTATCATTCTGGGTTAAAGACCTAATGAACGGATATATCTTATGATGTAAGTCTGTGGCTTTTTTCACATCTCCAGAAAGGAAGCTATTTATCATTTCCCTAATCGCTTTCCCGACTACCTGCGCTGTCCCACTAACACCCCCCACCCCACCCTGGGCAAGTATTTGAATTATCATGCTATCATCTCCCGAATAAACAGCCAACTTATCCTCACAGGCTATTATATATCTCGTGCTTTGTAGTGGATTTATCTCGGCTTCTTCTTTTATCGCCACAATGCTACTCTCATCTTTTAGCCTTTCCACCGTTTTAGGTTCTATATTTGCCCCGGAAAACAAGGGAATATTGTAAAGCATAATGGGAATGTTGGTTGCTGAAGCAATTTTCCGATAATGGTTCTCAATCTCCTTCTGGGTTGGTTTGCAGTAATAAGGTGCAACTATCATCGCCATATCATATCCCAGCTCCTCAGCCGCCCTCGTCAATTCTATGGTTTCTTTCGTGGAAACTGCGCCAGTTCCAGCGATAAGGGGTACCCTACTCTTAACTACCTCTTTGATCGCCTTGAAAAGGTTAACACGTTCCGCGAAATTCATAGAGAAAAATTCCCCCGTGGTTCCTCCCACTATCAGTGAATCGCAGAGTTTTTCCTCAATGATATACTCAGCTATTTCCTGCGATTTTATAGGGTCAAGTTCACCGTCCTGCTTAAAAGCTGTAAGCATAGGGACAAGTAACCTGCCAAATCTATTAACAACTTCTTCTTTATCCATTTAAACACCTCCTCTATAATATATTTTAAGTAAAGTATAAACCGAACGATTCATTTGTTAAACTTTTAGAGAATGAAGAATGCTATTATATTCTTCTTCTATCTAATTTTGATAAATTTATCCTCCGTCCTATCCACGGAAGCACTTCGCTTGTATATCACCCACCAATACGACTGGGCAAACAAAAAAGGCTTCCATCTTTATCTTCAAAGTACTTCGGAGGATGGTTCACCTTGCAAGCTGGAAAACCTCTACCTGATATTCGGATTTGGCGATGGTATTAATTGGCAAGTCCTTTCTGCCCATCCAAGATGGGAACTCGGCAAAGATTACCTTGTTGAGGCTTCAATAGGAAACAGAAAAGGCGAGCTTCGCCTGAACAGCGCGATAATAGGCGTTAGAGAAAGCGACTTTCTTCCCGCTGATGAACCTTTAACGGTTAACTATATGCCCACCTGGGCTAAAGGACCGAGCGATTTTATCATTTATTTGAAAGAAATAAAAATCAGCACTTCCAAAGGGTTTGAAAAAGAATTCCATTTTCCCGAGCTACCTATTCCCCTTTTCATATTTGAACCGCAAAATCCGAAAACAATTGACTGGTATCCGGAACAAAACTTTGCTTTAAAAATAACAGCGAAATTTCGTCTTTTTCCTTATCCTAAATTGGAAGAAATCTCGCCCCTAATAGACCGCTATGGGCAATGCAAATATGCTGATTGGGATGGGAAAATAAAAAGCGATGTGGAGCTCAAGAAATCCCTTGAAGAGGAAAAGCGAATCCTTAGTTCTCTAAAAGAACCAGAGGGATACGACCGCTTTGGTGGGTTTAAATTGGCAAACTGGAGGGAAAAGCCAACAGGTTTCTTCCGGGTTCTACAAAAGAATGGCTTCTGGTGGCTGATATCCCCTGAAGGTAATCCTTGCTTTTATTTAGGGCTATGCGGAGTTCCAGCAATAAATTGGGATATGACCCCTGTAACTGGAAGGGAATTCATATTTGAATGGCTTCCTCCAAAGGATAGCCCCTTTTCCTCTGCCTGGAGCAAGGGAATAAGGGGAGACCCTCAAAACGAATATTTCTCTTTCCATACTGCCAATATGATACGCAAATATGGAGATGGATGGCGAGAAACTGCCCTGAAGTTGACAAGATACCGCCTCAAGATTTGGGGCTTCACAGGAGCGGGAAAATGGGGAGAAATGGAAAACCTACCTTACCTTCCCGTCCTTTACCGTTGGGATGTTCCCAACTTAGTTCGTCATCCTGACATATTTGACCCGGAAATCAGAACCAAGTTTAGGGAATCGCTAAAAAGGCAGATAGAACCAAAAAGGAACGACCCATTCGTGGTCGGTTGGTCTCTTGGCAATGAATATAGCGAGATAATCAATAAGGAGGAGATAAAAGAAATTCTAACAAGACCAGAAAACACCCCTCTTAAAAAGGCTTTGATAGAGTTCATTTTGAAAAGTTCCTATGAGGGTGATTGGAGACTGCTTGCGAGTAGATGGCAGATAAATATTGAGAAAAAGGAAGCCCTCTATAAGTCAAAACCAAATCCTCCAGAAGAGGATATCGAGAGGATGCGGCGATTTTATGCCGAGAAATATTACCAGTTCATCTATGAAACCATCAAGGAGATAGACCCAAATCACCTCTATTTTGGCTTCTGGATAACTCCTGGCTGGTGGGAGAACGAGGAAGATTGGAAGATCTGTGCAAAGTATTGCGATGTTATTGGTTACGACCTTTATTCCTATGAATTTATGGATAAGCGATTGAGAAAACTCGTTGAAAAAACCAATAAACCTATTCTCTGTGGCGAGTTTTCCTTCCCACCTTTTTACGAGGGAAAAAGAGGCTTTGGAATCTGGGAAGGAGGGATTCCGGGTGGAGTGAAGGCAGACGACGATGCCCAGGCGGGTGAACTCTACAAAAAGTGGATTAAAGAAGCTTCCCAAAATCCCTTCTGCGTTGGAGTGAGCTGGTTCATCTATCGCGACCAACATATCACGGGTATCGGAGGAGAAATGCAAGGTTCCCTTCTTGTTATAGGCGAGCACTACGCATTCGGCTTAGTTGATATAGGAGACCGTCCGAAGTGGGAGTTGGTGAAAAGGGTTAGAGACGCAAATCTATCAGCGGTAAAATTGAGGCTTGAGGCAAACGCACAGAAGAAACCATATAAATGACAAAATTATTAACTGATTTTATAATTTTTAAAACTTGGAACGAAAGGAGGTCTGTTTTAATATGAGGAAGTTAGGTGTTGCCGTAATAGGATGTGGAGCGATCGGACCAGCACACGCCAAAGCGGTAACCGAGATAGAAGAAGCGAAACTTGTAGCAGTATGCGATGCTCGCGAGGAAAGGGCGCGAAAGCTTGCCGAGCAACTCGGTGTGGAGTGGTATACCGACTATGACAAAGTGCTTGAGCGAGATGATGTTGATGTTGTATCAATATGCACACCTTCAGGCATGCACGCGGAAATGGGGATAAAAGCCGCAAAAGCAAAAAAACATATAATATGCGAGAAACCACTTGATGTTACCCTGGAAAAGTGCGATGCTTTGATAAGAGCGGCAAAGGAAAACGGAGTCAAATTGGGTGGTATCTTCCAGCATCGCTTTGCTGAGGAAAGCAGAATGGTCAAAAAACTCGTTGAGGAAGGTAAACTCGGAAAAATTGCTCTGGCTGATATGGATATGAAATGGTACAGGAGCCAGGCATATTACGATAGTGATGCCTGGCGAGGCACCTGGGCCCTTGATGGCGGCGGTTGCCTGATGAACCAGGGAGTTCACTTCGTGGACCTTCTTCTTTGGATTATGGGTCCCGTGGAATGGGTTCAGGCGCGAACCGATACCTTAACCCATAATATAGAAGTGGAGGATACAGCTGTAGCTATTTTGAAATTCAGAAACGGCGCCCTGGGTGCCATTGTTGCTACCACTTCAGCCTATCCCGGTGTTTGCGCCCGCATTAGCGTCGCTGGATACAACGGTTCGGTCGTTTGGGAAGATGATAAAATAACTTTCTTAAAGATAGAAGGAGAAGAGGAAGAAACGAAAACGGAAAAACCAACCGTCGCTTGGGGAGCTTCCGACCCTATGGCTATACCCGCAGGACTTCACACCCGAAATATCTATGATATAATCAGGGCTATCATTGAGGATAGAGACCCATTGATTACTGGAGAGGAAGCACGCAAGGCTGTTGAACTAAATCTCGCTATCTATAAGTCTTCCCAGACGGGAGAAAAGGTTTATCTTCCTCTTACCTATTGACTTTTTTCAAAATCGGTGTTATAAATGTGTATATAAAGGTGCCGAGGTGGCGGAACTGGAAGACGCGCAGGCTTGAGGGGCTTGTGGGCGTAGCCCGTGCGGGTTCAACTCCCGCCCTCGGCACCAATTTATTTTTCTTTCCTCTCCATTAGGAAAGGAGGCAAAAATTGTCAGCAGGCAAAAAAATAATCATCCTCATAATCATCCTTGCTGTCCTCATTTCTCTGATTTACCTCGCTATTTCACACCGCGGTACACCATCTCAGAGTAAAACAACGGAAACCCCCAGAGGAACGCATAAAGGGAAAATAGTTATCAAAGGCTCCGATACATTGCTTCCTCTGGCGCAGCGCTGGGCGGAGGAGTTTATGAAGCGTAATCCCGATGTCAGTGTTTCGGTAAGCGGTGGCGGTTCGGGAGTAGGAATCGCCGCCCTGCTTGATGGAACTTGCGATATAGCCGATGCCTCCCGTAATCTGTCTCCTTCGGAAGCAGAAAGAGCGAAAAAACTGGGCTTACAAATTGTTGAAACCAAAGTCGCTATAGATGGTATTTCCGTAATCGTTAATCCCCAGAACCCAATCAAAAGCATTACCCTTCCCCAGCTTAAAGCAATCTACACGGGGAAAATCACTTCCTGGAAAGAGCTTGGTGGACCAGATATACAGGTAACAGCTGTGGGAAGAGATACCCCTTCAGGGACATACGAGCTCTTTAAGGAAAAGGTTTTAGGCAATGAAAACTATGCTCCTTCCGTTCTGAATACCCCTTCAAATAATCAGATAGCCACAACCGTTTCGCAGGATAAAGGTGCTATAGGATATGTGGGAGTGGCTTATGCCGATGAATTCGCCAAAGCAGGCAAGGTCAAAATCCTATCTGTGGCGAAAGATGAAAAATCATCCGCCTTTATGCCTACCCCGGAAAACATCAAAACCCAGAAGTATCCCCTGTTTCGCTATCTCTACAACTACACGCGAGGTGAACCGAAAGGATTGGTAAAAGAATACCTCGACTTCGTAACATCAGATGAAGGGCAGAAACTCGTGAGCGAAGTAGGTTATATCCCCTTGCGCTAACACCCTTATGGGACGGAAAAATCTCTGGGAAAGCTTCGTGGAAAAGCTAATTTTCATAGGTGGAATAAGCGGAATTGTAATACTTTTTCTAATCTTCTTATTCCTTCTGAAAGAAAGTTTTCAATTTTTCTTTAAATACCCTCTAAAGGATTTCTTTATGGGCTTGAGTTGGTATCCTACAAATGAACCGCCCAAGTTCGGACTATTGCCTTTGCTTTTTGGCTCATTTCTTGTGACGATAGGTGCTATTTTAATTTCAGTTCCCTTAGGTTTAGCCTGCGCAATCTATATCAGCGAAGTCGCTCCCCTTTCAGTAAAGGAAATCCTCAAGCCATTAATGGAGCTTATAGCAGCGATACCCTCCGTCGTTCTCGGTTTCATTGGTCTAATGGTTCTCGTTCCCTGGATAAAGGAAATCTTCAATCTTCCAACCGGGCAATCTGCCCTTGCGGGTTCAATAACCCTCGCATTTATGGTTTTGCCAACTATCACAAGCATAGCAGAAGATGCACTGACTGCTCTGCCAAGGGATTATAAAGAAGCTTCCCTTGCCCTGGGAGCTACACATTGGCAAACGATTTACCGTGTTCTCTTGCCAGCAGCAAAACCCGGGATACTTGCGGCTGTTATGTTGGGGTTAGGACGAGCGATAGGTGAGACTATGGCTGTTCTTATGGTGACTGGAAATGCTGCGATAATACCTCATTCCTTCCTTCAACCAGTGCGCACTATGACCGCCACAATTGCTATGGAGATGGGAGAAATAGTTCAGGGTAGCCTACATTATCGCGCTCTTTTTGCCATTGGACTATTGCTCTTCATTATCACATTCGCGATCAACTTCATCGCTGACTGGGTTATTCAAAGGCAGAGAAGGATGAGCAAATGAAATTCCAGAGGCTTGTATTCGCCCTTTTGGGAATGATAACATTTATCTGCGTCCTACCCCTCATTCTCATCCTCGCCCTACTGCTATACCATAGCCTACCTGTTTTGAAATTGAGTTTCCTCCTTGAGTATCCTCGTGAAGGGTTGCGAGCCGGCGGAATTTTGCCCGCCATTGTGGGAACCTTATATCTTGCGCTTGGAACAGCAATCGTATCCCTTCCCTTGGGAGTCCTTACCGCAATCTATATCAACGAATATGCTCCTAAGGGAAGGCTTACGAGAGTTATCAGGATAGCAATAGTCAACCTCGCTGGTGTTCCATCGGTTGTTTATGGTCTTTTCGGGCTTGCCGTCTTCGTTATGCTCTTCCACTTCGGTGTATCACTCATTGCGGGCATATTCACCCTCTCTATCCTCGTGCTTCCCATTGTGATAACATCCGCTGAAGAGGGTCTGCGGTCAGTTCCTATGTCATTCAGGGAAGCGAGCCTCGCTCTGGGAGCAACAAAATGGCAAACCATAAGAAGGGTCGTGCTACCTACAGCCTTACCAGGTATCGCAACAGGAGCAATTCTCGCTGTGAGTAGAGCAGCAGGGGAAACAGCCCCAATCCTTTTTACCTGCGCCGCATTCTACCTACCTCGCCTTCCCAAATCGCCATTTGATGAGATAATGGCTCTTCCCTATCATGTCTATGTTATAGCAACACAGGTGCCAAATGCACCTTTATCTATCCAATATGGTGCAACCGTCGTCCTTTTGGGATTGGTTTTCCTACTAAATATAGTTGCCATCCTTTGGCGTATGCGCCTGAGAAGAACGAAGAAATGGTGAAGTTTAGTATAAAATTAGCGCTCTAAAAGATTATAAAATCTATCGCTGAAAAGAATTCTTTCCAAGTATTGGCAGAATTTTGAATCCTCTTTGCTTAAAGTATATTTCAATGTTAAAATTTTAAATTGATGACTCTGACGGAGAAGATAATATCACAGAAAGTAGGTAGAGAAGTCCACGCCGATGAAATCGTTATGGCGAGGGTTGACCTCGTCCTGGCAAACGATATCACCGCTCCGCTTGCTATCAAAGAGTTTCAGAAAATGGGAGCAAAAAGAGTCTTCGATGGGCAAAGAATCGTCTTCATCCCAGACCATTACACTCCCTGCAAAGATGTCCAATCCGCAGAGAATGTTAGGCTAATGCGTGAATTCGCCAAGGAGCAGGACATAATATTCTACGAGATAGGAAGGGGAGGTATAGAACATACCTTACTCCCCGATGAAGGACTTGTCTTACCAGGAGACCTCGTCGTCGGCGCGGATTCCCATACCTGCACATATGGTGCTATCACTGCCTTCGCCACAGGCGTCGGTTCTACGGATGCGGCTTTCGCTATGGCTTTTGGTGAAATATGGTTGAGAGTTCCCCGTACTATGCGGTTTGTCTATAAAGGCTACCTTCGCCCCTGGGTGGGAGGAAAAGACCTAATTCTCTACACGATTGGCAAAATCGGTGTTGAGGGTGCCCGCTATAAGGCGATGGAATTCACAGGCGAGGTTATAAGCAGATTAACTATGGCAGACCGATTCACTATGACGAATATGGCAATTGAAGCGGGAGCAAAAACAGGCTTGATTCCCTTTGATGCTGTGACCCTGAAATATATACAGCCCCGCGCTCAACGGGAATACAAAGTTTTTGAGTTGGGCAAAGCAGATGAGATAATAGAGATAGATTGTTCCCAGATTGAACCACAGGTTGCCTGTCCCTATTCACCTGCCAATGTAAAATCGGTCTGGGAACTCACCCATATCTCAATAAATCAGGTCGTGATTGGTTCTTGCACCAATGGAAGACTTGAGGATTTAAGAGAAGCAGCGAGGGTTTTGAAAGGCAAAAAAATTCACCCTAATGTTCGCCTCATCGTAATCCCAGCAACTCATAAGATATGGGAGGACGCGCTACGAGATGGTTTGCTCGAGATTTTCAGCTCAGCAGGAGCAGTTATATCTCCCCCAACCTGTGGTCCTTGTCTCGGAGGACATATGGGTGTTCTCGGAAAGGGTGAGCGAGCCGTCGCAACGACGAACAGGAACTTCCCTGGTCGGATGGGACATAGAGAAAGCGAGGTCTATCTTGCGAGTCCTGCTGTCGCCGCCGCTTCCGCAATTATGGGTAGAATAGCCCATCCGGAGGAGGTGTTATAAAATGAAGCTCAGAGGCAGAGCGTTGGTCGTGGGAGATGATATTGATACCGACCAGATAATCCCGGCTGTTTATCTTACTTCTACAGACCCCGTGGAACTTGGAAAGCATTGTTTAGAAGGCTACGCAGAAGACTTCCCAAGCAGGATAAGGCAAGGCGATATACTGGTCGCTGGCGATAACTTCGGTTGTGGCTCTTCCCGGGAACACGCTCCTTGGGCTATCAAAGGCGCCGGTATCCAGTGTGTGATAGCTAAATCCTTTGCAAGAATCTTCTACAGAAACGCCATCAATATCGGATTGCCCATCCTTGAATGCCCTGGTGGTTTACCCGCTGAGGATGGAGACGAAATTGAGGTTGACTTGGACTCGGGCATAATCAGGAACCTTACTAAAAATATAGAGAAAAGTGCCGAACCTTTCCCAGATTTCCTTCAGGAAATCATCCAGGCTGGCGGGCTGGTTGAATACGCAAGGAGAAGAATAAATGGCTGAATACAGAATAGCCGTACTCCCGGGAGATGGGATAGGACAGGAAGTCACCAGGGAAGCCCTCCGAGTGCTCAAAGCGGTTGGTAATAAATTCGGGAGGAAATTCGTTTTTCAAGAAGCCCTTGTGGGTGGTACCGCTTACGACGAGACGGGCGTTCCTTTACCACCCGAGACACTCAAACTCTGTGAAAATTCCGATGCCATCCTCCTGGGAGCTGTTGGTGGAGATAAATGGGATAACCTCCCCTCCTCCCTGCGTCCTGAAGCAGCCCTTCTGACTTTAAGAAAACATTTTGACCTCTTCGCCAATCTCCGCCCAATAATACTCTTCCCACCACTCATAGATGCTTCCCCCCTCAAGAGGGAAATTTTAGAGGGCACCGACATCATCATTGTAAGGGAGCTAACAGGTGGGCTTTATTTCGGCAAACCTAAGGAAAGAAGGAAAAATAACGGTGATGTAGTAGCCGTTGATACGATGATTTACTCAGAAAGCGAGATAAAACGCATAGCCAATGTGGCTTTCCAGATAGCGAGAAACAGAAGAAAATTGCTTCATTCAGTTGACAAAGCCAACATATTAGAGACTTCTCGCTTGTGGAGAGAAGTCGTTAACGATGTAGCCCAAGATTATCCAGATGTTGAGTTACACCACCTTTATGTTGATAATGCAGCCATGCAATTGCTCCGCAATCCTCGCCAATTTGATGTTATCCTAACAGAGAATACTTTCGGGGATATTCTTTCCGATGAAGCAGCTATGCTCACTGGTTCCATTGGTATGCTTCCCTCGGCAAGTATAAGGGGAGACGGCTTCGGGATGTATGAACCTGTCCATGGCTCGGCACCTGATATCGCGGGAAAGGGAATAGCCAATCCCATCGCGACGATACTCTCCTCCGCTATGATGCTTCGTTTTTCTTTCCAGCTTGAAGAAGAAGCAAGAGCAATTGAGAAAGCCGTTCTGGAGGTTCTCGAACTTGGCTACCGCACCCCAGATATTATGAGCGATGGCAAGAAGCAGGTCTCAACAACAGAAATGGGTTCATTGATAGAAGAAGCCTTGTATAAAAGCATCTCTTAAACCCCTCTGCTACATTCTTTGTGTTTTTTTATTTATCTCCCGAGGTTCCATCTGGAATGGGACTTTATTTGTTTATATAATCAAGGAAGCTTTTCAGTGTTCCCTTAGATTTTTATCATTTGCAAAATTTGCAGAAATCAAAGAAAAATTATCTCTTGAGGAAATCGCTTAATTCCTTATGCCAATCAGTTCGTTCTTGCTTAACGATGAAGATTTTATTTGCTGGAACAGTTTTATAGATTATTTCCTTAGCCTCCTCTGGCAAACGAGCTTCCAAAACAATGACTTTTTTATAATTTCGTTTTCGCAAGAAGCTTTCGTCTTGAATAATTGCCTGAGCGAAAATAGTATGAAAGGGTGTAGCTCCAGTCTTAACGAGTATGTCGCTGATAGCCAGCAAATCCTGTGGTGCACCGTACTGACTCCTTGACGATAAATCGCAGATAACGGCTATATTAGCGTTTGTTGATATGTTTTTCGTTTTTTTGAACACATCAGCAAATTTTTGGATTACACTAAAACCATCCGAAATAGATAGGTTTGCTTTGCCTCCTCCTTGTCCCGGGATGCCCTTCCACCAAGCCCAATAAAAAACTCCTTGAACCCCCATCTTCATCCACTGTTCCAAGCAAGCTCTTAAAACATCCTCAAAAAGCAAACTATCATCTATCCCATTTTTAGAGGGATAAAGCCTCTCTAATTCCTTCTTATGCTTTGCTATCCATTGCTCCGTCAATCCTGCTATTCCATACTCCCCTATCAGAACTGGTTTACCCCAGGAGATGAACCAGCTCGTCCAATTAGCAACGGCACATCGAAGCGCCTGTTCATAGGGGGTATCAGGACAGTGCATACCAAAATAGAAGTGGGGAAACAATCCATCGACCTCGGGAGGCGTTCGCCAGGTAGATGCAGGGGTAAGAAAGTTAACACCTGCTCCCCAATCCTGAACATCCATAAATACTAATCGCTCAGGGTCAGCTACTTTCACCGCTCTTGCACAAGCTTGGACCAATTTGAAGTACAATCTTTCATCTTCAGCCCAGCCGCCAACCGGCTCGTTCCAAGGGACCTCAATCCCAGCTAAAGTGGGATTTCCCTTATAGTGTTTTGCCAGCCAAGCTAACGCCTTTGGCACATATATAAACGCCTTATCCCAATCCAATTCCACACTTTTTATTTTTCCATTTTCCTCACTTATTTTTGCCAACCAGGATATCGCACCACCATGTTTCCCTGTTTCCCTTAGCTGTTCATTCCCTCCTGCGAAATATCGCCAAGGGTCGGAAGGCAATTCGTGAAATTCAAGAATTACATATAAGCCAAGCTCTCCAGCCTTTTTGACAAGGGCATCAAGGAAAAATGGAAAGTTTTCTTTCAAGTTATGCTGGCGCATAATTTCCCTATATTTTGGGTCGTCCGGGAATATATCGGGCGCCGGTTCAATGTAGCTCATATTAAGGGGAACCCGCAGGGCATTAAAACCAAGACGGGCAATAGCGGAAAGTTCCTTTTCCATCTCACCGACATCTTGGGATATCACCCACCCAAGATGGCTCTCAAAAAGATTGACACCGTAAAGCCTTATCGCTTGTTTCGTCAGTGCATCTATAATCCTTCCTTTCTCTACTTTCAAGGGATGGAGAGCAAAAGCATAGCTAATAAAGAATACAAGCACCAAAACCATTGCAAAACTCCTCATTTTTTCACCTCACTTACTTCTATCAAAGCGGTTCCAAAGGGAGGTAAATCAAGGTAGAGATTAATCTCACCTCCCTGCCTTTGCCATTCTACCCCTTTGACCTCGTATTCCGCATTGGACTCAAGACCTATTTCATCAAGCTTGAATGAAATGTGTTTTCTTGCAGGCTTATCCTGAAGGTTGAATACATTTATTACAGCTCCCCTATTCTTTAAACTATGTATATGCACTGTCTCATCAAGTCCATAAAACCTGCCAATCGTATAAAAAGGCTTGAGCCTTTTGTATTCCTTCATCGCTAATTTGTGAGCTTGCCAGATTCTCTCGTTAGGGTGTTTACCTCCTATTCCCAAATGTCGACAAGTTGAGGCATACCACCAGAACTCGAGACAATGTTCGTTGTCCTTCCTGAGATCTATGTGAATATAAAGAGGCAAAGAATAAGCAAGATTGTAGTAATAAAGGCTTATCGCCCTGCCACTCAAAAGATCTTCTAAAGGAGACCACATATACTCAAATGCCCACACCTCATCAAAGGAGCCGGGTAACCCGTGCAAGTAGTAAGTCGGTGCATACCTTTCAGGAACTCCGGCGATTATAGGGTCGTGAAGTTCTATTAAAACATCTGGGAATTTGCTGTGAATTAGTTGGGCTAATTTCAATATAGCCCTGCAATGGGCTTCTCTTGTGTAGGGTATGGGATGCCCGTGTGACTCATCGTAGCAATCTCCCGTGAAAGCCGAGCCATCAAACATAAAGAACACTACGCCAGCCTGGGCAAGTCTTATCAATCTCTCCGCTTTCGTCCTTATGTAAAGCTCTGAACCTCCACAAAGGGCAGGCAGAACATTTCCCTGCGCATCCTTTCTTCGGCATTCAACGGGATAGGCGTTTATATCAGACCAACCCGCAAGAGGAGTGTGAAGGGCAACGGATAGCCCGTACTTTTCCTTCATCAATTTGACGAATTCTTCTACTTTCAACAATCTATCCTCAGCCCAGATAGAAGATGCGAATGAGGTATCCCAACCGGGGTCAAGGTAAAGGGCTTCACAACCGATTTCCTTTGCCTTTTCCGCTTCCTCCAATATTTGTGGCAGTGAATAGTATTTTTTGCGATTTTCAGGTGTATCAGGGTTCCACCAAAGAGGGTTATCGTAAAGCTCGTTCCAATGGATGGGTGGATTATAGTTCTTCGGGATTATATGTCCATTCTCCTCCATAAATTCCCTGAAAGCATAATATCCCTCCTGCCATCCTCCTTGGAGGAATACTATTCTGGTAGTACCCAACCAGAGAGTTTCTCCAGGCTCCAAAGATGTCGCTGCTTCCGGGTCACCATGCCATACACCACCTCCAGCAAAACATAGGTAAAAACCATTTTCTCCTTTGAGAATCCTGAGGGTTGAATATTCCATTCCATCGTTATTATGCTTAGCAACCAAAAGGGAATGTTTTCCATCGGTCAAAATCCATCCCTCTGCTCCCAGTTCCTCGGTGTAAACTTTTTGTGGGAAGCTGGGACAATAGTGCCCTTTCCGCCAGAACAATTCCTCAAAGGGATAATCATCATACTCCCCTACCCTGCCAAGCAAAGGTCTTCTATAGGGAACCGATACAGCACGCCACCCGCTCCATCCCTCTTCTAAAACACCGTTTTTGATGTTCAGCTTTTTACATAATCCTAAAAAAATATTTTCCGTAGGAATCGTCTTATCACCTTTATTCCTTAACCTTATCCTTTCCTCAAAATAGGGTTTATCATCAGGTATGAAGAACTCCTGTAATATCTCAACATCTCCCAGCTCGCCCAAAAGATAAAACCTCTCCTTTTCAACTTTGAAATCTTTAAATTTGGGGACATCCTGAATGTCCTTATTCAAAAAATAAATATAAGGAGAATCAGCAAACAAACGACCGCTTCTTTTATCCAGAAGAAAATAGGGACCGAAACCACCTTTTGTTTTCAGTTTTATTTCGAAATAATCGTTGCCCAAAATAACCTCTCCATCGCCAACTATATGATAGGCTTTGCCTTCCTTTTTTACATCCTTCATCCTTTGAAGCAAGGCAAGGGCTGAGTAGAAATCACCTATCCAATAGAGATACTTTACCTCCTCAAGCCAATCTGCTACAAAACCCTTCTTCTCCAATTGCTCAATCTCCTTCAAAACATCGCATGCTTTACCATCCTCAACGCATAGGGAAATTTCCCCCTTCCAGAGGCTACGACCATTGAAAGGAATATCACAAATTATCTTGTATTCACCATCTTTAAATCTCTCATCTATTGTAAAATACCTCTCAACCTTGCTCCTCGTTGGTGATAAATCTATTTTTTCCTGATATAATTCCTCACCCGAGGGGGAGAGAAGCTTAATCTCAAAGGGGATAATTCCCAGTGGTGAAATTTCTATCAGCAAAGAAGCTATATCGCCCTTCTTGTAAGCAATCCTGTCCACCTGCAATCTTATTGGAGGTCGGAAGAACAAATTAGTCAAGTAGAAATGGATTCTCTCCTGTGCCGTGATTCGCAACTTTCCCTGTTTTATAGGGATAGCTTGTTTGATATCCTTTTTAAGCAACTTGCCTTCTTCGTTGGTAAGCTCCAGGAGCGCTTTATCTGGAAGATTTCTGATTTTTAGATGATACCAATTAGACTCAGGTATTGACAGCTCAAAATCCCAGGCATCTTTAGCTCCTTCCTCCGTAGGTGTATAAGATATTATAAGTTTAGTTGAAGAAACATATACATCCATTTTAATCTCCCAATCCCCGTTCTCTATTTGAAAATCCGTTTCAAGGAAATCTCCCGGGAAAAATAGACATTGAAAAGCTTCTTCAAAGTTAAGACATATCCCCTTGGACCTCATCTCTAAAGTGGACAACTTACGATAGAGAGATAAAGATTCTTCTCTCTTACCAACGGGAGGAATTTCTATTTTAGGGGCATCAATTAGAAATATAGCATCGTAAGCAACCCAAGAGCCTGAACGAAGGGATATGGCTATCTCGTTATCGCCGATTCTGAGTTTCTCTTTTTCAAGTGGAATAGCGATGAATTGTTCCTCCCCTTTGTCGCCATAGAAAGCCCTACCCATCCCAGGGGCTACTTTTATAGTTTGAACCAGCTCATCGTTGAGGAAGACATCCATTAAGGGTGCGAAACTCTCGTGAACATCGTAAAGGGCTATAAAAATGAGCGGTATCCCGCTTGGTTCCTCATCCATCCGAAACCTTATTTTGAACTTATGCAACGGCTCTCCACCCCAGAATGTATCTTTTTCATTTGGATGGATGAACGGGAATTCGGATTCCTTGCTCTTTCCCACAACGAAGATAGGGTCCTGGGGAAATCTATTCTTGAATTGCTTTGCATCTGAAGGTGCCAACGCGAATTCATTGGGAGAATAATCCAATTCACCTATTTTGAAGATAACACGCCAATTCTGAGGGAATATATTTTCCATTGTGCTCGCCTCCTTTTGTAAAAATGGAAAGATAAGGAAAATCAAAAACCAAATGTCAATTTTCAGCCTCATCCCTAACCGACCTTTTGAGATTGTGCTCTATCAATATGTTTCCCTGGAGGCTGTCCGGCTTTTCAATATCGGTAAAAGATGAGGGGAAAATATTATTTGTTATGATTGCAGAACCTATTTCTTTTTCCAATTTAATCGCTGGGGCATTCTCGTCAAAATCACAAGAATTTACTATCAAGTCGCCGATTTTTTCTGCTGAAAGCGAGAAGATATTGGGACGAGCAAAAGCACTTCTGAAGGAAGAACCTTGTATGTTAAGTACTTTTCCACGCTTCACCACGACGCACGGTTCACCATTTGATTGCATATAGACTCCCTGCACCCTTACATCAGCGGACCTATCATCTATATAAATTGAACAATGGTGATTCCAAAGGTCACCTCCTATTATGTTGAGTTTGACGGGGCTTTTTATAACATACCCTCGGCTACAATAGTCGGTCGCGCAATTGACTAATGTCCCATATGTTGCTCCTCCTCCCTCCCCCTCGTCCATCTCAAAAAGATAGGCTATGTTAGTATGAAACACGAAACAGTTTGAAAGATGGATTTCGTCGTTTCTCCCCAATTTTATTCCCACACCTTGGCTCAACGAAGTCGGGCTGGCAGGACTCCAGATGTGGATGAGCTCAAGAGTGGCGACATCGTATGTTCTGGTGATATAAACAGCTATATTGTGGCATTGAGCGATAAAAACATTGCGAATCTTCAACCTACCTATGTTATTTTTACCATCGGCAATTATCCCATCATAACAACCGTGAATTTTTATATCGGAAATATTTATTCCAACTCCAGAAAGCAAAATTGTGGGAGCAAATTTCTGGGGAACGCTCGGTTTATGCTCGTATTGGAAACAAAGCCCGCTTACCGATGCTCCATCTAATAAGTGTAGCCCTGGTCCTTCCAGGTGGTCTATTATGAGAGTGGGTAGAACATCCATATCGGCGTTCCAAGCGCCCTTGGGATTACCGAGAAGGCATTTGCCTTTTACCTCTATGGTTTCCTTCACCCGGTACTTCCCGGGAGGAAAATATATTATCCCATTTTCCTCAGCAGACATCACAGCCTTCTTTATCGCCTCGGTATCATCAGCTACACCATCTCCCTTAGCACCGAAATCCTTTACAGAAACTATACCTCCTGTTGCAAAAACATACAGTGGCAGGAGCAAAACAAAGAGAAGCAATACCAAATGGGGTCTCATAAATTTTCCTCTCCTTTCGGAGATATGTTAACAAATGTGTTTGATTTTGAAAAGAAAAGTGTAGAATTCCATAACACATTGGAGTCTGCCGAACGACCGCGCTTTTAGGGAGATTGAAAACTCCTTTTGAAGTCAAAAAATTCAAATGTCTTTCCGAAACTTTTCAGATACCAACTTCCTTATATCTGGCAAGGCACCCAGAAGATAAAATGAACCCGTGATGACTATTATATCCTCCTTATTCGCCATCTGTATGGCTTTCCTTACCGCTTCCCTATTATCTTCTATTTTTATCACATTTTGGTTAAAGTTTTTTGCAATCAAATAGAGCATCTCCAGGGGTGAAGAACGCTCAGAGGGAGGGGGTGTAACGATGACACAGTCGGCAAACGGAACTATTTCCCTGAAAGATTCCTCGACCGGTTTATCCTTCAACATCCCGATAACAAGGATAAGCCTTTTGTTGGGGAAATATTCCTCAATGCTTCGCCGCAGCACCTTCATAGCGGGAGGATTATGCGCTCCGTCTATTACCACATAGGGATTGCGCCGGATTATCTCAAATCTCCCCTTTATTCGTGTTTTTCTAATTCCTTCTTTAATAGCCTTTTCTGAACAACCGAGAAAGAGCCCAGCAGATGCCGCCAGAGCGATATTCCTAAGCTGATGCTCCCCCTTCAAACTGGTCTTAATTCCTTCAACTTTCCCCCAGGGAGACTTTACGCTTAACTTATCGTTGCTCTCAATTGAAATAACCTCACCAAGAGGATAGATCTGCGTTCCCCTAATACGGCACTCTTCTTTTAAAACACTCAAAGCTTCCCCCTCTGCCGATGTCAACACAGGTACACCCTGCTTTATTATCCCCGCCTTCTCCTTCGCTATCTCCTTAATAGTGGTTCCCAAAATGTCAGTATGGTCTATCCCCACATCGGTTATGATTGCGATTTCGGGAACTATTACATTGGTTGCATCAAGTCTTCCACCTAATCCAACTTCTATAACGGCTATCTCGCATCCTTGCCGAGCGAACCAGGTGAATGCGAGCGCCGTATGAAACTCAAATTGGGTTGGATGGAAATCCCTAAAACCCTCTATTTTCTCCCTTATTTCCCTTACAAGTTGAGCGAACTCCATTTTCCCAATCATCCTGCCATCTATTCTAAACCTCTCCCTCACATCGTAAATATGTGGCGATGTGAAAAGTCCTGTACAAAAACCTTGCTGTGTAAGGATGGAGGCAACAAGATGTGCCGTTGAACCCTTGCCCACAGTCCCACCGATATGAACAGTTTTAAAATTTTTTTCCGGATTACCAAGTATCTCCAGAAGTTTCCTTATATTTTCAAGACCCATCCTTATCCCAAAACGAGATAATCTTTCAAGATATTCGAGTGCATCCTTAAAGACGAATTTTCTTGGCATTTTTTAATTTGGGTAAGCGATTTTAATGGGAAATTCCCTTCTTTTTCAAGATTTCAAAAAGATGCCTATCTTCCAGTTTGGGCAATTTAACAGTTATGGGACTTTTCTTTACTCTTGGTTTTATCTCTATTTTTTCCAATAGCGAACCATCCAATCTATATGCTCTCAAAACGAGTTCATTTTCGTCGACATCACAAATTATGTAGTTATAAACTTTCTCAGCCTTGACCGTATACCTATCGGGTTTGGAAATGGGGTAGAGGGGCGCCCCACCTCCGCCAGCAACGATGTAATTTATTCCGTTAACATAGAAGTGCTGATAATTATGGTCGTGTCCAAGGAAAACGACGCTCACTTTGTATTTTTCCAAAATTGGGACTATAATCTCCCTTACTTTTTGGGCATAGCTTTTTCTATCCTCAATAAGGGTAAACGGCGGGTGATGGAAGAAGACAATTATATAGGGATAGTTTTTATGCAATTCCAGATCTTCCCTTAACCATTTCAACTGGGAAGGAGAGTTGAGATATTCCTCGTTGCTATCAAGGGCTATGATGTGACAAACTCCCCAGTTGAAGGAATAATAGCGCTCAGCTCCTGGTAGAGAAAAGAAGCGAAAATATAAGGGCGAATTTTTCTCGTGGTTCCCAAGCACTGGGTAAATAGGGGCAGTTTGTAAAAGTTCCTGAGAAATTTTGAAGAAATTCTCCCACTGCTGGAGTTGGTTTCCATCAGCGACAAGGTCACCTGTATGGATAACGAAAGCTGGCTTATATCTTTTAACAGACCTGACGATCTCCCTATGAATTTCGTCCTGTGTTCGGGTATCGCCATAAACCGCGAATCTAAAGGGCTTACCACCCAAAGGAGCTGTTCGGAAAGTGAAAGGTCCAGCAGTGTAGTTGTTGCCCTCAACTCGGTAAGTGTAGAGCCTATCTGGTTTAAGACCGGTAATTCTTACCTTTTGATATGTTCCCTCTTTAGATTGCAAAGAAAAATGCTCCTTTCCATCGGTGCAAAATACTTTCCCGGCGTCTTTCTCATCTGTCCACCAGGAAATTGTGACAGCATAAGGAGTAATATTTTGCACGATTGGTCCTAACTTTATAGAAGCAGAAAAGGAAAGGGATATAGAGATAAAAATAGTTTGAAAAAGTAACCATTGTCTTCTCATCTTCTAATATACCTCCTCAATATTTCCTTAAGTTTATTTTCTATTTCCCTTATTTCCCATAAAGGTGTGGAGAGACCCGCCGTTATACCAACGACCTCCCCTTCCTCAAACCATTCCTGCCTTAAATCCTCGGCTCTTTCCACGAGGTAACTTCTAACCCCTAAACGCTCGCAAGCTTCCTTCAACCTTTTGGTGTTGGCGCTTCTTACACCTCCCACAATAAGCATTATGTCGACCTCCTTAGCCAGTTCTATGGATACCTTTCTGCGCCTCTCCACCTCAGGGCAGGATGTATCCTCAAATCTCAAATCGCCAACCCTATTCGCAAGCAATTGGGCTATTTTTCTAAATTTATCTCCACCCTTGGTCGTTTGACACAGTAAACCTACTTTCTCTCCAACAGGTATATTCTCCAGCTCCTCCTCACTTTCTATTACACATCCCGCTCCCCCTATATACCCGAGAATCCCCCTTACCTCGGGATGTTCCCTATCCCCAAATATAAATACCTTCCTATTCTCCTGAAAAAGCTTCAGAGCTGTTATCTGGGCTCTTCTCACCCGCGAGCAGGTACAATCTATTATCCTCACCCCTTTACCCTTTGCCTTATTTATAATTTCTGGTGGAGCACCGTGAGCACGAATGAGCAAAAAAGCATCTGGAGGAATTTCCTCAACACAATTTGCAACCCTCAGACCCTGCATCTTAAGCCTTTGCATTTCCCCTTCGTTATGTATCAAATCACCTATCACATATACCTTATCCCCACTTTCAAGTACTTTTTCGGCCATCCGAATAGCCCTCCTTACACCGGGACAAAAACCCAAGCCTTTGGCTTTGAGATAAATCTTAGCCATTTTTCACGGATAATTTCTCGTTACTTATATCTCTATCCTCAAGCTTTGCCTGACCCATTCCTCCAATTCCCGGCGAAGCGAGCTTTTACCTCCTAACCTTGCGAGATGGAAGATGGCATCATCGGTATATGATTCACAAAACTCCCGTGTATATTCCTTCGCCCCTATCTCATCAAGAATTTCCCATACCCTAATTATGTCCTCCTTCTCTTTTTCATTCTTTGCCAATATCTCGGTAAGTTCCTCTCTTCTCGGACTTTTATTCAGAGCAAATACAATGGGGAAGCTCTTCTTTCCCTTATGGATATCCTCCGCTGGCTTCCCTATTTTCTCAGGTTCTCCCCAAATGCCCAGGTAATCGTCCTTGATCTGGAAAGCGAGCCCAAAGAACATCCCAAATTTGCCAGCCCTCTCCACTACCTCGTCTTTCCTATTAGCGAGAATTGCCGCAATCCGACAAGCCCTTTCAAATAAGGTTCCCGTTTTCTTTCTTACCATATCAAGGTAATCGCTTATAGTTGACTCCTCTCCTTCTTGCATAACGAGGTCAAGATATTGTCCTTCTGTCATCCTGATGATTGCCCAGGTTAATTCTTCCAAAACCTTGTTGACAATTTCGGCAGGGAAATTTTGACACAGGGAAATAGCTGATAAATTCACAATAGCCTGCATTGAAGAACCAAGGTTTACAGCTTGAGGCACACCCCATATCTTCCAAACAGTAGGACGAAACCTTCTAACCTCGTCCCCATCCTCAACATCGTCGTGAACGAGGGAAAAATTATGGAGGAATTCAATGGCAGATGCAGCAGGAAGGCATTTTCTTGTACTGCCACCCAGCAATTTATTAATTGCAAGGAGCATCATAGGACGAACCCTCTTACCCCCAAATTTTCTTCTTTCCTCTTCTCCCAACCAGTTACCATTCTCATCCATCCAGCCAAGATGGTAACGGATTAAGTTATAAAGGGGCAAATCAAATTGGGAAAGAAGTTTTTCCATCTCCTCCTCCACCATTTTCAGGGAGGAGGAGAAAAATTTGCTCAATACATCACTCAATTATTTCCCTCCCTTCAGTAACCCATACTCAATTGATTCAACAAGCGCCTGCCAGGAAGCTTCTATAATGTTGGTTGAGACCCCGATAGTTGACCAGACCTCTTCACCGTCAAAGGATTCCACAAGAACGCGAACTTTCGCTGCTGTGCCCTCGGTGCCGCTTATCACCCTTACCTTGAAATCGGTTAGCCTTATCTTCTCCAATTCGGGATAGAATTGAAGAAGCGCCTTGCGAAGAGCATTATCAAGGGCGTGGATTGGTCCATCACCCTCTGCTACAGTGTGAGTTACCTGTCCATTGACGCTTAGCTTTAAAGTAGCCTCCGTGACGAATCCCTCTTCCTCGCTTCTCTTCTCCACTATCACTCGCAACCCAAGGAGGTCGAAGAGCTTCCTGTAGCCACCTGTTATCTTCTTGACCAACAATTCGAAGGAAGCCTCTGCCCCTTCAAAATGATATCCCTGATTCTCCAACTCCACCAATTTCTCCAAAATCAAGCGTGTCTCCTTGGAGTCCTTGGTAAGGTCAAGGTCTAGCCTTTTTGTCTTATAAAGAATTGTAGAGCTTCCCGAGAGCTCGGAAACGAGAACCCGCCTTTCGTTTCCAACAAGTTCGGGGTCTATGTGCTCATAGGAACGAGGGTTCTTCCTTATGGCATCAACATGGACTCCGCCCTTATGAGCGAAAGCAGACCTACCAACAAATGGCATATTATTAGCGGGAACGATGTTCGCTATCTCAGCTACGAAATGAGAAAGCTCCACAAGATGCTTCAATCTCTCTTTGTCTATAACCTCTAACCCCATCTTTAAAACAAGAATGGGAATGATTGAGCACAAGTTTGCATTGCCACAGCGCTCACCATAACCGTTTATCGTCCCCTGGATATGCACAGCTCCCGCCCGAACGGCTTCTATCGTGTTCGCAACGGCGGTTTCAGAGTCATTATGGGCGTGTATGCCGAGTGGCTTCTTTATCTTTTCCTTAACCGATGCGGTTATTTCCCCCACCTCGTGAGGCAAACTACCCCCATTAGTATCGGCAAGGCAAATTATGTCAGCTCCTGCTTCTTCAGCTGCTAATAAACACTCAATTGCATAGGCTGGGTCGGATTTATATCCATCAAAAAAGTGTTCCGCATCGAATATTACCTCGCGATTAAAAGATTTAAGGAATCTAATAGAATCATCTATCATCCTGAGATTCTCCTCAAGGGAGACTTTGAGAACCTCTCTAACCTGGAAATCCCACGATTTACCAAATATTGTAACCGTGGGAGTATCCATCTGAACCAGCATAACGAGATTGGTATCATCCTCCGGTTTCCTGTTAGCCTTCCTTGTGGAGCCGAAAGCGGCTAATTTGGCGTTTTTGAGCGGTTCCTCGGACATCTTCTTAAAGAAGGCAAGGTCTTTGGGATTGGAGGCTGGCCACCCACCCTCAATATAATGAATGCCGAACTCGTCAAGCTTCCGAGCGATACGAATCTTATCCTCTAAGGAGAAAGATATACCCTCCATCTGGGCGCCATCGCGTAAAGTGGTATCGTATAATGTGAGTTCCATTTCCATTACCTCCTATTTTGAATAATTTTAACTTTCCATATTGAATTTGCAAAATTACGCTCTTCCTCAAAAATAATTTACTCGAAAAGGGGTAGTTTCCTCAATAATAATGATGACAAGAGGCAATCATCCCCTACAATTTATTCCTATAACAAACCTTCTAAAAGGAGGTGTAAGAAGATGATTGCCTCTATTCCGAAAGAAGTATACTCCCTTGAGGGCAAACGTGCAATA
>JACIXQ010000110.1 GCA_014360465.1 bacterium
GCTTAGGATTGGGAAAAGGTAATTTCAAACTTGATTTAGCTTTAGGTAAATCCTATAAGGAGAAAATAGCGCTTGATTTTTCTCTTTTTTAAAGCCAGATAGTAAGTTAATGTAATGTTATGTTGGGAGCACATCCTTAAGGATGTGCTCCCAACATACTTTCGGTTACTCACCATAAAAGAAAAGTGTTTTAAAAGGAAATCAAAGCATAATTAATGCTTTCTCACTGTAGAGCATGGTATTGAATTTTTTGATTATTCATCAAAGCCATTATAATTAATTATAAAACGCCGTTTTCCCAATTATGATGGAAAAGAGCTTAATAATCATCGGTGGCGGATTAGCAGGTTGTGAAGCAGCCTGGCAGGCAGCTTCAAGAGGGATAAAGGTAATCCTTTACGAAATGCGCCCCAAAATTTTCACACCAGCTCATAGAACCCCTTATCTTGCCGAGCTCGTTTGCTCAAATTCTTTGAAAAGCACATCCCTTACAACTGCTGGAGGTCTACTTAAGGTTGAAATGAAACTGCTAAATTCTTTGATAATCCAGGTGGCGGAGGAAACGAAAGTCCCTGCGGGAGAAGCTCTTGCTGTTGACCGAGAAATCTTTTCCCAGAAAATAACTTCTATTCTGAAAAATCATCCACTTATAGAAATCGTTAACGAGGAAGTCACCCAAATACCTGATGAACCAGCGATAATAGCAACTGGTCCACTGACAAGTCCCTCCCTTAGCGAGGAGATTAAAAAACTCACCGGAAAAGAATATCTTTACTTTTATGATGCCGTCTCCCCTATCGTATACAAGGATTCTATTGATTTCTCAAAGGTTTTCATTGCCTCGCGTTATGACAAGGGCGAACCTGCTTATATAAACTGTCCAATGAATGAGGAGGAATATTTGAGATTCTATAATGCCCTCATAACCGCTGAGCAGGTTCCTTTAAAACCATTTGAAGAGCCGAAATTCTTCTCAGCCTGTATGCCAATTGAGGAGATAGCGAAAAAAGATGTTCTTGCCCTTACCTATGGTCCCCTTAAACCAGTGGGGTTGGAAATAAATGGAAGAAGACCATTTGCTGTTCTGCAATTGAGAAGGGAAGATGTTTCCGATACCCTCTACAGTATGGTCGGCTGCCAGACACGCCTCACTTATCCCGAGCAGAGGCGGGTTTTTCGCTTGATACCCGGATTGGAGCAGGCTGAATTCGCTCGCTATGGTAAGGTTCATCGCAATACCTATATCTTATCCCCCTTATTCCTTGAACCTACCTTCAGGTTCAAGGGAAAGCAATGGCTATTTTTCGCTGGACAAATAACGGGAGTTGAAGGATACATAGAATCCGCAGCATCGGGACTCATTGCAGGAATAAACGCAGCTCGTTTGATAAAAGGCTTAACGCAGTTAGTCTTCCCTAAGGAAACGATGATGGGAGCCTTGGCAAATTATATCAGTTCTGCCAACCCGGAAAATTTTCAACCTATGAATGCCAACTTTGGGCTATTACCTCCTCTTGAGATAAGGATAAGGGATAAAAGAAAAAGATATCAGGCTTTGGTTGAACGAGCATTACAAAAACTCAAAAATTTCTTGGAGGAACAGGAAGATGATAAGTCTTAGATATCATTTTTTGAGTCTTGTTGCCATTTTCTTGTCTCTTAGTATCGGAATCCTTATAGGTTCCGCCTTCGTTATGAGAGGCGATATTCAAGCTCTTTCGCGAGGGCTTCGAAGCGAATTCGCTAAGGTTAGAGAAGAGGTGAGGAAAGAACGAGAACTTTCCCAAAAAAGGGAGCAAATATTGGCGAATTACAGGAAATTAGCTAAACTAATCACACCCACCATTGTGAGGGGGAAACTTCTTGGACAAGCTGTGGGCATACTACCCATTGGCAAAGTTGACGATAAAACTGTCTCTGACTTGGAGGAAGTTATAGAGAGTGCGGGAGGAGAAATCCGTTTCACCATTTTTCTCTACCCTCAGAACCTTATGGCAAGAGAGGATTTGGAAAATGTTTTAAACACACTTGCGAGAAACTTATACATAGGAAATAAAGAAGGCTTAAGGGGAATGGAAAAGGAGAATATCATCAGAATTGAAGATTGGAAGGGCAGCGCAATGAAAATTATCATAATATCCGATAAACAAGCTGATAAAGATAGGGTTCAAAAACTTGATATCCCTTTAATTTCCTATCTAAAAGCCGAAGGTTTAAGAATAATCGGTGGAGAGGAGTTTGCGCCCGCTTTTTCTCCAATCCCTTACTATAAATCTTTGGGTATCTCAACGGTCGATTGCCTGGACTACGAGGTAGGGCAAATTGCGAGCGTTCTATTGCTTTCTGGGGAGGAGGGTAACTACGGTATGGGGAAGGATGCTGATGATTTACTTCCCCCCTTGAAGCTTTGAGACCGAAGATATCGGCGATTATTCCTGCCTATAACGAGGCTGATAGAATAGGGGATACTGTAAAACATACATTGCCATTTGCCGATGAGGTAATTGTTGTAGACGATGGCTCCCAAGATGATACTTTCCTGAAAGCAAAGGCAGCTGGTGGAAAGACGATAAAATTAAAAAAGAATATGGGAAAGGGCTTCGCTGTGCTGAGTGGTTTTATTTTAAGCAAAGGCGATATAATCCTTTTCCTTGACGCTGATATCGGAAGCACAGCAATTGAAGGTAAGAAACTTCTACAACCCATTTTGAGGGGTGAAGCAGATATGACTATAGGAGTTCTGCCATTTGGCAAGGGAGGTTTCGGCTTCGTGCTTGGTCTCTCACGCCTGGGAATAATGATGCTCACTGGAAGGAAGTTAGAAGCACCTATAAGTGGTCAACGGGCATTAAGAAGGGAAGTCCTATCAAATTTTCCCTGGGAAAGGGGCTTCGGCTTAGAGACGGTCTTGACCATCCATGCTATTAGAAATGGCTTCAAGGTGAAGGAAGTTCCAATTAAAATGGAACATAGAAGAACGAAAAAGGATTTGAGAGGCTTCATTCATCGTGGCAGACAATTCTTTAGCATACTTATCGGTTTAACGAAATGCCTTCTCCGTAGTCTATAGGATGGTCAGCTCTTTTGTGAACTTCGTTAGGTCCTTAGAACCATCTTCCATTACCAAAACCATATCCTCTATCCTTACTCCTCCTATGCCTTCAATATAAACGCCTGGTTCAACGGTGACAACACAGTTAGGAGGGAGTTTTTCTTCTACATAGGGAGCAAGGGCGGGAAGCTCGTGGACCTCGCGCCCCACACCATGTCCGAGCGAATGTGTAAATAAATCGGCAAATCCTTTTTCCCTCAATTCGCTTCTTGCTATCTCGTCGGCTTCCGAACCTTTCATTTCTGCTCTTATAGCATCGATCACCTTTTGCTGAGCATTGAGAACAGCATAGTATATTTCTATCAAATCCTCTTGAGGTTTCCCGAAAAAGAAGACCCTGGTCATATCCGAGCAGTAACCTTCAACCCTTGCCCCTATATCAAAAAGGACTATATCCCCTTTTTTAAGTTTTCTCGTCGTGCATTTTGCATGGGGAAGGGCAGACCTTTCTCCGAAGGCAATAATGCTTTCAAAGGCTAAATCTCCTCCCTTTTTCTTTATGTAAAATTCTAATTCAACAGCAAGGTCTTTTTCACTTATCCCCTCTTTGAGAAAAGCAAGGCAATGAGAAAGGGCTTCCTCACTAAGCCTTTGAGCTTGTTCAATCCTTTCAATTTCCCAAGCCTGTTTTATCATCCTTTCCCTTTCCACCACATCGCTGAGGGGAATAAGACGAATTCCTCTCAATCTATCCCTCAGAATTCTATATAAGTGATAGCTTAAGTGTGATTCTTCAAAACCAAGCCTTTTGAGCCCTCTATTTTTAATTTGCTCGCAAACTGTATTCCAGAATAAATTCTTTGCCCAGACAACCTCGCAATTCTTAGCTTCTTCCTTTGCCTGCGTATAATATCTACCGTCAACGAAAAGCACCGGATTTTCCCAAAGAAGAAGGACACCCAGTGAACCATAGAAGCCACAGAGATATGCGATGTTCTCCCTATGAGTTACGAGCAACGCTTCTATTTCTTTCTCCTCTAATGCTTGCTTTAGGGTAGGGGTAAGCATTTATCTCTCCTCCAACACCATTTTAAGTGCTCTTAAGGCAAGTAGATAGCTCGCTACTCCAAAACCATATATTCCACCGAGGCAAACCGGAGCAGTTACCGAATGGTGTCTGAACTCTTCACGAGAATAGATGTTGGAAAGGTGAACTTCTATGGTTGGTAATCTCACGGCAGCAATTGCGTCCCTTATGGCGATGCTATAATGTGTATAAGCTCCCGGATTTATTATGATGCCCTGAAACTGGTTGATTGCGCTGTGAAGCTTCTCTATTATCTCCTTCTCTCCGTTATATTGAACTATCTCAACTTCCAGACCTAATCTCTCAGCCTCTTCACGAATATCCTTATTTATCTCTTCCAAACTGTATCTACCATAAACTTCCGGTTCTCTTAACCCCAAAAGGTTAAGGTTTGGACCATGAATAACGAGGATTTTCAAAGCGTGCACCTCCTATCTCTTATGGAATAGTTAAAGTAGATTCTATCACCTTTAACCATGCTTGTCTCCATAAATCCATAGAGAACTCATTTCTGACCAATTCCCTCTGCCATTCCCCTATTTCCTTTCTTTTGGGATAAACTCGGAGGATTTCTTCTGCCAATGATTCTGCTGATTGTTCGCATTTCAATGTGGGCAAATCCGATAATCCACCCACATTAGTAGATATGGTTGCTATCCCACTTGCCATCGCCTCAAGGGCAGAAAGCGATGTCCCTTCACCATAAAGGGAAGGTATAAGACAGAGCCCAGCACGCTGATATATTCGTTTCATATCCTTCCAAGGTATATGTCCGATGAATTTTACTCGTCCCTTAAGCCCCAGTTCATCCACGCGTTTCAATAGATATCTACTATACTCTACTTGCCCGGAACCACCAACTATCACCATATTAACCGATTTAAATGTTTCTTTTATCATAGCATAAGCCTCTATAGCAAGGTGCAAACCACGAGAAAAATAAAGGTTGCGAGGAACAATTATGTCATCTTTTTGGTTGTCCTCTGATTTAGAGAACAAATTAATATCAACGCAATTTGGAATGAACCATCGTTTCTCAACTATTTGAGTGAATTTTTTCTCTCCAGGTCTTATATTCAAACCCATCTCTCTCAAGAAGAATGTGTCATTCGCCACGAAAGATGTCGTTTTCCTAAAAGCAAATTTCGCCAGCGCCTTCTTAAATCTTCCGGTTTTAGAATTTGGTGCGTCGTCCCAGGTGACTCCATGAGAGATAGTTATCGTTCTCTTATGCCAACATAGTGGTAAGAAATATGGAGGATAATGGACCACTAAAAGGTCATAATCGGCAAGATGAGGAGCAAGAAATAAAAGAAAGAGGGGATAAAACCAGAAATCGTGACCTTTTAACCGTGGCAAGGGTGGCAAACACCGAACATACTCTGGTGTTTCTCTTTCCCACTTTTGGAAGACTACCTGGTCGTATCCCTTTTCCCTTAATAATTGGAAGAGGTTGTTAAGGTAAATATCGGCACCGCCCTTTAAGGGATAATAGGAGTATGTTATCTGGGCTATCTTCAAATTTGTCATCATCTCTTATAAGATTTAAACAAGCATCTCGTTTGTAGCAGGGCTATAATCATCTTATCCCTTAATTTTCCCAAAAATCAAGTCTCATTTTTCTCCGATAACCCCCTTTAAGATGTATTGCTTAAGCAATCTTAAAAGAATTATCGGAATTATGGATTTACCAATAAAATTTTGAAAATGCAGCGAAAATTATATAATTATGGTAAAAAAACAAAAGGAGGTAGAATCAATTGCGTTTCGCAATAATCGGTTCCGGCGGTATGGCACGCGCTCATATTCGCGTTCTTAATAACAAAAAGCTTTTGGGCAAAGAGGTGGAGATAGTAGCACTTGCGGACCCAGAACCTCAATCTATGGAGAAAGCCCTCAACGAATTTCCTGCTTTGAAAAATGCGAGGCTTTATAGTGACTACAAAGAGTTACTAAACAAGGAACAACTTGACGCGGCTATCATCGCCAGTCCCCACACAGCCCACTATGAGCAGGTGATAGATTGCCTGGAGAAAGGGATAAATGTTTTCGTTGAGAAACCGATGGTCTGTTGCGTTGCTCATGCGGAAAAGATAACCGAGCTCGCGGAGGAAAAAGGGCTAACGGTGATGATTGGCTACCAAAGACGTTTTATGCCTGCTTTACTATATGCTAAGGAAGTAATAAGCTCGGGTAAGCTGGGGAAACTCCTTTTCATATCTGCCTACCAGGCACAGAACTGGCTACCGGCTGCCCTTTATAGCTGGAGAGGCGTACCTGAACTCGCAGGAGGAGGACAGATTACCGATTCAGGTAGCCATCTTGTCCACGCTATTTTATGGTTGACAGAAGCTCGTCCCTTGGAGGTATTTGCCTATATGGAGAAAGAAGAAGCGAAAGTGGATATACTTTCCGCCCTTGCAGTGAAGTTTGAAAATGGCATTCTCGGTTCAATCGGTATAATCGGGGATAACCCTGGCTGGGGTGAAGAAATCTCCATTTGGGGCAAGAAGGGAGCCATCATAATAAAAGATGGCTGGCAGGTAACACAACAAGGAGAGGACGGGAAATATTTCAATCCCGA
>JACIXQ010000111.1 GCA_014360465.1 bacterium
TTGGTTCGGGAAAGATATCGTGGGTGAACAACATTTATATTATGAGATAGCCGGCTTACTTGTTTTCTTCATCCTATTGGGTAGATATTTAGAATCACTTGCAAGAGGAAAAGCCAGCAAAGCCATAGAGCAATTGCTAAGCTTACAAGTTAAAAAAGTTCACCTCATAAAAAATGGCCAAGAAATAGATATTCCAATAGAAGAAGTTAAGGTTGGAGATATTCTTCTCGTTAAGCCTGGAGAAAAAATACCGGTCGATGGGGTCATAATTCAGGGGTTTTCTCTCATCGATGAATCCCTTATAACTGGCGAGAGTTTGCCCCAAGAGAAAAAAGAAGGAGATAAAGTCATTGGAGGTACTTTGAATACTGTTGGTTCATTTATGATGAAAGCGATACAAGTGGGAGGGGAAACTCTCCTTTCCCAGATAGTGAGACTTGCAGAAGAAGCACAAGCAAGAAAAGCTCCTTTACAAGAGATTGCCGATAAGATTTCCTCTTACTTCGTGCCCATAGTAGTTGGAATAAGCGCTTTTACCTTCTTAATCTGGTATTATGTGGGGAAGGACACAGGTTTCGCTCTACTTAACGCTATTTCTGTGCTTATCGTTGCCTGTCCCTGCGCTCTTGGATTAGCAACACCAATAGTAGTTGCTTTAGGGATAGGAATTGGAGCAAGGAATGGAATTTTATTTAAAAGCGGAAGAGCCGTCCAGATGCTCTCCCAAATAAAGATCTTTGTGTTCGATAAAACAGGGACATTAACAAAAGGGAAACTCCTTATTACAGATATCATACCCTTCAACGGCTTTTCAAAAGAGGATGTCTTATTCTACGCTGGAATCGCTGAGAGACAGAGCGAGCATCCCATAGCAGAAGCTATCCTAAGAGAAGCTCATCAATTACAACTTCTCCTCCCCCTACCCGATGAATTTAATTATCAACCTGGCAAAGGGACCTTAGCGAAATACAAAGGTAAGGAAATTTTCCTTGGCAATGCTGATGTTTACGAAAGAAACCGAGAATATGATAAGACAGAGCATATAATTGAAAGGCTGAAGGACGAAGGCAAAACAGTTATTTGCTTGCTTGTTGATGGTAAATTGCAAGGAATCTTGGCTTTGGGTGATATATTAAAGGAAGAAGCCAAGGTCGTGATAGAGAGATTAAAAAAGCTGGGAAAAAGAGTAGTCGTTCTTTCTGGAGATAACATAAAATCCGCAAAGATGTTGGGGGAAAAACTATCAATTGAGGAAGTTATAGCAAATGTTATGCCTAATGAAAAGGGAGAGAAGATTAAAGAATTAAAGAAAATGGGGAAAGTAGCGATGGTAGGGGATGGTGTTAATGATGCGGTTGCTTTAGCGGAAGCTGACCTTGGGATAGCCGTGGGGTCTGGAAGTGACATAGCTATTGAAGCAGGTGAAATGGTGATCTTAGGAGGCGATTTAAAAAAGATATTAGCTGGCTTAGAAATAAGCTCTCTTGCACTCAGAAAAATTAAACAGAACCTTTTTTGGGCGTTTTTCTATAACTCTATCGGCATAACCCTTGCCTCTGGTCTTCTCTATCCCCTATGGGGTATAAAGCTCAATCCCTTGCTTGCTGGTTTAGCGATGATTTTCAGTGACCTTGTGATAGTGCCAAACTCGCTATTGATGATTAAACTAATCAAAAGCGATGCAAATTGATGTTCAGCAAATGGCTATGAACATTCTTCTTTCCTGAATGATGGACCAGCTTATGAAGGGTATTTTTCAAAATAGCCACGCGATATGCGCTCTTATCAACGGTAATCGTCCCATAATTAGTCGTTGCCCCAATAAATAGTAGCTTATTATCCTTTAATGTAGGTAGGGGTATGGCAATCTCTAATCCTTCATAGTTCTTTCCTGCTCTAACCTCCTTCTTCAACCTCAATCTTTCATCACCTTTTTCCTCAACTCCTAAAATATTGAAGTAGCACTTCACCTCTCGGCTTGGTTTACCAGAGAGCTTAAGCATAAGATAGAGATTATCCTCATCCTGGCAAGCGTATATGTAGGCTATATCGGCTGAAGGTTCCAATCTGTGAATAAGTGTATCCTTTTGGGGGTCTATGATAAAGGGTGGTATTCCTGTCCAATCCTCTATTTTGCCATCTATTTTTATCCTTCCTTTATTTACAAAGGGTAGGTGAACTGCTTCCTTTTCCTCGGCAAAAAGTTCGTTCTGCCTTGCGAAGGAAAACATAAACAGTTTCATACGAGGAAGCAATTGACTTTTGTATTGTTTTATCGCTTCATACTTAAGTTCAACTATGCTTTGGGAAAGCGGAAGCGTTCTCCAGTGGATTCCAATACCTAAGAGGGAAGAAGGTGGCTTTATGACCTCTCTCAGATTTATAGCACGGGGATAAGGAAATCTGCCGCGATGGACTAAATAGGTAAATATTTTCGGTGAATAACCCCTTTGTTCCTTTAATTCCTCAAGAGCCATAACACAGAAGCAATTCACTGCCCAGTGTGTTGGATGGGCATCCTCCGCTGAGGGGATGAAAACATAATCCGGTCTATGTTTAATCAACAGTTCTTTTATATCCTCAAGTAAGGAAGCCCCACAGTAGGGAGCATTTTTCCGATAGATATTTTGGAATGGAGAAAAACGGGTACGGAGAAGGGTATGGGTGTAGAGCTGATTAAAACCCCAATAACTTTCCCAAAGCAATCGCAGGTCTGAATCTGGATAACCGAGAAATATGACATCGTTGCTTGATACACCGAGTAGTTTCATAGCTGAAAGCGTTTCCTTTTGCCTTTTCTCTCCGAACTTAATGTAATAGGAAGGGGGCAAGATTATCTTCTTATAGTGAATATGGGCAGCATATGAGAATGACTCACCGTTGGTGACGACTACTACTGTAACGGGGATATTTCTTGACCTCGCTTCCGCAATAAGTCCCCCACAAGCCAGGGTTTCATCATCAGGGTGAGGTGCAAATACCATTATGCTTTTCATTTCCGAAATATCTGGCATAGGAAGTAATGGATAGAGCTCCTCGCCAGTAGAGGAGGGATGGTTTCGGAAAACAAGTACACAGAAAACGAGAATTATAAATGGAAAATATTGAATAACTCTTCTCATAATTTGCTCAAGATAATAACGATATTTCGGTTCTCAATGAATTCATCTATAGCGAAGCCCGCCTCTTCGGCAAGCTCCATCAGCTCATCTTTACGAAAAGCGTGGTAGTAGCGAGGAGCCTTCTCCTTGCCAAAGGGAATGAAGATGTCTCCATCCTCATCAATTTTATCGCTGTATTTTTCCTCCTTCCAGAGGTTCCAAACAGTTAGCATAAGCTTCCCATTCGGTTTTAAAAGTTCTCTCGCCTTTTTAAGAAAATTAAGGCGAGTTCTATGGGTAGGAAGGTGGTGAAAAACAGCGATAGCGAAAAGAAAATCATAGTCCTTACCAAGCCTTTCAATGGGAAGGGAAAGAAAATCACCGGTTATGAACTTCCTGCCTGGGTGAAGTCTCCGAGCTTCTCTAACCAAATTCTTGCTTAAATCCACACCAATGTATTCTATATTTTGGGGAAGCACATAAAGGAGACGCCCATTCCCACAACCGATGTCCAAAACCTTTGCTCCCTCCCAAACTTTTCTACCCAAGTATTCCATTTCCTCCCAGGCTTTACGACGGGTCTGGGAGAATTCCTGCGCCACTGCTTCATAGGTATTCTTCAATTCCTTTTTTATCCGGGAATATGATATGCTTCTCATTCTAATTTAATTTATTAATGCGATTTCTCGTGTTTTTCAATTCTGATTAAAAATGATAAAATATTAAAATGTGAAAGTAAAGGCTGAACCAGGTGCTTTAGAAAAAATCTTCCTTGATGTAATAGCTACAGCGAGGAATATAGAGGAATTCCAAAAATTATTGAGGGAGAAAATAAGTGAGCAAAGGATTCCTTATCCTTCAAAGGTGGAACTCCTCGCTATCTATCGTAATGTAGTAAATAAAGGATTATTTGAGAGAAAACCCTTTTTGGAAAGTTTCCTCCTAAAGAAGGAGATGCGAACGCTCTCCGGGGTGGCACCTGTGGCAGTTTTCACCAAACCTTTCCCTTGCCCTGGTCATTGCATCTACTGCCCTTCGGAAAAAGGGGTTCCGAAAAGTTACATTCATAACGAGCCAGCTGTTATGCGAGCAGAGGATAATCAATATGACCCATTCAGGCAAGTTGAAGCCAGATTGAGACATTATAGGGAGATGGGACATCCAACCAGCAAAGTCGACCTAATAGTTATGGGCGGGACATTCTCGTATTTACCAAGAAGTTATCAAACCTGGTTTATAAAACGGTGTTTCGACGCTTTAAATGGAAGGACCGCAAGAAGCTTAGCCGAAGCCCAAAGTTGGAATGAAACAGCACAAAATCGCTGTGTAGGTTTAACTGTTGAGACTCGTCCAGATTTGATTAATGAGGAGGAATTGAAGAGATTCAGAAAATTGGGTGTTACAAGGGTGGAGATAGGCGTCCAGTCCCTCTACGATGATGTTCTCCTTTTGAACAAACGAGGACACACAACAAAGGAAGTAAAAGAATCTACTAAACTACTTAAGGACGCAGGTTTTAAGGTAACTTATCATATGATGTTAAATCTCCTGGGAAGCGATAAGAATAAGGATTATGAACAATTTGAAATACTCTTCAATGACCCTTCATATAGACCCGACCAGCTGAAAATTTATCCCTGCGTGGTCACTCCCTATTCCGAGCTATATAAGCTCTGGGAAAATGGGGAATATATTCCATACTCCGACGAGGAACTTATTGAGCTTTTGGCAAAGATAAAGGCAATCGTGCCAACCTATGTAAGGATTATAAGGGTCATAAGGGATATTCCTGCCGACCAGATTGTAGCAGGAAGCAAAATGTCAAATATGCGGCAGGTTCTACAGAAAATGGTCAAATGCAGGTGTATAAGATGTCGTCAAGCGACAACCGCTCCGTTAGATTGGAGCGAGTTGGAATTGGTTCGCTTGGATTATGAGGCTTCGGAAGGACAGGAAGTTTTCCTATCATTTGAATCCAAGGACCGAGAGACTCTATTTGCCTTCCTTAGATTGCGTAGGGTAGGGGAGGGGCTTGTGAAAAAATGGACAGATGCAAAGGCAGTTGTGAGGGAAATACACACATATGGACCACTTGTTCCACTTCACCAAAAAGATGCATTAGCAGTTCAACATTTCGGCTTAGGCAAAAAATTACTAAGCGAAGCGGAAAGAATAGCTAAAGAGGAATGGAATGTGAATAGAATAGCAGTGATAGCAGGCATCGGAGCAAGGGAATACTTCTTGAAACAAGGATATCGCCTGCTCAACACATATATGGTAAAGGATTTGTAACCTTTTTAATGCCTCATTTTAATATTCTATTGTTTCTTATTAGAATTAGAATAGGAAACAAAACGAGGCTATAAAACCTACAAATCACCACTTTACGGGTATTCCTAATTCTTGTAGCTTATGACGATACTCCTCTAAATTATCTTTTGTCACAATATCAACGCCAGTATCAATCTTTTTATCTTTGGGTATCATCATCAACGCCTTTTCCTGTCCCATTTTCGCGATGTTATAAAGAAGAGCAACTCCCAAGTAACCCATCATATAGGGTCTTTGCCCGATTGTAGCGGTTATTACACCTTTCTTGATGTACTCCATATGCTCGGGTGTAGTATCAAAGCAGACTATCTTGACTTTGCCCGCTTTATTTGCCCTCTCAACCGCTAAAGCAGCCGCTGGTCCATTGAAGGCATAAACACCATAGAAAGCTGATAGGTCAGGGTGGGCTGAAAGCGCTGCTTCAGCGTTCGCTACTGCCTTGGATTGGTCCTCATAATCGCATACTGTGTCCAATATCTTAATCCCAGGATATTTTGATATGGCCGCTTTGAAACCTTCCATTCTTTCTCGGGAATTAAGGGCGGTGAGAGAACCAGTGAGGATTACAACCTTTCCTTTCCCGCCTAATAATTTAGCCAAGGTCTCTCCAGCAATCCTACCTGCTTCATAGTTCCCCGTTCCTATGTAGGCAAGCCTTCCCGATTTGGGGGCATCAGTATCTATAGCTACGCAGGGAATGCCCATCTCCATTGCCTTCTTGATCGTGTCCGCTATGGCATCGGGGTCAGAAGCTCCGAATGCTATGCCATTTACTTTAGAGGAAATATAGCTTTCAAGCTGGGAAATCTGCGCTCGCACATCCTCTTTCTGGGGAGCATAGAAATAAACTTTGACTCCTAAGTCTTTTCCCGCTGCTTCCGCTCCCATCCTTACCTCATCCCAGTAAGGATGAATTGATTTACCCAAAACAGCGAATTCCAATTCCTTCTGAGAGGTCTTTACCCCTGTCGTCGTCTTTTGCACCCTACCTCCGCAAGCA